>CAYPOZ010000181.1:0-5089 GCA_964412415.1 uncultured Isosphaeraceae bacterium | reverse complement strand
CCTCGAGCGCGGGCCTGCGATCGCTGCGGCCGTGGCGAAGGCGATCCGGTCGGGCTTCGTGCGCAGCGCGCATGACCCGAGCGAGGGTGGACTGCTGGTAGCCGCTGCCGAGATGGCATTTGCCGGCGGATGCGGGCTTCACATTGACCTTCGCAAGGTGCCGCTCACGCGCACAGCGCGCGCGGCGGCGGAGCTGGCGCATGGCGGTGGGACTGCCGCTCACGTGCGCGCGGTTGCATTCGCGGAGGATCCGTCGCGGTACCTGCTTGAGGTGCGTGAGCGTGACCTGCCGGGCCTGCGCGATGCGCTCGGCGATGTGCCGCACGCCACGATCGGGCGATTCGACGTCTCCGGCGAACTGGTCATCGACGGCGTCGTGGCGCCAGAGCGCATCAGCATCGATGCGCTGCGCGCGGCATGGGATTCTTCGTGGCAGGCATGAGCGAGGCACCCATGAGCGATACTCACATGAGCGCACGCGAACTCACGGCACTGGTGATCACGGCGCCCGGCATCAACTGCGACGGCGAGCTCGCGCATGCGTTCGAGGCGGCCGGCGCGCGCGCCGAGCGTGTGCTGCTGTCGACTCTCGCGCGCGACCCATCGCGCATTGCGCGCGCGGACCTGATCGGGCTTCCGGGCGGATTCAGCTTTGGTGACGACATCGCCGCCGGCCGCATCATGGGCGCACTGATGCGACGCGAGGTGTATCCGGCGCTTCGTGACGCGGCCGTGCGCGGCGTGCCGATCATCTGCCCATGCAACGGATTCCAGATCGCGGTGCAGGCTGGGCTGCTGCCAGGACCCGCAGCCGGGTCCGGCAGTCGCGGTGGCGCATGGCCCGCTGAGGCGGCACCCGCGTCCGTAGCGCTGCTTCAGAACCAGGGGGCGCGGTTCGTGGACCGCTGGACGCGAGTGGAGATCCCCGCATCGACAGTCTGCGTGTGGACGCACGGCCTTGCCTGCGAGGCACCCGATGACATGCTGCCGAGCGCGCACGGAGAGGGCCGCTTCTTCACCGATGCGGCCGCGATGGCGCGGCTTGAGTCAGCCGGGCAGGTGGCGCTGCGCTACTCGCGCGACGAGAACTTCAACGGCTCGATGGGCGCCGTCGCGGGCATCGGGTGTGGTCTTCGGGCTGATGCCGCACCCCGAGCGGTGGACCCGCTGGACGCAGCATCCCACATGGACGCGCGTGCCATCTGAGCAGCGACAGCGCGAGCCGCTTGGCCTGCGGATGTTCAGGCAGGCGGTGCAGTGGGCCCGGACTCGGGAGCTGGCACCCGCTGCGCGAGTTCCAGCAGCAGCTCGGGGCTGAGCTGCTCCGGACGCATCGTGCGCGTGACGCCCTCGGGCCACGCGACCGCATCGCCAAGGATCCTGCCCAGCTGCTTGCGCCGCATCGAGAAGACGCGGTGAAGGAACGCCGAGAGGCGGTGCGTGTCGATGGATGGGCGGGGGGTGCGCGGCTCGATCGCGACCATGGCGCTCGTGACCTTCGGTGCAGGCCAGAAGCAGCCCGGCGGCAGCACCGAGATCATGCTGACGTTCGCAAGCAGCGACGCCATCACCGAGAGCGCGCCGTATGCGTCGCTGGAGGCCTTGGCCATCAACCGGTCAGCCACATCGCGCTGGATCGTCACGAACTGGCCGCGGCACGTGGGCCAGTCGCAGAGCAGGTTGAGCATGAGCGGCGTCGCCGCGTGGTAGGGGAGGTTGGCGACGAGCGCGAATGGCCGCTCGCCGAGTGCCGCAGCGAGCGCTGGCGAGACCGAGTGCTTGCCCGCGAGGCAGTCGCCCTCGATGAGCGTGAACGCCTCGTGCGCGGGTGGCGCGCCCTCGGGCCGCGGCAGCTCGAGTGCGCGCGCCGCCTCTGACGTGACGATCGCGCACATGTCTCGGTCGAGTTCTGCGGCGATCACGCGCGCACCTGCGGCGATGAGCGCCACGGTGAGCGCGCCAGTGCCTGGGCCGACCTCGAGCACTGTCTCACCCGGCGCGATCGCGGCGCGCGCGATCAGCTGCCGGATCTTGTTGTGGTCGTGCAGGAAGTTCTGCCCAAACGCGTGGCGCGGCGAGATGCCCCGCGCGGCGAGCAGCGACTGGATGTGCGAGAGCGTCTGCACGTGAAGTGGGCGGGGGCTCGTCGTACGCGCTCGCACGTGCCGCGCAGCGGCGCTCAGCGCGCGGTGGCCTCCGCGCGCACCTCACGAAGTACGGTCACCTTGATCTCGCCGGGGAACGTCATCTCGGCCTGCACCTGCTCCGCGATGCGCTTGGCGATCAGGTACGCGTGCGCGTCATCGGCCTTGGCCGCATCGACGATCACTCGCACCTCGCGGCCTGCCTGGATCGCATAGGCCTCGGTGACGTGCGGCTGCGCCTTCGCGATGTCCTCGAGCTGCCTAAGGCGCTTGATGTACATCTCCATCGACTCGCGCCGGGCGCCGGGGCGTGCACCGCTGATCGCATCGGCGGCCATCACGATGGGCGTGTAGGGCGTGGTGGTGGGGATATCGAGGTGGTGTCCGCCGACGGCGTTCAGCACGGCCTCGCTGCGCTCGCCGTACTGCTTCAGGAAGTCCATGCCGATGACCGCATGGCCGCCCTGCACCTCATGGTCCATCGCCTTGCCGATGTCGTGCAGGAAGCCTGCGCGGCGCGCGATCGCGCCATTGAGGCCGAGCTGGTCGGCGATCAGCTGGCAGAGGTACGCGACCTCGATCGAGTGGCGCAGCACGTTCTGGCCATAGCTGGTGCGGAAGCCGAGGCGCCCCATCGTCTCGATGACCTTCGGCTGGAGGCCCTGCACGTTGGCCTCGACAACGGCCTCCGTGCCGAGGGTGTTGATGCGGTCGTGTACCTCGCGGCGCGCGTGCTCAACGGCCTCCTCGACGCGCGATGGGTGCACGCGTCCGTCGGCGACGAGCTTCTGCAGCGCCTCGACGGCGATCGTCTGGCGCACACGGTCGAAGCAGCTCACGGCGATGACGCCGGGCGTGTCGTCGATGATGATGTCGACGCCCGTGGCCTTCTCGATGGCGCGGATGTTGCGTCCCTCGCGGCCGATCAGCCGGCCCTTCATGTCGTCGCTGGGGATCTTCACCGTGCGCACGATGGAGTCTGCGGCGGTCTGGCCCGCGTAGCGCTGGATCGCCTGCAGCGTGACCTCGCGGGCCCTGTCGGCGGCGCGCGACTCGGCCTCTGCAACGAGCTTCTGCTCGAGGGCCGCGGCCTCAAGCTCGCTGCGCTCGCGCGCGTCCTGCAGCACCAGCTCGCGCGCCTTCTCGGGCGAGAGGCCGGAGATCTGCGAAAGGCGGTCGCGCAGCGCGGTGCGGTCGCGCTCAAGCGACGCGAGGCGATCTTCGATCTCCTTCGCGCGCGCCGTGAGCGCCTGCTCCTGCGCGTCGAGCCGGGTCTCGCGCTCGGCGATGCGCTCAAGCTTGCGCTCGAGGGTGTCCTGGATGCGCTGCGCGCGCTCCTGGCTCTCCTGCATCCCCGCAAGCGCTGTGGCCACCTCGCGGTCGACCGCTGCGCGGCGCTCGCTCGCCGCTCGCTCGGCGGCGCGCTCGATCTCGCGAGCGCGCGATGTGGCTGCATCGACAGCCTTCTGCGATGCCTCCGCCGCCTGTGCCGCCTCGCGATCCCGCGCCTGGCGCAGCAGCATTGACCGGATCATGGATCCGAGCAGCGCACCGACCGCCACAGCGCCTGCCACCAGCAGCAGCGAGACCATGATGAAGGATGGCGAGAGCTCTGGCATGGCGGCGTGCCGAAGGCGCCTTGGCGCCGCGGGGGGTGCCCATTGTCGCGCATTGGCACTCGGGGCACAACCTGCCGGGCGCCGCGGAATAGACTCGCGCGCATGCAAGGGGCGATCGCGTCAGTGCTTCGGCTGCTGCCCCTCAACCCCATCTGCCTGAGGCTGGTGCAGGGCGGCTCGCGCCGCACGAGGCACCTCTACATCCGCGCGGGGTTCCTTGCGCTGATGATCGTGATCCTGCTCTTTGCGCTGCTGGGGTCCGGCACGTCGCTGCGCGACCTCGCGCAGCGCGGGTCGAACGCATTCCAGGTGGTGAGCTACGGGCAGGTGGCGCTGATCTGCCTGCTGACGCCGGTCTTCATGGGTGGCGCGATCGCGCAGGAGTCGAACCCGCGCACATGGGACATCCTGCTCACGACGCCGCTGAGCTCGCTGCAGATCGTGCTCGGCAACCTCTTCGGCCGGCTCTTCTTCGTGCTCGCGCTGCTGATGTCGACGTTCCCGCTCTTCGCGGTGATGCAGCTCTTCGGCGGCGTACCCGGCAGCACCATCATCGGCAGCTACTTGGTGGCGGCTGCGTCGGCGCTGCTGGTGGGGGCGATCGCGGTCACCCTGAGCGTGACGCGTGTGGCGGGCCGCCGTGCGGTGTTCGTCTTCTACTCCTGCGTGGTGCTGTACCTCGTGGTGACCTATGCGATCGATCTCGGGCTGCGAACCCCTTCAGGTGTTGGTCCCGATGCGACATGGACCACAGTGTGCACGCCGCTGAACCCATTCCTGGGCATCGAGGCGCTGCTCACACCGGCCACCTACTCGCCGCGGGAGTTCGCGGGGACACAGGCGCCGTGGTTCATGCGTGCGTGGCTCGGTCATCCGGTGGGCACGCAGGTCTGGTTGTTCGTGGCGCTCTCGACGGGGCTCTGCCTGTGGGCCACGCTGCGCGTGCGGCTCCTTGGTGCAGGAAGCCCAGCCGCCGGCGGACGCATGCGCGCGGAGAGCGCACGCGATCCGCGCACCGTCGGCCACAACCCAATCGCGTGGCGCGAGCTTCACCTGCGCGGGCAGACCGTGAAGGCTCGGGCATTCAGATGGGGATTCCTCGCGGCCGGCATCGGCATCGCGCTTGGCACTCTTGTGCTGCACCGAGGCGGCACGCTCAGCGACGGTGCCCTGCGGCTGGCGCTTGCGTCGGTGCTCGGTGCCGAAGTCATCATTGTGACGCTTGCCGCACTCAACACCAGCGCCACCGCGGTCAGCAAGGAACGCGAGGACGGATCGCTCGACATCCTGCTCACGACGCCGATCCAGCCTGGGCCGTACCTCTCC
>CAYPOZ010000180.1:979-5163 GCA_964412415.1 uncultured Isosphaeraceae bacterium | reverse complement strand
CTCCCAGCTGACATCGTGGCGTCGCGAACGGATCTCGCCACGGAGCTCGCCAGAGTGCGAGAGCGTGATGCCATTGGACACGCCGCGCACGCGGTCGTCGCCAGCGTCGCGATCTTCCTTCAGCCCATCGCCAACGCCCCCGCCAACGTGGGCTTTGTGCTGCTGTGCATCATGGGCGCACTGCGCGTGCACAGGCTGTGGCGCGCGTGGGCGCTGATGTTCCGCGAGTGGTTCTGGCTGCTGCTTGTGGCGTGGGCCGCGTGGACCGGCATCACGCTTCTCTGGAGCGAGGACGCGAGCTACGGCCTGCGCCAGTGGGGCGCGTTCCGCGCAATCCTGTGGGTGCCGCTCCTCTGGCCAGTGATGGACCGCTGGCGCTGGATGATCGGCGGACTTCTCGCGGGTGTCGCGTGCGGGAACGCGCTGCAGCTCTCGCAATACTGGTGGGGATGGCCCACGCTTCGCGCCGAGAAGGGCACCGGCGGCGGCTTCCACATGTACACCTTCATGGGCGCATGGTGCGCGATCGGGTTCGCCATCTGGATGATGATGGCGGTATCGATTCCGTGGCGGCGCGCGATGGTCGCCGTCGCGCTCGCGTCGCTCGCCGCAATCGGCCTCGTCATCGCAAGCACCAAGGGCGTGGTGATAGGCGCCGCAATCGAAGTGGTGGTGGTGGCGCTCGTGCTCGCAATCCGCCAGCGCGGCTGGATCCAGCGCGCGATCACCCGCGCGTGCGTCGGCGCCGCAATCCTCTGCATCGTCTGGCTCTTCGTGGGCGACCGCGTGGAGAAGCGGTTTGCTGCACTCGTGGTGCAGGACCCCGTGCCCGCTGCCATCATCCCGCTGCCCGCTGGCGTGAAGTCAGCGACTGCCACTGAGCAGGTGATGCCGGCGAACGCCGCAGCGACTGCCACCGCCGCCAACACAGCCAACGCCCCTGATGACGCCGATGCAGCGAATCCAGCCGTCATGGCACACGCAGCCGTCCCCGCAGATGCCGCCCCCGCCGCGCAAGGCGCACCCATCAGCGAGATGGCGCGGCGCATCAAGCTCGCGGACTCGCGCACGCACATCTGGGACTACTCGCTCAAGCAGTGGCGCGAGGCGCACCTCACTGGCATCGGCTTCGGCTCGGTGCTGCCGCGCGCCAAGCACGCCGCCGAGCACGACGTGACGCTCACGCCCGCACAGCGCGAGGGTGTCGAGATCGGGCACCCGCACTCCACGTGGATCCAGACGCTCTCCGAGACCGGCCTCATCGGCTTCGGCATCTACCTCGGATGGGTCTGCGTGATCATGGCGGTGGCGTGGCGCGCGCTCGCGCCTGCCGGCACGCGCGGGCCGTCCATCGACTCGTCGCACAGGCAGTGCGCTGACGCGTCCTTGGGCGATTCGCTCACCGGCCCCGTGCCCACATGGCTCGATGCGGGCCTTCTTGGCGCCGTGATCGCGTTCCTCGTGGCGTGCCAGTTCGACAGCTACCAGATGAACGCCACCGCGTTCGCGATCGGTCTCATCCCCGCCGCGATCCTGTGCCGGCCACGCGGCGCAGCGCCAGCCACAGCGCCACAGCGCTGAAGCGCGCCCACACGCCCGCATACACAAGCCACATCATCGGCCCGGGATACGAAGGCGCCCAGTACGTGCGGTAGAAGAGCACCATGCCGCGGTGCTTGTGCCACTCCGTGCCGATCGTGCGGCCGCCAGTCGTGCCGCGCAGCGCATGCCAGATGCGCGCCTTGGGCACGAACCACACGAGCCACCCCGCGCGGTTGAGGCGCATGCACAGGTCAAGGTCCTCGCAGTGCATGAAGTAGCCCTCGTCGAAGGGGCCGACCTCGTCGATTGCCGATCGCCTCACCATCATGCATGCGCCAGAGACGGCCTCGACCGCGAAGGGCTCGTCCGACAGCGGCGCGTTCAGCAGGTGGAAGTCGGGGAACGTGGCCGGCCACCAGCGGCTGAAGCGCCACAGCCCGAACGCGCGCACGAACGCGCGCCACGGCGTGGGGATCAGCCGGCGGGCGCCCCCCTGCTCGCGGCCGTCCTCGCCTACGAGTAGGCCACCCACGGCGCCCACGCGTTTGTCGGACAGCAGCGTGTTGCGCAGCGCATCCAGCGCGCCGGGCATGCACCGCGCATCAGGGTTCAGGAAGAGCACCGCGTCGTCGGGCGAGCCAGGCTGGGCCGCGCCGCCCGCCGCACCAACGCCCGCCGCACCAACGCCCGCCGCACCCGCGCCCGCTCCGCCGATCCACCCTAGCGCGCGCAGCCCGTCGTTGCATCCCACCGAGAACCCGCCGTTTGCGGCTCGTCGCACGACCGTAAGCCCAGCATGCGCGCCCACGCGCCGCTCGAGCTGCGCCAGGCTGTCATCGGATGACGCATTGTCGACGACCACCACGCGGTCGGCGTCGCCGATCACCGACGCCACCGCATCCGCGAGCATCGCACCTGCGTTGAAGTTGACGATGACGACGTGGATCACCGCGCGCGAAGGGTACTTGGCTGCCGTAGCATGCCGCGCCTGTGCACGAGCTGCGCGCGACAGCCAAGGACTGGTGGCAAGGCACGTGCGCGGCCGACCTCTGGCTCACGCTGGCGTGGTACGACATCAGCCTCAAGTACAGGGGCTCGTTCCTGGGGCCGTGGTGGATCACCATCAGCATGGGCATCATGCTGGCGGGGCTCGGGCCGCTCTACGCCGCGATCTTCGGCGTGCCGCTGAGCACGTTCTTCCCGTACGTGACGCTGGGCATCATCTTCTGGCAGTTCATCTCCACCACCATCAACGACGGGTGCAACTGCATCGTGGGCGCAGGCAGCTACCTGCGGCAGTCGCCGTTCCCCGTGAGCGCGTTCGTGTGGCGCATCGTCGCGCGCCACGTGATCTTCACCGCGCACCACTTCATCATCTTCATCCCTGTCGCGATCTACGCCGGCATCATCCCCAACTGGCACACGCTGGCGTTCATTCCCGGCATCGCCATCGTGATCATGACGCTGCAGTCGACGGCGCTGCTCGTGGGCGTCCTCTGCGCGCGCTTCCGCGACGTGATCCAGGTCATCACCAGCGTCATGCAGATGATGATGTTCCTGACGCCCGTCTTCTGGTATCCCGAGGGAGACGTGCAGCGGTCGAAGTTCCTGCTCTTCAACCCCTTCTACTACCTGCTCGAGCTGATGCGCAGGCCCCTGCTTGGGCAGCCGCTCGAGCCCATCTTCTGGATCGTCGGCGGCGGCCTGTGCGTGGCCCTGACCGCCGGCGCGCTCATGATCACCGCGAGCAAGCGCAAGCAGCTCGTCTACTGGATGTGACCGATGCCACGGCTCTGCCTTGAACATGTCACCGTGCACCTGCCCGTCCTGGGCGCGCGTGGGTACTCGCTCAAGCACAAGCTCGTGTCGTCGGCCACCGGAGGGCGCATCGGGCAGGAGTACGGCATCACCGTGGTGCACGCGCTCAACGACATCAGCTTCGACCTGCGCGCCGGCGACCGGCTCGGCATCATGGGCCACAACGGCGCGGGCAAGACCACGCTGCTGCGCGTGCTCTCTGGCGCGTACCCGCCCACCGCAGGCACGCGCACCAGCGAGGGACGCATCGCCACGCTGCTCGACCCGTCGCTGGGCATCGAGCCCGAGGCCACGGGCTACGAGAACATCATGCTGCGCGGGCTGATGATGCGCGTGGGGCGCGCGCAGATGAGGCGCATCCGCGACGACATCGCGGAGTTCTGCGAGCTCGGCGACTTCCTGCAGATGCCCGTGCGCACCTACTCCTCGGGCATGAAGCTGCGGCTGGCGCTGGCGATCGTCACAAGCGTGCCCGCGGACATCCTGCTGATGGACGAGTGGCTGTCGGTGGGCGACCAGAGCTTCCAGCCCAAGGCCGAGGCGCGCATGCGCAATCTCGTGGCGCAGTCGGGCATCCTGGTGCTCGCGTCGCATTCGCGCGAGCTCATCGGCCGCGAGTGCACGCGCTCGATCATGCTCCAGCAGGGATCTGTGGTGTCGGACGAGCCTGTGACGCCGCCAGCCGCGCCACCAGCTGCCCCTACGCCTGCGCCCGCGCCGCCAGCTGCGTGAGCGTCTCGTCGAGCAGTTCGGTCCAGTCCGGTCTCGTCGGCAGCAGGTCGCCGAGGCTGTCGACGAGCCGGCTCTGCGCGGGCCGGCGCGCG
>CAYPOZ010000180.1:0-969 GCA_964412415.1 uncultured Isosphaeraceae bacterium | reverse complement strand
GGGATAGTCGCGCGTGGCGATCGGGGTCACTGCGGGAGGCTCCGCGATGCCCGGCAGCAGGCCCATCGCATGCGCGCGTTCCATGATGCGCTGCGCGAATCCCGCCCATGTGGTGGATCCTGCGGGGCTCAGGTGATGCAGGCCCGTCGCGGCAAGCGTGC
The DNA here is from genome assembly GCA_964412415.1 of uncultured Isosphaeraceae bacterium. Taxonomy (GTDB): domain Bacteria; phylum Planctomycetota; class Phycisphaerae; order Phycisphaerales; family SM1A02; genus ZLKRG44. The sequence continues at coordinate 808 of CAYPOZ010000180.1, read as the reverse complement.
CGTCGGGGCACACGAGCGCGGCCGTCATGCGCGCGATCCAGTCGGCGCTCATGGGCGTTCCGTGCTGGTCGGCCACCACCTGCAGCCGCTTGCCCTCGCGCGCCAGGCGCAGCATCGTGAGCAGGAAGTTGCGGCCATAGGGCGCGTAGACCCACGCCACGCGAAGCACCAGCCACGGCGTGAACATCGGCATCGCGCGCGCGGGGTCCTCCGACTGGCCGTCCATGCACACGCGCATCACCGCGCGCTCGCCCGCAAACTTGCTGATGCCGTAGGCGCCCACGGGAGCGGGCCTGTCCTTGACGGTGTACGGCGCGCTCTTCCTGCCATCGAAGACGTAGTCGGTGCTGTAGTGGATGATGGCAGCGCGGTGCCGAACACACGCGCGCGCGAGCTCGCCAACACCGTGCGCATTCACCTGCATGGCGCGCTCGCGGTCAGTCTCGGCCGCGTCGACGGCCGTGTACGCGGCCGCGTTCACCACGATGTTGGGGCGCACATGGTCCACCGCCGCGCTGGCTACGCCCTGCGCCGCAAGGTCAACGTCGGAGCGCTCGAAGGCGAACACCTCGCCGTGCGCGGCCAGGTGCTCCTTCAGCGCGCGGCCCACCTGGGCCCCGGCACCAAGCACCATGATGCGCATCAGCCGGAGACCTCCGCGTCAGCGAGAAGCGGCGCCTCCGCGTCGCGCGCGATCAGCCGCGGCTGCGCGCTGCCCGCGATCGCCGCGCTGCCCGCGCTGGGTGCGCCAGCCGCGCCGCCCGCACTACCCGCGCTGCCCGCACTACCCGCGCTGCCCGCACTACCC
>CAYPOZ010000179.1:0-5181 GCA_964412415.1 uncultured Isosphaeraceae bacterium | reverse complement strand
GGGTCGCATCGGGTGGTGGCTGCGTTGTCGAGGTAGATCGGGCGGGTGAGTGGCATGATTCGTGATCCTCTGGTGGCCTGCGCCACAATGGCCGTGGGCCGTGCTGCTGGGACTCGGTCCTGAGGCCGACCGAGAGCCCCCGACGCCTGCAGGAGCCCCACGCCGACCTAATTGAGACTGAGTCTCAAGTCAGGCGAGTGTAGCCGCCCAACTGCCCAAAGTCACTATCGCAACGAGTCCTGATCCGGATTCAGCGTTCGGCCCCTCGTTGCGCCAATTCTGCCGGGACTACCTTTTGATGGATGCAGATCCTGCGCTCAGGAACCGAGTGCACCCCGTTCCACGGAGGCGTGCTGGTGCCCACCATGGGCGCCCTCCACGCCGGCCACGCCGCGCTGATCCGGCGGGCCGCGACCATCGGCGGCCCGGTGATCGTGACGGTGTTCGTCACCCGACCCAGTTCGGGCCAGGCGAGGACTTTGACCGGTATCCCCGCACATTCGATGCCGACCTGGCAATCGCGCAGTCTGCGGGCGCGCACGCAGTGTTCGCCCCCGCCCCTGAAGAGATCTACCCCCGCGGCCTTGAGGCGGCGAGGGTTGACGCTGATGCCCTCGCGCTGCCGGCGGTCGCTCGCACCCCAGCCCTCGAGGATGCATGCAGGCCGGGACACTTCGGCGGGGTCTGCCAGGTCGTGGCCCGTCTCTTCGAGCTCACCCTGCCGCGAGCGGCATGCTTCGGGGAGAAGGACTTCCAGCAGCTCAGGCTGATCGAGGAGCTGGCCTCGCACCCCGAGACCGCTCCCGGGTGCCCACGCGGGATTGAGATCGTGCGCTGCCCCACCGTGCGCGAGCAGGATGGTCTCGCGATGAGCAGCGGGATCAGGCGCTGGGCCTCTACCGCGCGCTCCAGACCTGCATGGCCGCACAGCGCATCGCCACCGCCGAGCTCCTGATGCGCGGCACGCTCGAGGAGCATGGGCTCGACGTGGAGTACGCCACCGTCCGCAGGGCCAGCGACCTGATGCCGGCGACCGACTTCCATGAGCCGACGCGTGCACTGATCGCGGCCCGCCTCGGTTCGGTGCGGCTCATCGACAACATGGCGTGCCCAATCTGGCGTTAGGGGTGGGTGACCCGCATAGACTGACGCGCATGACGCGCGAACAGGCCGGATGCAGGCTCGCAATGCGGATTGCCGCACTCGTGTCGGTCACTGCCCTCGCGTCGATCGTGTCGGCCGCGTCGACCGCGTGGCAGTCGACGCCGCCAGCGGATCCCGCACCGCCGGCCGCGCCGGCCGCGCCCGCTCCGCCCGCGATTCCCGAGGGTCCCGACCCAGAGCCTGACCCGGCAACGAAGCCCAAGAGGCCGCCGATCGCCGCACCGCCAGCGGGGGCAACGCCAGGTGGATCGTCCGGTGCACCAGCCAATCCCGCACCGCCCCCGCCACCAAAGCGCGTCGACGTGCCGCCCACGCCGGCGGGCAGCCTCGAGCGTCTTGACGCCGCGGACCGCGAGGCACTCGACGAGCGAATCGGATGGGCGCTCCCGCTGCCGAGCGCCGTCACTCCGTTCAAGGATGGCGCTCCCGTGTTTGCGGGCAAGGTGGTCGTGATCCAGTCCTTCACCTCGCGCAACGGCATGCAGGCTGTGCGCTCGACGGAGCAGGCGCTCGCGCAGCTGCTCAAGGACCCGGACCTGGTCGTCGTCGCGCTGCATACGCCCGACGGGGCTGCAGACGCCCAGAAGCGCGTGAACACAAGCAACATGACCTCGATCCTCGCTGTGGACGCGAGCGGCGCATGGTGCGATGCGCTTGGCGTGTGGAAGAAGCCCGTCAACATCGTGGTCGACCGCGCGGGCACCGTGCGTGCCGCAGGCCTCAATCGCAAGGGTCTTGTTGACGCCGTGAAGGACGCGCTCGCGGACCGGAATCCGGCGAAGCCCTCGCTGCAGCCGCCAGCAGCCGCTGCGGCCGACGCGGCAACTCCCGCGCCGAAGGCCGACTGGCCCCCATACGCAAACGCCATCGACCCGAAGAAGGCGCGCGACCTCCGCGGCAAGTCCGCGCCTGCGATGAACGTCAGCCAGTGGCTCAACGGACCTCCGCGCCTTGACGGCCGGCTGGTCGTCGTCGACTTCTTCGCGTCGTGGTGCGGGCCGTGCATGAATGCGGTGCCGCACATGAACGAGCTGGCGACACGCAACGAGCAGGACCTCGTCGTCGTTGGGATCTCCGACGAGCAGGCCGGCACGCTCCGCACGGGGCTCGGGCGCGCGGGCTACCCGGCCAACTCGTTCCGCTACCCGATCGGAGTCGATCCGGACGCTCGGATGAAGAAGGGATTCGGCGTCACCGCGATCCCGCATGTGGCCGTCGTGTCAGCGGACGGGATCGTGCGCTGGCAGGGCCATCCGATGCAGCTCAATGACACCATGATGGCCGAACTGATCGCCGCCAACCGGGCATCTGGGCTGCGCAGCGGCTCCGCGCCGGCCGTCAGGCCAAAGTCGGCCGCCGCGCCAAAGCGCGGATGGGCAACCGCGGGCTGACGCGCATTCAGGGCGCGGGCCGCCACACGCCACGTGCGTCGGAGCCGGAGCTCAGCTGCTCCGGTCGACGACGGCGTCCGCCATCAGATGCAGCAGGTCGCGTGCGGCCGAGCCCGGCAGCTCGTCGAGCCGCGCCTTGGCCGAGGCCACCATGTGCATCGCGCGCTGCCGCGCGCGCTCGATCGCACCGGACCTCTCCATGAGGTCTCGCACGGCGATCGCATCGACATGCCGGATGAGCTCGAGCGTTCGTGTGCGCGTCACCGCATCGCAGTCGGCCAGGTGCATCACCATCGGCAGGGTCAGCTTGCCCTTGCGCAGGTCGATCCCGAGCGTCTTGCCCACCACCTGCTGGTCGCCCACAAGGTCGAGCACATCGTCCTGGATCTGGAACGCGATGCCGAGCTCCTCGCCGAACGCGCCAAGCGAGTCGCACACGCGGTCTGGCGCGCCCGCGAGCCGCGCGCCAAGCCTGCACGAGGACCCGACGAGCACTGCGGTCTTGCCTCGCACAATGTCGAAGTAGGTGGCCTCGCCGAGCGCCATGTCGCCCCGGTGCGAGAGCTGCAGGATCTCGCCGGCGCACAGCGCGTTTGTCGTCTCGCCGAGCGCCAGGTTGAGGCTCGAGTCGCCGAGCGTCGAGCAGAGCCTGAACGCGCTCGAGATCAGGTAGTCGCCGAGCATCACGGCGGTCTCGTTGCCGCGCAGGCTGTTGATGGTGGCGCCGCCGCGGCGGAGGTCCGCCTCGTCGAGCACGTCATCGTGCACGAGCGTCGCCATGTGGATCATCTCGACGACGGCAGCGAGCGTGTCATGGCGCTCCATTGGCGGCTCGCCGGTGGAGCCGCCGCCCGCGCCTCGCGCAGCGACGCCCGACACGATCACCAGCGTCGGCCGCAGCATCTTCCCGCGGTACCGCTCCACGTGCCGGCACAGCGAGTTCACCACAGGAACGTCGCTCACGAGCGCGCGCTCGAAGATGCGCCCGACTGACTCAAGGCGCTCCGCAAGGAGCGGCGCAAGCGGGTGGTCTGTCATTGCTGCGGACGGCACTCCGCGATCGTAGGTGCGGCGCACGCTCGGGGCGCCCGCGATCATGCCTCTGCAGCGATGTAGGCGACCCACGCCTCGCAGGCCTCGCCGCGCGCGCTTGGGCGGAACACGCCATTGCCCTCGCCATCCTTGGTGGTCCCTTCCCAGTAGACGACAGGCCGGCGGAACCCCGCCTCGACCATCACCTCCTGGATCTCGGGCAAGGTCCAAAGCCTCCAGTCGTAGGTGAAGGCGCGGCGAAGGCTGGTCCCGTCAGGAAACCTGTAGTGGATGTGGTTGCGCACGCGGCCGGTGACGGGATTCACCATCGCCTGGTCCCACACGTAGGTGAAGCCGTCGAGGTTGCGCTCCTCCTCCTGCTCGGTCCACGATCCTGACCCGCCGTACGCATCGACGATGATCACGCCGTCGCGCTTGAGCCGGGTGCGCGCCGAACGGCAGTACTCCAGCAGCGCCGCACGCGTGTGAAACACGAAGGTGCTGAAGTTCATCGCCACGAGCACGTCCACCGGCGCGGTGCGCACTGTCCGCACGTCGCCCTTGAGGAGCGACAGCCGCGACCGCGCATCGTCGCCGAGGTCGGTGGCGGCACGCGCCTTGGCCCACGCGAGAACCTCCGGGTCGAGATCGACGCCATGCGCCACCCTTCCCTTCCTGCGCACCCACATCCGGCTGACCAGGGCCGTGCCGCAGAAGTCCTCGCGCAGCGAGACGGGCGCACGCCCGCGCAGGCCGCGGTATATCCGCTCGATGTACGCGCACTCGCTCTGCGGGTCCTGCACCGACTTCTCGTAGAGCTCGTGCCGGTCGCTCGTGCGTGCGGATCTCCATGCGCGGCGTGAGCGGCCGCGCGCCTGTCGCGCTCGTGATGCCATGTGAGGGCGCGGATCCTAGCGCCGCCACACGGCCACCGCGCACCGCTCCCGTTCAGGGGGCAGTGCGCAGGACCCGATGCCGATGGCGGATCAGTACCGGTAGTGAGTGGGCTTGTAGGGACCCTCGGCAGGCACGCCGATGTAGGAGGCCTGCTTGCGCGAGAGCTTCGTGAGACGCACGCCGAGCTTGTCGAGGTGCAGCCTCGCGACCTTCTCGTCGAGGTGCTTCGGCAGCGTCACGACCTTCTTGCCGTAGCGGGGCGCGTTGCGGTGCAGCTCGACCTGCGCGATGACCTGGTTGGTGAAGCTTGCGCTCATCACGAAGCTCGGGTGGCCAGTCGCGCAGCCGAGGTTGAGCAGGCGGCCCTCGGCGAGCACGATGATCGACCTGCCGCCCGGGAACACCCACTCGTCGACCTGCGGCTTGATGTTCACGCGGCGCACGCCCTTGAGCTTTGCCAGGCCGAGCATGTCGATCTCGTTGTCGAAGTGGCCGATGTTGCCGATGATCGCCTTGTCCTTCATGCGGCGCATGTGGTCGGCGGTGATGATGTCGCAATTGCCGGTGGCCGTGATGAAGAGGTCGGCCGTGGGAATCTCGTCCTCGAGGCGCACCACCTCGAAGCCCTCCATCGCCGCCTGCAGCGCGCAGATCGGGTCGATCTCGGTGACCTTCACGCGGCATCCCTGGCCGCGCA
>CAYPOZ010000178.1:3366-5189 GCA_964412415.1 uncultured Isosphaeraceae bacterium | reverse complement strand
GCGAGGACGTCCTCGGCAATGTCGTTGATCGACACCTCGACAAACCGCATCCCGGCCTGACCGGCTACCGCGACCGCAATGTCGCGCGGAGTCACAAGACCCATCTCGACGAGCACCTCGCCAAGCTTCTTCTTCAGGGACGGCTGCTTCGCGAGGGCGGCGTGCACCTGCTCGCGCGTGACCTTGCCCATCTTGGTCAGCACGCGACCGAGGCGACGCCCCTTCATTTCGGAGGGGTCGAGCTCTGGCATACGTCCAAGAATACGGTGCCGCGACGGGGACTGTTCCCCCGATAGGACGCTTCTGGCGAGCGACACCTGATCGGTGTCGCTTTATCTCAGACCTTCACGTCCTCGACGTCCCACTCCGCACGACCGACCGACCCTCCCGCGCGGTGGACACGGTCGCGCAGGTCGCCCGGGTTTCTGGCCTTGTCGATCATCTCCTCTGCCGAGATGAGGCCCTTGCTGAAGTGGCCCCACAGGTTGTCGTCAAGGAGCTGCATTCCGAACTTCTTGCCGGTCTGGATGGCCGAGTCGATGCGGTAGGTCTTGTTCTCGCGGATGAGGTTGGCGATCGCCGGGGTCACCACCAGGAACTCGTGGCCAGCCACGCGCCCGGGCTTGTCCTTGCGGACCAGGAGCACCTGGCTCAGTACGGCGATCAGCGCCACCGAGAGCTGCACCCGGATCTGCTCCTGCTGGGTTGCGGGGAAGGCGTCGATGATTCGGTTGATGGTGCCTGAAGCGCCGGTCGTGTGCAGGGTGCCGAACACCAGGTGGCCCGTCTCGGCGGCGCGGATCGCCGCCTCGATCGTCTCGAGGTCTCTCATCTCGCCGACGAGGATCACATCGGGGTCCTGGCGGAGCACGCGCTTGAGCGCCTCCGAGAAGCTCGGCACGTCGACATGCACCTCTCGCTGGTTGACGACCGACTTCTTGTGGTAGTGGTAGAACTCGATCGGGTCCTCGACGGTCACGATGTGCCGCTCGAGCGTGAGGTTGATGTGGTCGATCATCGTCGCGAGCGACGTCGACTTGCCCGACCCCGTGGGACCGGTGACGAGGAAGAGGCCGCGGGGGCGGCGGATCAGCTCGCGGCACATCTCGGGCAGTCCGATGTCGTCGAACGACAGCAGCTTGTTGGGGATCTGCCGGAGCACCATGCTGATGGCGCCGCGCTGCTTGAAGATGGACACGCGGAAGCGGGCCTTGTCCTTCCAGGCGATGCCGAAGTCGGAGCCGCCGACCTCCTGCAGCTCCTGCTGGTTGCGCTCGGGCGTGATCTGCTTCATCAGCGACACCGTGTCCTCGGGCTCGAGGCTCTTCGTCGCCAGCCTCTTGAGGCCGCCGTGAAGACGCAGTGTCGGCGGACGCCCGATGGAGATGTGGATGTCAGACGCGCCGGTGCTGACGCAGGTGTCCAGGAGGCGGTCCATCTGCATCGCCTGCACCGAGACTGACGGGTTGCTGGGTCCTTCTGAGGCCATTGATGCTCCTTGCGGGGTCCTCTGGTCCGGCGATTCGGCGTCAGGCCGCGGCGATCTCCGCCGGCGTGAAGCCCTCGATCTGCGCGAACTTGGCAATCTCCTCCGGGGTGGTCATGCCCTTGAGGATCTTGATGCGGCCGTCGCCAAGAAGGCTGCGCATGCCGCCGCGGATGGCCGCGGCGCGCAGCTGCGAGACCGTCGCGCGCTGGAAGGCAAGGTCCCGGATCTCGGCGTTGAGCACCATCATCTCGTAGATGCCGCGCCGGCCGCGGAAGCCGGTGTTGCTGCACGCGGCGCACCCCTTGGGCGCAGGCTTCATGATGGTGCCACGCGC
>CAYPOZ010000178.1:0-3356 GCA_964412415.1 uncultured Isosphaeraceae bacterium | reverse complement strand
ATCGTTTGTGTGGAGGGTGCTGAACACCAGGTGGCCCGTGAGCGCCGCCTGGATCGCGATGTCGGCGACCTCGCGGTCGCGGATCTCGCACACCAGGATGATGTTGGGCGCCTGCCGCAGCATCGACTTGAGGATTGCGCTGAAGGTGAGGCCGATGCTGTCGCGCACCTGCACCTGGTTGATGCCCTTGAAGTTGTACTCCACCGGGTCCTCGGCGGTGATGATCTTCATGTCGGGCCGATTGAGCATGTCGAGCGCCGAGTAGAGCGTCGTGGTCTTGCCGGAACCGGTCGGCCCGGTCACCAGCAAGATGCCGTTGGGGCGGCGGATCACCCTGTTGAACACGTCGAGGGTGTCGCGCTCGAGGCCGAGGTTCTCGAGGCCAATGCGCACCGAGTCCGGCCGGAGGATTCGAAGCACGACGCTCTCGCCGTGGTATGCGGGGCACGAGCTGACGCGGAAGTCGACAGGGACGCCGTCCACCGGCAGCTTGATGCGGCCGTCCTGCGGGACGCGGCGCTCGGCGATGTTGACGCCGGCCATCAGCTTGAGTCGGGCCAGCAGCGCACCCTGCATGCGCTTGGGGATGTTGTCGCGCACGAGGCACTCGCCGTCGATGCGGTAGCGCAGGATGACGCGGTCCTTCATCGGCTCGATGTGGATGTCCGACGCGCGGCTCTTGACCGCCTCGATGATGATGCGGTTGGCCAGGCGGACGATGCCGGACTCCCCTGCCCCATCGACGTCGATCGACTTGTCGACCGAACTGTCAACGCTCTTGTCGACGGTGACGTCGACCGAGTCGGTGACGAGCGGCTTGTTGTCAAGGAGCGGCTTCTCGGCCGCGCCGCCGTCGACGAACGCCTTGATCTGGCGCCGGCTGGCGATCGCCGTGTCAAGCTCGCACCCGAGGCGGAATCGCAGGAGATCCAGCAGCTCCAGGTCCATGGGGTCGTGGATCAGGATCTTGAGCCTGCCGCCCTGCTTGGACAGCGGAAGCACCATGTGCTTCTTGATGACGTCCTCGGGGAGCAGCGACAGCGAAACCTTGTTCGATTCCTCCGGACGGTCGAGGTTCAGGAACTCCATCCCGAACTGGTGCCCGAGCGCCTTGGCGATGTCCTCCTCGCTGCAGGCGCCGGTCTCGATGAGCACCTCCCCGAGGCGCTTGCCGCTGCCGCGGCACTTCTCCAGCGCCGCCTGCACCTGCGTCTCCGTCACCGTCTTCCAGGCAACGAGAATCTCACCGAGTTTCTGTCTGACCTTTCGTGCCAAGGGTCCGCGCTCCGTGGGGAATTCGCAATCGTACACTCCTCACCCCCTCAAGGAGACACCCAACATGCAGATCGCAATGGTCGGACTCGGGCGCATGGGCGCAAACATGGTTCAGCGCCTCATCAAGGCAGGGCACTCGTGCGTCGTGTACGACCGCAGCGCGGCCGCCGTCGCCGACCTCGTGAAGGCAGGTGCCACGGGCGCCACCAGCCTCGCCGACATGGTGTCGAAGATGCCGGGCCCAAGGCATGTCTGGCTGATGATCCCCGCGGCCTACGTGGATTCCACGATCGCCGAGCTGCAGCCCCTGCTCTCGAAGGACGACTGCGTGATCGACGGCGGCAACTCCTGCTACATGGATGACATCCGCAGGTCCAAGGGGCTCGCGGCGGCTGGAATCCACTACGTCGACTGCGGCACCTCAGGCGGCGTGTGGGGGCTCGAGCGCGGCTACTGCCTGATGATCGGCGGCGATGATGCGGCCGTACGGCGCCTCGATCCTGTCTTCAAGGCGCTCGCGCCCGGCCGCGGCGACATCCCGCGCACCCCCGGACGCGAGAAGCTCGGAGGCACCGCCGAGGAGGGCTACCTCCACTGCGGCCCGTCCGGCGCTGGCCACTTCGTCAAGATGGTCCACAATGGCATCGAGTACGGGCTGATGGCGGCCTACGCCGAGGGCCTCAACATCCTGAAGATGGCCAACGCAGGCAAGCATGCGCGCGAGATCGATGCCGAGACGACGCCGCTCCGCAACCCCGAGCACTACATGTACGAGTTCAACCTCGCGGACGTGGCCGAGGTCTGGCGACGCGGCAGCGTGATCGCGAGCTGGCTGCTTGACCTCACCGCACAGGCGTTCGCGGGCGACCCGAAGCTCGACACCTTTGCGGGACGCGTCAGCGACTCCGGCGAGGGACGATGGACCGTGCAGGCCGCGATCGACGTCGGTGCGCCGGCCCACGTGCTGAGCGCGGCGCTCTTTGACCGGTTCGAGAGCCGTGACGCTGCACAGTTCGCGAACAAGGTGCAGTCGGCGATGCGATTTGGTTTCGGCGGGCACCACGAGAAGCCGGCAACCCCGGCGAAGGCCTGACCATGACAGCCGATCCATCCCAGGCGTGCGACGCCTTCGTGCTCTTCGGCGCCACAGGCGACCTCGCGCACAAGAAGACCTTTGCGTCGCTGCAGTCGCTCGTGAAGCGTGGCCATCTCAACGTGCCCGTGGTCGGCGTCGCCAAGAGCGGCATGAACCTCGAGCAGCTGAAGGAGCGTGCGCGCGACGGCATCGCCACCTTCGGCGGCGGCGTCGACGAGGCTGCCTTTGGCAAGCTGTGCAGCCTGCTGCGCTACGTCGACGGCGACTACGCGGATCCTGCGACGTTCGCCGCGCTTCGCAAGGAGCTCGGGGACGCCAGGCGAATCACGCATTACCTCGCCATCCCTCCGTCGCTGTTCGGGAGCGTGGTGGCGCAGCTTGCGGCAGCCGGGCTTTCGGAGGGCTCGCGCGTCGTGGTCGAGAAGCCCTTCGGCCACAACGTGGCGACAGCACGCTCGCTCAACGCAGACCTGCACAAGGTCTTCGCCGAGAGGGACGTCTTCCGCATCGACCACTACCTCGGCAAGGAGGCAGTGCAGAACATCCTGTACTTCCGGTTCGCCAACGCATTCCTCGAGCCGATCTGGAACCGGCACCATGTGCGCCAGATCCAGGTCACGATGGCGGAGAAGTTCGGCGTCGAGGGGCGCGGCAAGTTCTATGACGCCACCGGCACGATCCGCGACGTGATCCAGAACCACCTGATGCAGGTGGTGAGCTTCCTCTGCATGGAGCCGCCCTACTGGGGCGACATGGAGCGCACGCGCGACGAGCAGGTGAAGCTCTTCCGTTCCGTGCGCACGCTGTCGTCGACAGACGTCGTGCGCGGCCAGTTCGAGGGCTACCTCGCCGAACCAGGCGTCGCACCGCGCTCGATGTGCGAGACGTACGCCGCCGTGAGGCTTCACATCGACAACTGGCGGTGGCAGGACGTGCCGATCTACCTGCGCGCGGGCAAGTGCATGCCCTGCTCGGCCACCGAGGT
>CAYPOZ010000177.1:3738-5251 GCA_964412415.1 uncultured Isosphaeraceae bacterium | reverse complement strand
ATCTTCATCGTGAAGGAGGGGGTGCTTCAGTGGTACGGGCACCCGAATGGCGCGCAGGAGCCTCTTGATGCGCTGATCGAGGGCTCATGGGATCCGTCGAAGTACGCGAATGACTACATCGTGGAGTCGTGCATGGAGCGCGCGAAGGACCATCTCAACAAGATGCGGCAGGAGATCGACCGCACGGGTGAGTGGGTCAACATGTACAGGCTCCTCGACTCGATGAAGCAGGCGCTGCCTGAGAGGGCCTCGTTCTTTGACCTCCAGAAGTTCGGCACGCTGATCGGCCCCGACAACAAGCCCGAGGAGGGCTATGAGCTCGCCAGGCAGATTGTGCAGGCGTATGCCGATGACATCGCGAGCCTCCGGACTGTGGCACGCACCATCCTGAACTCCCCATGGGTTCAGGTGCGCGATCTTCCGTTCGCGCATGCGGTGGCCCTCAAGGCGGATGCGCTTGGCGAGGGCAAGGACGCGCGATCTGCCGAGATCCTTGCGCTGTCGTGGTTCTCGCAGGGTGACCGCGAGAAGGCGCTTGCGGAGATCGACCGTGCGATCACGCTCGAGCCCGAGCCCAAGCTTCGTGTCCGCTATGAGCAGTCGCGCAAGAGGTACGAGACCGAGACGCCGGGTCCCGTGCCTTCCGCGAGCGCCAAGGCTGGCGAGCATGTCGATCATGACCAGCCTGCGGCGCCGCCGTCGGAAAGCGCACCAGCGCCCGGTGGTGCCGAGGCTTCGGGTGCAGGGATGTTGGAGCCGGCGAGTGCCACTGTCGCCCCACCCGCAGCTGGAGCGGAGCCGTCGCCGGCCGGCACCGCTGCATCCCCCAAGTAGGGCCAATCCGACTCGTCAGGCCAATACGGACTGGCGTTCGCGCGCCCACAGGATCCAGCTCGAGTCAGGCAGCTGCTTGGCCATCGAGCGGAACATGAACGACAATTGCGCGTTGTGGTAGAGCGCATGCGTGGGAACCTGCATGAGCGCGTCGATCACGCGCTGCGAGTAGGTCCGCCCCTCGCGCACGCGCGACACGACCCGCTGCAGCTCCGCATCGTCAAGCCGGTGGAGGTACGAGTCCCAGCGTGCATGCACCTCCGGCCAGGCGCCCTCGATCGCAGCGATCGTGGGATAGTCCGCAGCTGCGGGCATCGACACGGCCGGGTCGGTCTCCTCGATGACTGCGATCCAGATCCGCTCCGCGCCAAGCATGTGCACCAGCGTGTTGCGCACGCTGCCGATGCCGATCGGGAACTCTCGCGTGAACTCCTCAGGCGTGAGGTTGCGTGCGGCAGCGCATGTGCGCGCAGTGAGCCATCGGAGCCAGTCGTGGGCTTCCCGCACATGATTGATCGCAGCCGACGGGGCGGTGTGTGTTGCCATGCGGGCACGCTATCGCGGGGCGTTCGCGCTGGCCAATGCCTGAGGCGGAATGTGCGACCGTTTCGCGGCTCCGAGGATGCACACCGCGCGATCGGGGCTACGTTGTGGAGATGATGGGCCCCATGTTGTGCAA
>CAYPOZ010000177.1:1400-3728 GCA_964412415.1 uncultured Isosphaeraceae bacterium | reverse complement strand
GCTGGTGCTGTGGGCGTGGCGGCGGCAATCGTTGCGGCGCACGCTGCGCTGGCCGACATGGTCTCGCTGGCTGCGGTACGCGACGCGACGCTGTACGAGTCTCCGGCGGGGGCTCTCGCCAACGGCGCCGGCCAGTACATCTTCGCGGGGCGCAACAACCAGTCGCCGTCAGGGCTCATTCGCCGAGGCCTGATCCAGTTTGACCTCGCGGGGGCGGTGCCCGATGGCGCAGAGATCGTTGCCGCCCGCCTCGTGATGAACCTGTCGCAGTTCAACGGCGGTCCTGCGAATGTGTCGCTTCACCGCAGCCTCAGTGCGTGGACGACGGGCACGAGCGATCCCTCGGGCAACGAAGGCTCCGGCAGCGCGCCAACCTCGCAGGACGTGACCTGGCTCCACAGCTCCTTCGCTGCCGGCGGCGGTTCGCTGTGGCAGAACGCAGGCGGCGACTTCGCGGCCGGTGCGAGTGCCTCTGTGCTTACGACGGGACTCGGCCTGTACACGTGGTCCTCAGATGCGCTGCTTGCCGACGTGCGAAGCTTCGCGGCGAGCCCGTCGATGAACTTCGGGTGGTTCCTGATTGGGCCAGAGGATGCGCTCGGGGTGACCCGGCGCTTCGACAGCTCGGAGAGCGCGTCTGTCGGCGGCATTGTGCCCAGGCTCGAGATCGAGTGGGCGTATGTGCCCGCGCCCGGAGCCATCGCGATGCTGCTGGTTGGGATCGTGGGCGGTTCGAGTGCGCGCAGGCGGTCCTGAGTGTCGGCGCGCTGAGGCGATACGTGGCCGGTGCGAAGCCCGGTGCTGCCACATCCGCTAGGGAATCGGGCCCCACATCGCGAGCAGGGTCGCGAGATCCTTGCCGTCCACGTAGCCGTCGGGCACGATGTCCCCGAAGGGGGGATCCTGCGCGCCCCAGAAGGTGAGCAGTGCGCTGAGGTCAACGCCGTCGATCACTCCGTCGAGGTTGTAGTCGCCGCGGTCCTGCTCGCAGGAGTCGGGAATCCCGTCGGCATCGCTGTCGCCAGGGCCGCCAGCCTCGCACGCATCGAAGATGCCGTTGCCGTCGCAGTCGTCGGTGGCCGGATCGAACTGGCAGATGTCGGAGTACCCGTCGCCGTCGCAGTCGTACGAGGTGCCGCCGTAGGAGATCGTGACCCTCGCGAATGCGGCCGTGCATGAGGAGGAGTCGACTGCATCACTTGATGCGAGCTCGAGCGACACGTCGCCCGGCGCGGCCGCGGCATCAAGCACCTGCAGCCAATCGACCGTCGAGAGCGAGATCACCCGCAGCTGGGGCGTGGACGCGCAAGACTCGCCGGTGTCCGCGAACGCGTCCGGGGTCACCATGATGCCATTGAGCGAGAGGCTGACGTACTCGTCGGTCGCGTCAAGGTCGCCGCGGACCTCGATGCGCACGAGTACGGTCGTTCGAGCAGGCACATGGCCTGCGAGGGTGGCCGTGAGCGGGGCCCCGGCGCGCGGGATGCCGAGGTTGCCCGTATCCGAGTGGATGGTGCCATCCTCGCAGTCGTCGGGAATGCCGTTGCCGTTGCAGTCGGTGGAGTCGCCTTGCGCGATGTCGAGCGAGTCTGGTAGGCCGTTGAGGTTGCAGTCGCCTTGGCAAGAGTCGAGCGTGCCGTCGCTGTCCGCGTCGCCTCCTGCGGCGATCTGGCACTCGTCTGGAACGCCGTTGAAGTCGCAGTCTGGCGCGCCGCTGGCAATGTCGCATGCGTCGCCGACTGCATCGGTGTTGCAGTCGGCCTGGTCGGGATTGAAGATGCTGATGCAATTGTCGCCAGCGGTGGCCGACCACTCCTCGCCCGGCGCAGTGCACGCAGTCAGTTGGATCTCGCTGTCGCCGTAGCCGTCGCCGTCTGCGTCGGCGTACCAGGTCACCTGGTCAGTGGCGTCGCTGGTGTCGCCGTCGCAGTCGTTGTCGGTGCCGAGGGTGGCGCAGAGCTCGGGCGCGCCCGGGTATGCGGTGGCGGAGGCGTCGTCGCAGTCGCCGCCAGCGGAGGAGTATCCGGATGGGGGCTCTTCTGCGCAGAACGCTGCGGTCGTGGCCGACCCGAACGAGTCGCCGTAGGCGACCTGTGCCGAGCTCGGGGCACAGGTCGCCTGCCATGGCGACGTACCCCGCTGGCTGCGTGCAGGACTGCTGCGAGATGGCGTCATCGCCGTAGCCGTCGCCGTCTGCGTCGGCGTACCAGGTCGCGGGGTCGGTGGCGTCGCTGGTGTCGCCGTCGCAGTCGTTGTCGGTGCCGAGAGTGGCGCAGAGCTCGGGTGCGCCGGGGTACGCGGCGGCGGACGCGTCGTCGCAGTCGCCGG
>CAYPOZ010000177.1:0-1390 GCA_964412415.1 uncultured Isosphaeraceae bacterium | reverse complement strand
GACGAGCCAGCGCTCGCCGGTATCCTTGTCATGCGACACGGCAAGGCCCGAGGCCGACCTGCCTGCCGCCCTGGCGACTGCCGCCAGCACCGTGTCGGCTGCAGAACCGCTTCCCACCCAGACCTCGGCCCCGGCGTGGCCCGAGCGCCCCTTGATGCCGTGCACGATTCGGGCCTTGCCTCCCACGGCGACGATGCATGACGCCATCACGGTGGCGTAGTCGTCGCAGTCGCCGGCGAGACTGACGTGGGAGACAGACGGTGCGTCGCACGCGGACACAGCCGGTCCGGCGCCGAAACCGTCGGCATCCGCATCGGCGTACCAGATTGTCTGGCCTGTGGCCGAAGGGTCCTGGTCATCCGCGAGTCCATCGCAGTCCTCGTCGATGTTGGCCGGGTCGCAGCGCTCCTGGGCCGCAGGGTTCACCGATGCGCGCGTGTCGTCGCAGTCGAGGCCGATGGGGATGTGGCCCGGCGGCTGGCTGCAGGAGAGCTGCGATTGGCTTGGGTTGCCGAACATGTCGCCATCGGCATCGCGGTACCACAGGATCGGCGCCAGCGCGAAGGGGTTCTCAGGGCAGCCGTCGCCGCCCACTGCCACGTAGCCGGGAGGCGCTGTGCACGCCATCACGGTGACCGAGTCGTCGCCCCGACCGTCACCGTCCGCGTCCGCGTACCACGTGGTCTGGTCGGTGGCGTCCTGGGCATCTCCATCGCAGTCGTTGTCCGTGCCGATGGTGGCGCAGAGTTCTGGTGCGCCTGGATAGGTCGCCGCGGAGGTGTCGTTGCAGTCGCCGTCCCGGGAGGAGTGGCCGGCAGGTGCGGTGGTGGCGCAGAACGACGCGGTGGCAGAGGCGCCGTATGTGTCACCGTCGCCATCGATGAAGTAGGCCGAAGGAGCGACAAGGCTGCCGTTCGCTGGGCACTGGTCACCTGCAACTGCGACAAACCCCGTGGGCTGGCTGCATGACTCCTGCGTCACCGCAGGGTCGCCGTACCCGTCACCGTCTGAGTCCGCGTACCAGATGGCGAGGTCGGTGGCATCGCTGGCGTCGCCATCGCAGTCGTTGTCGGTGCCCACCGTAGCGCACGTCTCTGGTGCGCCGGGGAAGATGGCTGCAGAGGTGTCGTCGCAGTCGAGGGGCGCAGACACCTGCACCTGGTAGCCGGCGTTGGTGGTGCCTGCGCAGAAGAGCGCGCCAGTGGACAGCGTGTAGCCATCGCCATCAGAGTCGGCGAAGAAGGTCACGCGATCTGCGGCGTCCGCGTCGATGTCTGCAGCGTCCCCATCGCAGTCGTTGTCGGTGCCGACGGTGGCACAGAGCTCAGGTGCGCTAGGGAACGCCGAGGGCGACGTGTCATCGCAGTCGAGCGGTGCGGACACCTCGGCG
>CAYPOZ010000176.1:0-5259 GCA_964412415.1 uncultured Isosphaeraceae bacterium | reverse complement strand
GGTTCCGCTCGGCGGGGCACCCGCGGCTGCGCCAGCGGAGGCTCCGGCAGCGCCGCCAACCGCCGCGCCTGCCCCAGCGCCCGCTCCGCCGGCGCCTGCCCCCGCTCCGGCCGCGCCTGCTGCAACCCCCTGACGCGATGGCGCCCCCGCCCCCTGATCCGGTGGGACAGGGCGACGGACCGGGCGAGCGGGGAGAATCCTCCCAACGCACCGGCCAGCCTGAGGGCGAGCCGCCGCCCGACCGCACCGCAGAGCGCGCAGGGCAGCCCGAACTGCTCACCACTGCAGGCACCGTCAACCGTGACGCGCTGTTCGCGCTCTACGAGTCGCGCCGCGAGAGCGACGACGATGCGCCCGTCACCGTCGAGTTCACCCTGCTCAAGGACCTCGACAAGCGTCTCGACCGCTATCTCGTCGACCGCATCCCCTTCCTCTCGCGCACTGCGCTGCAGCGGCTGATCCGCGAGGAGGCGGTCACCGTCAACGGGCGCGTGCCCAAGCCAAGCACGCGGCTCAGCGCAGGCGACCGAGTGATCGCCACGCTGCCCCCGCCGCCATCAAGCGAGATCCCGCCCGACCCTATCCCGCTCGACGTGATCTTCGAGGACGACGACATCATCGTCCTCAACAAGCAGCCCGACATCATCGTGCACCCCGCGCGCGGCCACAAGCGCGGCACGCTGATCAACGCGCTCGCGTGGCACTTCCAGAACCGGTCCTCGGGCGCGCTCAGCACAGTCGGCACGGAGTTCGCGCGGCCAGGCGTCGTGCACCGGCTCGACCGCCACACCACTGGCGTGATGGTCGCCGCCAAGAGCGACACCGCGCACTGGCGCCTCAGCAAGCAGTTCGCCAACCGCACGACGGGCAAGCGCTACATCGCGCTCGTGCACGGCGTGATGGAGCCGCTCGCGGACACGATCGACCTGCCGCTGGGCGCGCATCCCACGATGCGCGAGAAGTACGCGGTGCGCCACGACGACCTCGGCAAGCCTTCGCAGACGATCTACCGCACCCTCGAGACCTACGGCGACATGTCGCTTGTCGAGGTCGAGCTGCGCACCGGACGCACGCACCAGATCCGGGTGCACCTCTCGCACATCGGGTACCCGATCGTGGGCGATGACATCTACGGCGGGCGCCATGCCAGCGGTGCGGACCTCGGCGCGCCGGCGGGCACGACCGAGGCCACCGAACGCATCATCGGCCGCTATGCGCTGCATGCTGCGATGCTGTCGGTGCGCCACCCGATCTCAGGCGAGCCGGTGACATTCACCGCGCCGCTCTGGCCCGACATGCGGCGCGCGCTGGCGATTCTCCGCGCGCACCGCGACGTCGTCCGCCCCGGCATCGCCGGCACGACGGTGCCGCCGGGCGTGTATGCCTAGATCCACGCCGCCCGGCCGCACGCCGCGTTGACGCCCGAACGCTATTCTCTGGGGAATGCGTCCTGTCCTGATTATCGCCACCATTCTTGCGTGCTCGACCACCGCCTGCTCGGGCGTGGAGCGCATGCCGCCCACGCCCAACGTCCTCCGCGACGGATCGGGCTCCGCGAAGCTCGCCGCCCTCTCCGAGCCGCTTCGCACGCCGGACATGGGGATCCTCTACGTCACTGACAGGTCCGAGATCGGACGCAGCGAGCGCGGACCGGAGTACGGCTACGGCCGTGCGGCGGCACTTGCCTTCGGCACCGCCACCGTATCGCTGAAGCCGTCGCCCTCCTGGGAGGAGCTGGTACGCGTCAGCGGCCAGGGCGACGAGCACCCCGCATTCGCGCTCGAGATGACGATGGTGGAGCAGGCCGGAGAGGTGGTGCTCACGCCGCAGTCGCTTGAGGTGGTGAATGGCCAGCTCCAGCGCAACGCGGAATCGAAGGCCCAGCTCGAGAAGGCGAAGGCGGAGTTCCTCGCGCTGGTGAAGTCGCGGCTCGACCATTCGCAGAGCAAGGACGTGTACCTCTACGTGCACGGCTTCAACAACAGCTTCTACGACGCGGTCGCGCGTGCCGCGATCCTCTGGCACTCGATCTCGAGGCAAGGCATCTTCATCGCATACACCTGGCCCGCGGGGTATGGCGGCCCCTTCGGCTACTTCTACGACCGCGAGTCCGGCGAGTTCACGATCTTCCACCTACGAGAGATGATCAAGGTGCTCGTCGAGCTTCCCGAGCTCGAGCGCCTTCACGTCATCGCGCACAGCCGTGGCACCGACGTCGCCACCACAGCGCTGCGCGAGCTCAACATCGGCTACCGCGCGCAGGGCATCGATCCGCATGCCGCACTCAAGCTCGAGACGCTGATGCTCGCGGCGCCGGACCTCGACCTCGAGGTGTTCCAGCAGCGCTTCTGGCTCGAGAACCTCGGGTCGGTCGCGCGCCGAACTGTCGTCTACTTCTCGAGCGAGGACGATGCGATCGGCATCTCGAGCTGGCTCTTCGGCAGCAAGACGCGCATCGGTGCGCTCTCCCACATCAAGTTCTCGCCTGCGCAGGTGGAGCTGCTCAGGCAGATGCCGCAGATCCAGCTTGTGGAGTGCCAGGTCAGCGGATTTGCGTCATCGCACGCGTATGTCTTCGGCAATCCTGCCGCGATGAGCGACGTGGTCGCGGTGCTTCGGGACCGGCGCGACGCCGGCGCGGTGCACGGCCGGCCGCTCGAGTCGCTCGGCAACGGCACCTGGCTCCTCGACAACGATTACTTTGCGGATGTGGACAAGCCCGGTAACGGCAGCAACGGCACCAATGGCGCACGCAATGCCGGAACGACCGGGACACCCTGATCGCGCACAGCCCGCGGCAAGCGCTGCCCGACGCGGCGCATCCCACCCACTGTGGTGGGCAAGCTGGGTCGCGCTCGCGGCGCTGCTGGTGCCGGTCATCGCATGGTCAACCCTTGCGCTGAACTACTGCCTGCCGCTTCCCGGCAGTGCGCGCACGCTGGTCGCCGTGGCCCTGCCCTGCGCGGCGCTCGCGGCGCTCTGGCGATTGCCGCGCCGGCGCACAGCGCTCGCAGTGGCCACGGGCGCGTTCATGGCCGGCCTCGTCGCCTTCTACGCGCAGGCCGCATCGCACACGCGCGACTGGGCGCCGGAAGTCTCGGTGCTGCCGTGGGCAGAGGTCGACGGCGACCGAGTCACCCTCCACAACATCCGCAGCTGCGACTACCGCAGCGAGAGCGACTTCGACCTGCGTCACCGCAGCGACACCTTCGACCTCTCGCGCATGACCGATGTGGACCTCTTCCACGTGTACTGGGGCAGCCCAGCGATCGCGCACACCATGCTCAGCTTCGGGTTCGACGACGGCCGCCGCATCTGCCTCTCCGTCGAGACGCGCCGTGAGCGGGGCGAGGCGTACGACGCGCTCAAGGGCTTCTTCAGGCAGTACGAGATCATCTTCATCTGGGCCGACGAGACGGACCTCGTGAGGCTGCGCACCGACTTCCGCGGCGAGACGGTCTACCGCTACAGGCTCAACGTGCCCGTCGAGACGGCACGCACAATCCTGCTCGAGTACCTGAGCATGACCAATGGCCTGCGCGACACGCCGCAGTGGTACAACGCGCTGCTCGACAACTGCACCACCACGCTGATCGGCCATGCACGGCCGATCGTGAATCCCGGCGCTTCGCTCGACTGGCGCTGGTTCGCCAACGGGTACCTGCACGAGGTGATGCACGAGCGAGGCACGCTCGACAGCTCGGTGCCCCTCGAGCAGCTCCGCCGCGACGGGCTCGTCAACGGACGCGCGCCCGCCGAACTCACTGGTGCCGACTACTCGCGCCGCATCCGGGAGCCGTGAACGAACTCGAGCGCCCGCTCGAAGGCGCGGGCGATCGCCTGCCCCTGCGAGTTGCCCGACTGCCGAGTGCCATTGCACGAGGCAGGAGGGAGTGTCTGAGCAGGGGCAGGTTGTCGCCCGCGCGACTCAGGTTGTCGCCTGAGCCCGCGCGGCATCGACCATGCGCCACGCGGCGTCGAGCACCTCGCGCACGCCCTCGCCGGTCGCGCCGCTCATCAGCATCGGCTTGACGCCGCGCGCGCGGAACCGCGCGAGCACGTCCGCGAGCATCTCGTCGCGGTCCTCCGCCGGAATCAAGTCGACCTTGTTGATCACCACAATCTCCGGCTTGCGCGCCAGCTCATCGCTGAACTCGCCGAGCTCGCGCCGGATCGTGCGGTAGGACTCCACTGGATCGCTGCCGTCCGGCGGCATCGCATCCACCACGTGCAGGATGCAGCGCGTGCGCTCGATGTGGCGCAGGAAGTCATGCCCAAGCCCGGCGCCACCCGCGGCACCCTCGATGAGCCCAGGCAGGTCTGCGAGCACCAGCCGACGGTCACCCGCAAGCTCCGCGATGCCAAGCTGCGGCGTCAGCGTCGTGAACGGGTAGTCAGCCACCTTGGGGTGCGCGCGCGTGCTCGCGCGCAGGAAGGTGCTCTTGCCCGCATTTGGAAGCCCCACAAACCCGACATCCGCGATCAGCTTCAGCTCGACGCGCAGCGTGCGCTCGATGGATGGACCGCCGAGCGTCCGCTCCGTGGGCGCCTGGTGCGTGGCGCTCTTGAACCGATCGTTGCCCCAGCCGCCATCGCCGCCTTTGGCGACCACGACGCGCTGGTCCGCCTCAGTCACGTCAGCGATCAGCTCATCGGTCTCGGCATCGAACACCTGCGACCCTAGCGGCAGCGAAACCAGCGCATCGGCGCCCGCCGCACCTGTGCACTGCTTGCGCGATCCCGGCTCACCGTCGGAGGCGAACCAGTGCGGCTTGTAGGCAAACGCCACGAGCGTGTCGACGTGCGGATCCCCCAACACCACCACATCCCCGCCGCGCCCACCATCGCCGCCATCGGGGCCGCCCTTGGGCTTGCCCTTCTCGCGCAGGAAATGGGCACAGCCGTCCCCGCCCTTGCCGGACCGAACATGGATGATGGCGTGGTCGACGAACACGCCGAGTCAGCGTTGCTTGAGGTGTCAGTTCGCGCAGTCGATCGCGAGCCGCGGCGTCTTCGGGTCGCTCGGGATCACGTCCACCATGCGTCCACGGAAGCGGACCCTGCCCTCGGCGAGTGCCATCAGGCTGCAGTCCTTGCCCTGCTGCACGAGATAACCGGGCTTCCACCGCGTGCCGCACTGCGTCACGATGATCGAGCCGGCCTTGGCGACCTGGCCGCCGTAGAGCTTGATGCCGCGGAACTGCGGGTTCGAGTCGCGGCCGTTCTGGGTCGAGCCCTGGCCCTTCTTGTGTGCCATGA
>CAYPOZ010000175.1:0-5345 GCA_964412415.1 uncultured Isosphaeraceae bacterium | reverse complement strand
CCAAGTACCCCATCACCGCCATCGGCCTGGGATGCATCGACGAGAAGGTCGCCGCGATCGAGGAGACGACGCTGACCGTGTTCAAGGAGTCGTCGCACGCGGCGAGCACCTCCGACGCGGCCACTGCGTTCGCGAAGAGGCACATTGAGTCGGTGCGCAAGGCCAAGGCGAACGCGCAGCCCGTCGCGGTCTGACGGGGGCGTCCCGCGCATTCCCCGCTCGGTCGTCGCCCAAGGAGCGCATGCCGCACGAGCCCTACCGGCAGCCGGTCTACGGATCTGCTGCTGTGGCCACCAGCCAGCCGCTGGCTGCGGAGGCTGGCATGGAGATGCTCCGCCGCGGCGGAAATGCCGTGGATGCGGCGATTGCCACTGCCGCCGCGCTGACTGTCGTAGAGCCCACGTCAAACGGGATTGGCGGCGACGCCTTCGCGATGGCGTGGATGCCGGGTGCGTCGGGTTCGGGCGGTGCGCTGCACGGATGGAACGGCAGCGGCCGTTCGCCTGCTGCACTTGAGCGGTCGATGGTTGGCGTTGGCGGCGTGGTGCCCGAGCGCGGATGGCTTCCTGTCACGGTGCCGGGACAGGTCGCGCTCTGGCACGACCTGTGGAGCGCGCATGGGCGGCTCGCGTTTGCCGATCTCCTCGCGCCCGCGGTGCGCTACGCGCGAGAGGGATACGCAGTCTCTCCGCTGACCTCGCGCGCATGGGCACGTGCGGCCGAGACGCTCCGCGACCATCCCGCGTGGGCGGAAACGTTCCTCTTCGATGGGGCCGCGCCCTCGGCTGGCGAGAGCGTGAGCCTTCCGCACCATGCGGCCACGCTCGAGGCAATCGCGGCCTCAGGCGGCGCAGACCTGTACACGGGCGACCTTGCGGCGCGAATCGCGGCTGCCGCCGAACAGGCCGGCGCGCCGCTGTCCGCCGACGATCTCGCATCGCACCGCACGCTCCGCGTCAATCCGCTCCACGTGCCCTACCGAGATGTGCAGGTGCACGAGCTGCCACCCAACGGGCAGGGCATCGCGACGCTTGTCGCGCTTGCCGTGCTCGATCGATTTGACTTGCGCACGCGAGAGCCGGAAGGTCCCGAGGGCATCCACCTGCAGATCGAGGCGATGAAGCTTGGGTTTGCCGATGCGCACGCGCATGTCGCGGATCCCGAGTGGCTGCAGGGCGACACCGAGGCGCTGCTGCATCCGCACCGCATCGATGACCTCTCGGCAAGCATCGACCCGTTTCGCGCGAAGCCACTGTGCCGCGGCATCCCGCGGCCTGGGGGCACGGTGTACCTCTGCACCGCCGATGCTGAAGGCGGCTTGGTGTCGCTCATCCAGTCCAACTACATGGGATGGGGCTCAGGCATCGTTGTGCCGGGCACCGGCATCGCGCTGCAGAACCGCGGCGCATGCTTCACCCCCGAGATCTCGCACCCCAATGCGGTCGGGCCGCGCAAGCGCCCCTACCACACGATCATGCCCGGATTCGTCACGCGCACCGCGGTGGGCGGGCGCATGGATCCTGTGATGGCCTTCGGCGTGATGGGCGGATTCATGCAGCCGCAGGGCCAGCTGCAGGTGATCTCGAGGATCTTCGACCATGGGCTCGACCCGCAGGCCGCGCTCGATGCCCCGCGCTGGCAGTGGACGCGCGGAATGAACGTGATGCTCGAGCCCGGATTCCCAGCGAACCTCGCCGACCGGCTCCGCGCAATGGGCCACGAGATCGAGGTCGCGGACGTACGGTCGGTCACGTTCGGGCGCGGCCAGGCGATCAGGCGCCAGGGCGCAGCGGCGCCCACTTGGGTCTGCGGCAGCGATCACCGCGCCGACGGCGCCGCGCTGGTGCGGTAGTCCAGACCCTTTACGGCACTGACCGCATCGCGCCGGGCATCACGCTGCAGGCGCAGCTCTTGCTCACGCGGTCGCGGGGTTGCTCGCGCGCTCCTGGCCGAGCGATGTCGTCTCGAACGTCTCGCGCTGCACGCGAAGGTCGGGAGGCAGCTCCTCGAACGTGTAGTCGAACACGTCGCTGCGCGGCGGCGCCTCGATGTGCTCCGCGCGCTCGATTGCCGCGGCGACATCCTTCTCGATGCGCGCCATCATGGCCTCCTGCTTGGCGTCATCCCAGAGCTTGCGCCTCTCGATGAGCATGCGCACACGGATGAGGGGATCCTTCGCCTTCCACGCGTCGACTTCCGCCTGGTCGCGGTAGCGGCGCGCATCGTCGGCGGTGGTGTGGTCGCCGAGCCGGTAGGTGACGAACTCGATGAACGACGGCTTGCCCTCGCTGCGCGCACGCTCGGTGGCCTCCTTCACCGCGTACACGCAGGCGAAGATGTCGTTGCCGTCGACCTGCATGCAGGGCATTCCGTAGGCGATGCCACGCTGCGCGACGGTGGGCGCGCTGCACTGGATCTTGCCGGGCACGCTGATCGCCCAGAAGTTGTTCTGGCAGCAGAAGACCACCGGGATGTCGAGGTTCGCGGCGAAGTTGGCGGCCTCGTGGAAGTCGCCCTCGCTGGTGGCGCCGTCGCCGAAGAAGGTGCACGAGATGCGCTTCTCGCCGCGGTACTTGCTCGCCCACGCGAGCCCGGTCGCGTGCAGCATCTGGGTGCCGATCGGCACCGCGATCGGCGTGGCGAAGTGCTTGCGCGGCATCGCGTTGCCTCGCTCGTCGCCCATCCAGTGCAGGAGGATCGACTCCATCGGCACGCCGCGCCAGAAGAGACCGCAGTTCTCGCGGTAGCAGGTGACGAGCCAGTCATCCTTGTTCAGGACGTAGGCCGCGCCGAGGCTCGTCGCCTCCTGGCCCATGTTCTGCGGGTAGGTGCCCATGCGGCCCGAGCGCTGCAGCCTGAAGGCCACCTCGTCGAGGTGGCGGCAGGAGCTCATCGCCTCGTAGAGCTTGAGGAGGTCGGCATCGGGGATGAGGCCCTTGCCGAGGCTCTCGTCGAAGTTCCCCTTCTCGTCAAGGATTGAGATGCGGGGAATCTCGATGGACAGGGCGTTGGTGATGGGCATGGGTCGCTCCGAGACAAGAAGCGTAGCGACCCGGGGGCCCCCGGCGCACGTGGGCAGGTCCCGACTCCTTCTCGGGCGTTGGGCACCCGTATACGCTGTGGGTTCCATGGCGAATCTCACGCTTGTACAGGCCATCAACCTCGCCCTGATCCAGGAGATGGAGAAGGACGACCGTGTCATCCTGCTCGGCGAGGACGTTGGCGCCAATGGCGGCGTCTTCCGCGTCACCGAGGGTCTCCAGAAGCGCTTTGGCGCGCACCGCGTCGTCGACACGCCGCTGGCCGAGAGCGGCATCATCGGCACCTCGATCGGCCTCGCGATGGCTGGACTGCGCCCGGTGCCCGAGATCCAGTTCGACGGCTTCCTCGGTCCCGCGTACGACCAGATCTGCTCGCACGCCGCACGCATGCGCACCCGCACGCGCGGTGAGTTCACCGTGCCGATGACGATCCGCGTGCCCGTCGGCGGCGGAATCCACGCGCCGGAGCTGCACAGCGACTCGCCTGAGGCGATCTACGCGCACCAGCCCGGCATCAAGGTGGTGATGCCAAGCTCCCCCTACGACGCGAAGGGACTGCTGATCAGCTCGATCCGCGATCCCGATCCGGTGATCTTCTTCGAGCCCAAGCGCATCTACCGGGCCCTCCGCGAGGAGGTGCCCGAGGACGAGTACACGATCCCGATCGGCCAGGCGCGTGTGGTGTGCGAAGGCACGGAGCTCACGATGGTGAGCTGGGGCGCCAGCGTCGTGCAGTGCATGCAGGCGATCGAGAAGAGCGGCCGCAGCATCGAGCTCGTCGACCTGCGCACCATCTACCCCTTCGACATCGATGCGATCGAGGCGAGCGTCAGGAAGACCGGACGGTGCGTGGTCGTGCACGAGGCGCCGCTGACCTGCGGGTTTGGCGCCGAGATCTCGGCCCGCATCATGGAGCGCTGCTTCCTGCACCTCGAGTCGCCGGTGCAGCGCGTTGCGGGTTTCGACACCATCATGCCCTACTACAAGCTCGAGCTCGAGTACATGCCCGATGCCGCCCGCATCGGCCGTGCGATCGACGAGAGCCTCGCCTACTGAACCGCGGATCGGCGCGACCGACACGCCACACTTCGGAGCACACCATGGCCGGAATGAAGCAACCCGCGGACAAGAGCCACTTCCTGCTGCCTGACCTTGACGAGGGACTCGTCGAGGCCGAGCTCATCTCGTGGAAGGTCAAGCCTGGCGACCCCGTCAAGGAAAGCCAGACGCTCGCCGAGATGCAGACCGACAAGGCGCTCGTCGAGGTGCCAAGCCCATGGGCGGGCACGGTGACTGAGCTCTGCGGCAACCCCGGCGACATCATCAAGGTGGGCGCTGTGCTGGTGCGCTACGGCGCGGGCGGGGCATCCGCAACGGCACCCGCATCTGCTCCCGCAGCGAAGGCTGCGCCAACGGCGAAGCCGACGGTGGCCGCGAGCCCTGCAGCAGCGGCGTCATCGAATGGCGGCGCGGCATGCCTCTCGTCGCAGGTGGCCGCCGGCGCTCCAGGTGCCGAAGGCGACCAGGGCACGGTGGTGGGCACAATGAGCGGCACGCTCGAGGTGAGCGCGCGGTTCGCGCGTCGCGCACCTGAGGCGGCAGCGGCGGTGCGCGTGGGCAAGGCGCTCGCGACTCCTGCGGTGCGGCGCATCGCGAAGGAGATGTCGATCGACATCAACGCAGTTCCGGGCACGGGACGCGGCGGCCGCGTCACCGCAAGCGACGTGGCCGCGTATGCCGGCGGATCCAGCCAGGCAAGCGTGGCCACTGCCGGGGCCGGCTTCGCGCCCCGCAGCGTGGCGATCGCGCCCGGCAGCGTCTACATCGACCGGTCGGCGATCTCCAAGACCGTCCCCTTCCGCGGCGTGCGGCGCAAGATCGCCGAGGCGCTCGACCGCTCGGTGCGCACTGCGGTGCACTTCACCGTGGTCGAGGAAGCGGATGTCACCGCGCTCGACGCCAAGCGGCGCGAGTACTCGCGCGCGCTCGGGCACAAGCTCTCGATGCTGCCCTTCATCATGCGTGCCGTGTGCGCTGCGCTGCGCAAGCACCCATCCCTCAACGCGATCGTCGACGATGCGGCATCGGAGATCCTCGTCAAGGGCACGATCAACCTCGGCATCGCTGTCGACACCGACTCGGGCCTCATGGTGCCGGTGGTGAAGGATGCCGGCACGATGGCGCCGGTGCAGCTGTCCGATGCCGTGAAGCGGCTCGCCGAGCGCTGCAAGGACAGGTCGATCTCCCGTGAGGAGTCGCTCGGCGGCACCTTCACGATCTCGAACGTCGGCAGCTACGGCGGGA
>CAYPOZ010000174.1:417-5353 GCA_964412415.1 uncultured Isosphaeraceae bacterium | reverse complement strand
AAGTGGCCTAAGGGGACGGATTGCAAATCCGTTATTCGTGGGTTCAAATCCCACCTCGGCCTTTACCGCATGTCAGGCGAATCCGGGGGGAGCTAGCCGGTCCATGCCGCAAGAAGCTGGGCGAGGTCGAGGCCATCGACCGTCCCGTTGTCATCGATGTCTGCGCTCGCCGCGCTGGTTCCCCACGCACCGAGCAGCACCGTAAGGTCAAGGCCGTTGACCGAGCCATCGCCGTTGATGTCCGCGGGGTTCGAGACGGGCGGCGTGAACGTGACAATCAGCTGCGGCTTTGTGCTTGAGTTCGAGCTCTGGCGGCTGTCGAACCGCTTTGATGTCCGCTCCTGGGACTCGTCGCCGCGCAGCATCCATCCGAAGTTCTGCGATGGCCCGTTCACCCAGGACTGCACATCGGCGACCATCCCCGCCGTGGATCCCCACACGTACCAGGCGATGCCCGACACGTTGAGGGATGCGCTCGGCGCCTGCACGAAGTCGCCACCAGGGGTCGCCCATGGGGTTCCCGGCCAGAAGCGGTGGATCCACGTCGCATCACCCGACTGAGATGGTGCGCCAGCGCCCCCGAACGAAAAGCTTCCGGCCTCTCCCCAAGATGCGCTCATGCGGTGAAGGGCGTGCGAACGGGTGCCGCCCTGGCCCTGGCTCATGTACATCCGCAGCTGCACCGACACGACCGGAGAACACGTTGTAGGAGGCGCCGGCGGAGTACGCGCCGTTGGCGTCCTCGATCAGGGTGTTGTCCGCCACCGGGTTGAGCGTGACCGTGTCAGCGAGGACGCTCGCGCTTACGGCAAGAGTTCCCGCAAGGAGGGTCACAGCTAGCGCAGCGATACGGTTGGTTGTGATGGTCGGTCGCATGGAGATCCAGGTCGCGAGTCGGGGAACGGTCAGCGGTTCGTGTATGGGTTCGCTCGGGAGGCCGGTGGCGGTTTCACAGTGTCCACCGCGCAAGAAGGAATGCAAGGTCAATCCCGTCCACGATGCCGCTGAGGTCGAGGTCCGCGGACCCCGGACCTGCCCACTGGGTCAGCAGGATCGCAAGGTCAAAGCCGTCCACGTCCCCGTCGCCGTTGAGGTCCGCTGGCTCGTCCCGCCCGGTCACGGAGATGATCACCGTGATCAGCAGCTCGGCGACGCGCTCGCCGGGGACGTTCTCGTCGCTGGTTCGCACGGTCACCGGGATCGATGTCTCTCCCGGCGAAAGTCCGTTCGGGTTCACGCGCAGCCGGAGCACCGCGGGCTGCGCTCCAACCGAGGATGCCGTGCCCACCAGCACGCTCACGGCGTCGCTCCCGGGCGCGGTGCCCACTGCCGTGGAGTCGATGTCGAGCTCCGACTGGAGCACCTGGAAGTTGAAGTTCCACACAGGAACGTCGATGTCGATCGGTGCATCGCCAACTTCAAGCGGAACATGGATCTGGGATGCCCGGATGTCGGCTCCAGCCATGAGGCTTGGCCGGCTCGGGCCAAGCACCGTGAATGGCGCCGAGAGCTCCATCGACGATGGCTCCGCGGCCTCTGATGCGCTGCTGATGCCGATCCTGGCGACCCGCAGGCCGGGCGTCGCCGTCGCGAGCGTGACGGGCACCGCTGCAGCCGCGGGTGCAAGCGGCGCGGTCCCGGATCCGGATGCCGTGCAGTGCTGCAGCGAGGACAGCGCATAGCCGAGGCCGTCTGCGCCCAGCGGCGTCACCACCTGCGCGCCGTTGGAGATGCGCGCGCTCACGGTGACGGGCGCAGCCGCGATGACACGTGGAGGCACAGGATCCAGCGACGCGCCGAGCCGGGCAGGCACCTGGAAGTCGGCGACAACCGGAAGGTGGTCGCTCGCCGCAAACAGCGCATTGGCCAGCTGCGACGAGCGCGAAGGCTGGCCCGGGAAATAGGTGTTCGCTCCGGCGTTGATGGCCTGCTGGTAGTGGTTCCCGTCATTGCCGAGCGTGCGGCACGTGCCCGGGATGATCGCAAGGCCGCTGCCGTCGGCGAGCTGCACTGTGGTCATCAGCAGGTCGAAGCGGTCGTCGAGCCCACCGCCGACGAGCCCGTTGCCGCTGATGTTGCGTGGGCTCTGCGTGTGCATGAAGGAGTTGGCGGCCCCATCCCACGACACGCCGCCGAAGGGGTCGATTGCACGGCCGTTGCCTGCGGAGAGCATCGCGAGGAACGCATCCTCGGTGTGGCTGTAGACGTTGTAGTCGCCGGCGTAGATCGCCCGGACTCCTGCACCGAGCGCATCCGCGTTGGCGCGGATCGTGAGCGCACCATCGAGCCGGATCTGCTCGTTGGAGGTGCCGGTCGATGCCTTCAGGTGGGTTCCGTACACGTACGCGCGCGCCGCCGGCGACGTGTATCCCACAAGCTGCATCAGCCATCGGTCGGTGTTGCGACCCGCGCCTGTCGGGAGGTCCGCGTGCGCCGACTCGATCTCGCTGAAGCTTTGCGTCCGGTAGAAGAGCGCAGCGGCTCCACCCGAGGAGTTCTCGCCGTTGCTCGTGGTGTAGGTCGCTAGCGCATAGGTGGAACCTGCGGGCGCTGCGGCGGCGACCAGAGGCCCAAGTGCCTTCAGCGCCCCCGGCGTCACCTCCTGGAACACCATGATGTCGACGGGGGCTGCCCAGCCCGGCCTGTCATCGCTGTGGGCGTTCCAGAGCACGGTGCCAACCGATTCAGCGTTCCCCTGCATGCGGGCCACGTTCCACGTCATCACCCGGACCTGGCCTTGCGCCTCAGCGCCGACAAGCGCACCAAGCACGGCGACACGCGCACCCAGCACGGCGACACGCGCACCCCACCCACGAGCTCTCCCATGGGGCACCATGTCCCCACCTTATCCCCAAGCGCAACCGGCGCCAATGCGGGGAGGGCCCGATCGGCCCTTATTGGCCCTGCCGAGACGGAATTTCCGTATCGGGACCCTCTACGTGACCGGCTCACCTGCCGTACAACAGCATGTTCAGCAACTCCGCCACCGAGACCCACATCATGCGCTCCCCCACGACCCCCACCATCGCCCTTCACGCGCGCGCGATCTCCCGCGCCATCGTCGCCGCATCGGCGCTTGCCGCCGTCTGCCTCTGGCCGCAGGTCGCCAGCGCCCAGAAGGTCGAGCCCGAGATCGTGATCCTCGACAACGGGATGAAGTTCCTGCTCGTCCCGCGCACGGACCAGCCGAACACCGTAAGCGCAGGATGGCTCGCGAAGGTCGGCAGCGTCAACGAGCGCCCCGGCATCACGGGCATCTCGCACTTCTTCGAGCACATGATGTTCAAGGGCACGAACACCATCGGCACGCAGAACCCCGAGCGCGATGCCGAGTTCCGCGCGCGCCAGAAGTCGCTGCGCGACGCAATCAACGACTACACGTGGTCGACGCAGTACATGCGCTACTTCGTCGGGCAGATCGACGACCCATGGAACCCCACGAACGACACGCCTGAGCTGGCGAAGATGCGGGCAGAGCTGAAGTCGCTGATGGACACGCAGCAGGGCCGGTCCAACTCCGAGCGCATCGCCGCGCTGAAGCAGGAACTCGCGAAGGCTGACCGCTCCTCGCCCGAGGGGGCAGCGCGGGCGAAGGAGATCGAGGCGCAGGTTGCGCAGCTCGAGGGCGATCAGAAGGCCGCCGGTTCCATCGTGAAGGACGAGTTCGACCAGGTGTACACGCGCGAGGGAGGCTCGGGCATGAATGCCTTCACCTCGCACGACCTCACCTTCTACTTCATCAACGTCCCGAGCAACAAGCTCGAGCTCTGGGCGTGGATGGAGAGCGACCGGCTCAACGACAGCGTGTTCCGCGAGTTCTACAGCGAGCGCGACGTCGTGCACGAGGAGCGGCGCCTGCGCACCGAGAGCACCCCCACGGGCATCTTCCAGGAGCAGTTCGATGCGATGTTCTGGGTGTCGAGCGGCTACGCGTGGCCCATCATCGGCTGGCCGAGCGACCTCAACAGCTACACGATGGAGGAGGCGCAGCGCTACTGGAACATCTACTACCGGCCGAACAACCTCGTCGGCATCATCGTCGGTGACTTCGACCCTTCGCAGGCACGCGAGCTGATCCGCCGCTACTTCAGCCGCCTGCGCCCCGAGTCGGGCACCGTGCCTCCGGTCACCACGCTCGAGCACGGGCAGAAGGCCGAGATGCGCATGAACGCGGAGGTAGATGCGCAGCCGCAGGTGGAGATCCGCTACCACACCGTCCCCTTCCGCCACGCGGACGGCTACGCGCTCGACATGATGTCGCAGATCCTCAACGGCCGGACCGGGCGCCTCTACAAGGGCCTCGTCGAGGGCAGGGAGCTCGCCTCATCCGCAGGATGCCGCCAGGACAGCCGCAGGTACGCGGGCTACTTCAGCTTTTCGGCCGAGACCAAGGGCAGTGCGACCCCGCTTGACCTCGAGAACGCCTGGTACGACGAGCTCAATCGCCTCCAGGAGGAGCCGGTGTCCGAGCGCGAGCTGCAGAAGGTGAAGAACCAGGTCGCCGCCGACAGCTACCGCCGCCTGCAGACGAACTTCTTCCTGCTGATCCAGCTCGCGTACGCGGAGGCCCTCGGCGGATGGGAGGAGATCAACGAGGAGCCCAAGAAGCTGCAGGCGGTGACGGGTGCCGACATCCAGCGCGTCGCGCGCAAGTACTTCGCGCCAAGCAACAGGTCGGTGGCCACATTCACGCGCAAGGCCGGCGCCGAAAGCGAGGCCATGGACCCTGACCTCGCGAAGCTTCCCGCACCGATGCAGGCGCGCGTGCGCGCGCTCGCTGCGCAGCTGGCGCAGGAGACCGATGCAGAGAACCTCGAGCGCGGCATCTCGGACATCGAGGCCAACATGGGCCAGATGCCGCCAGACCGCAGGCCGCTCGCCGAGTTCATGCTCAAGAAGATGCGCCAGCGGCTCGAGCAGCTGCAGTCGCAGGGCA
>CAYPOZ010000174.1:0-407 GCA_964412415.1 uncultured Isosphaeraceae bacterium | reverse complement strand
AAGGAGATTTATCGTGACGGACGGTTCGGCGTACTTCCCGCCGAGAACGCCCCGCTGCTCATCGAATTGGTCGGCCCGCGGCAACAGCGGCTCGAGCAGCTGCAGTCGCAGGGCAGCGGCAAGTGATGGACGCGGACCGACACAGCTACAGCTACCGAGGACATGACATGACACTGCACAGCTCACGAATCGCCACCCGCCTCATTGCCGGCCTCTCGCGTTCCTGCGCGAGTGGGGCCGCCGCGCGTCTTCCCTCGCTCGCACTGACGGCGGCGCTCGCCGCCGGCGCCGCAGCCCCACTGGCGAGCGCGCTCGTTGCGCCAGCGACCCAAGGCGCCGCTGCCCCGGCGCGCACGGACACCGCTGCGGCTGCGGCCAAGGCCTCGGGCGGAATCGCAGGAAGGCCC
>CAYPOZ010000173.1:5043-5392 GCA_964412415.1 uncultured Isosphaeraceae bacterium | reverse complement strand
CCACCTGCGCGACATCGAAGGCAGTGGTCTCGCCGACAAGCGACATGACCAGCACGAGGAACGCGACAGCCAGCGCTGGCCAGTCGCGTCGCCACGCGGCGAGCGCCTTGTCGACCGGCGTGCGGGGATCGAGCAGGCCCACATCATCCGCATCAGAGCGGTACCTCGGCGCGAGAGCCGCGACCGCTATCGCCGCGACTGGCCACAGCCAGCTCACCAGCGAGAGCGCAAGCACGGCGGATCGCACCGCACCGACATGCCCATAGGTGGCCGCCCAGTCGGCGATCCACGTGCCAGGCCGGCACAGCCTCCATCCGCAGTAGAAGATCGCATAGGGCGGCATGAACGC
>CAYPOZ010000173.1:0-5033 GCA_964412415.1 uncultured Isosphaeraceae bacterium | reverse complement strand
CGAGCATGTGCGCGCATGCAGCGCCCGCCCAGGAATCCACCCAACCATCGCTGAAGCGAGCGCCACAGGCACGCACCAGACGAGCGTTCCGCGCCATCCGGTCGCGAGCTCTGCCAGTGGCAGCCGACCCTCGTCCGCGATCGGCGCCCGCGCCGATGAGACTGCGCTCCACAGCAGCGGGCACGCGACGAGCAGGACCGGCAGCGCACATGCCGAGATGGTGCGCATCACCGGTCCCGGCGAAGGCGCGCCATGAACCGCGCAAGCGTCGCATCGCCCTCCTGCGCAGCCCGGTCCCAGTCGACGATGGCGACTCCATCCGAAGGCGCGCACCTGTATGCGTCGCCCTTCTCGAGGCCTTCGGGCCAGTCGGCCGACACGTCCGCCCCACGTGCGCCATCGGGGTCTGCAACCGGCGAGCTGCCCCACCGGCTCGCGGCGAGCCACGCCTCAACGCGCGGCGCAAGCATCCACTCGATGAACGCTGCGGCCTCGTCAGGATGCGGTGCGCCAGCCACGCACGCGAGCGTTCCAGGAGTGACCAGCGCGCCCTCGGCGGACTCCCCCTCCGCCGCCACAGGCAGAACGATGCACTCCACGTCTGCACCTTGCGCACGTGCAGCGCGAACGTCATCCTCGTCGGTCAGTCCGATCGTGGCCTCGCCACGCCAGACAGCATCCACGACCGCAGCGTTGCCCCCCGCGAGCACACGCGGCGCACGGTCGGCGAGCGCGTCGATCCACGCGGCGCCCCGCCCATCAGGAAGCATCGACATCGCGATGAGATGGCCACGTGTCGTGCCGAAGCGCGGATCCGCCATCGCGAGCGTGCCAGTCCACGGACCGTGCGCCACACCGGACCACGACAATGGCAGCGATGCGCGATCAGTGACGGAAGGCCGGTACACGAGCACGCGCGGCCTTGCCGCGAACGCGTACCAACGGCCCGACTGGCCCCTGCAACCATCTGCGACACGGTCTGCACGTTGGCCCCGGTGCGGAGCCAGCACGCCCTGCGCGGCGAGGTCAGCCGTAGTGAGCGCCTCTCCGGACCAGACGCAGTCTGCGCGCGGCGCGTTGCGTTCAGCCTTCAGCATTGCGGCGAGCGCCGTGGCCTTCGATGCCTCGGTGTCGTAGCGCGCCCTCACGCGGATGCCGGTATCCCTCTCGAAGGCAGCAAGGATGGGCCGCGCGATCGACTCGTCAGCCGAGACGTAGACGACGACCTCACGCGGAGGAAGGCCTGCGGGCGCTGAACCCTCCGGCTCGCCGCTCCCGCATCCGGGAATCGCCGCAAGCTGCAGCGCAAGAAGCGCAGCGGCCACCCTTGCGGTCCCCCTCATCACGGCGATGCTGGACCCGTCTTCTGCTCGATACGGCGCCGCATCTCGCCGAAGTAGCGGCGGTGCGCCTCGCGCAGGTGCGGAGGCACCGGATCCTCGCCCGTGCCTTCCTCGACGCCGCGAGAAATCTCCTGAGCGATCTGCCGCAGCTTCGCGCGGCTCTCCCCCAGCACGGGCGGAGCCTCCACGAGCTGCCGTGCGATCACGTCGCCGCCTTGGTTGGCGACCTTCTCCTTGCGGCTCTTGGTGCCGAATGGCGTCTCCTGCGTCGGCGTGTTGCCGCCATTGGATGGTCCACCCTGAGGCCCTCGACCCTGGCTGGGCTGGCCAGTGCGCGATGGCTGATTTCCGCTGGCCAGCTGAGTCGCCTGCCCACCGCCCGCGCACTGCGAGCGCGCCGACTGCGCATCCTGCATTATCTGCGCGAGCTGCTCCATCTCGCTCAGCATCTGGTTTCCCTGCGCGAGCGACGACGCACCTGACTGGGACTGCGACCCCTCCTGCCCCTGCGAGGGCTGTCCCTGCGATCCCGACTGGCCACCGGACTTGCTTCCCGACGGGTTGCGGCACTCTCCCGCGCACTGGCCCATCGACTTTGCGAGCTTCTCGAGCGACTCGTTGGCGCTGCGCTGCGCGCGGGCCGCCTGGCGGACGCTCTCCTTCTGCGCCTCGTTGAGCTGGTCAGACTTCGCCAGCGCCTGCTCGAGCGCCGCAGGATTCGAGGCGAGCGCGGGATCCATGCCCGAGCGCTCGAGCGCCTTCTTGAGCGCATCCTGGTTGGCGGCCGACTTCTCGATCTGCGACGCGAGCTGCTCGAGAGACTTCGCCAGCGACTCGCGCGTCGCGGCATCGAGCGCCGGATCTGATGCCTGTTTCGCGAGCTGCTCAAGCTGCTGGCGCGCCGTGGCCGCATCGCCTCGCTTGAGCGCCTCGGCGAGCTGCTGCACCGGGGAACCTTCAGTGGGCTCCACACGGCTGAGTGCATCCTTCAGCGCATCAAGCTGCTGCGCCTGCTCGGACTTCATGAGCTGGTCAAGGCGCTGCGTGAGCTCTGTCATGCGGCGCGCCGCCTCCTTGCGCACGGCTTCGGCGGACTCTCCCTCACGTCCCGCGCCGATGGGATCGCCCTCCTGCTGCTCAGTCATGCCGAGCGCCTTTGCGAGCGCCTCGTTCGACTCGATCTGTCGCACGACCGGCTCGAGCCGAGCCGTGGCCGCTGCGCGCGCAGCGGCGAGCTCCTCAGGATTGCCCGATGCCGGCGCATCGGCCCCGCCAACGGGAATCGGCGGCAGCAGCATCCATGCGGCCACTGCAGCGACCATCAGACCCGGTCCGGCAAGGGCACGCCCCGGCAGCGGGATCGGGCACGCGGAGCGCAACCCCTCGCGCACGCGTCGATCCTGCGCGGTGCGAAGCCCATCCTCGATCGACGCACGGGCGAAGGGATCTGTGCGCGCCGCGACGGCGATCGCTGTGGAGAGCCGGTCATGCAGGCCCAGACGAACGTCCACGATGCTCGCGACTGCCAGATCCGCGGGACGCGTGACGCGCGCAAAGGTCCAGCCGATGACACCCGTGACGCCCAGTGCCAGACCGCCCCACATCATGATCGGGGAGCCAAGCCACGGCACCCAACCGCTTGCAAGTCGGGCACCCACCATCGCCGCAAGCAGCACGGCCCCTACCACGACCGACGCCGATGCGACGCACGCCACCACGTCACGCATCATGATGCGTCGACGGGCCGCGCGAACGATCGTGCCGATGGCGTCCATGGTCATTTAGTGCGGTCGTACCGCCGACCGTACGAAGTTAGGATACGTCGATGCTGTCGCTTGACGCCCTGCTGATCTCGTCACTTCTCGCGATGCCGCTCTCGCCGTGGCGACAGGAGCCACCAGCGCAGCCTGAGCCACCAGCGCAGCCTGAGCCTGCGCCCGATCCAGAACCGGAGCCAGAGCCGGAACCAGAGCCAGAGCCAGAGCCAGAGCCCGAGCCCGAGCCGATGATCGACGAGCCCCCTGCAGAGCCCTCGGACGAGCAGTCCGAGCGGGTGCGGCAACTCGAGGAGGAGCTCGCAGAGGCGCGGTCGCGTGCGGCGGACCTCGAACGAATGATCGACGAGCTCCGGATTCAGGTGACCCAGCTTCGCGCGGAACTCGCCGCACGGGCGGCTGCCCGGGTGTCTGCACCGGATGCCCCATCACCTGCACCAGCGCCCCGTGCTGCATCGCCAGCTTCCTCCGCTGATTCGCCCCTGCCGGTGCCGCCCGTGGAGCGACCAGGAAGGTCGTGGGATGAGGATCCCGATGACCAGCGGCCCTCATGGACGCCACCCGCACCTGTGGCACCGGCACCTGTACCGCTTCCCGCGAACGCGACCTCCGACCCCGACTCGTTCCTTGCGTCGATGCGATCCGCGTATGCGTCGCGCTTCCCGAGTATCCCGAGCCCGAGCCAGCGTGACGCCTTCGATGCCTTCACCGGCGACGTCGTGAAGTGGAGCGCAGGGCAGCAGCGCGCTCTCCGGCTGCAGGTGACCTGGACGGTCCACCTTGTTCGTGCCGAGAAGGGATCTAGCAAGGACCGAACTGTTCGCTTCATCGCACGTGCCGCGGGCCGTGGCACGACGCGCGGATCGGGTGACACGTTCGTGGTCCGCGTGCCGCGGGCCCAGGCGCAGGAGCTGACGAGCAGCGACTACCGGAGCACCCCGTTCGAGGTGACTGGAAGCTTGGCGCCGATCGTGCGCTTCGCCCCCGAACGGGCCTACGACGGGATCTCCTCGAATCACAGCGCCTTTGTGGGGCCATACTGCGAGGTCTCGATCGCCCTCGACAGCCAGTCAATCCGTCCGGGAAGTTGATATTGAGACTGAGTCTCAATATGATCCCCCGATGCGGGATCACGGCACAGCCCAGCCCAGCCACCTCAAGCAGGATCCGATCAGGATCCCGCTGACGCAGCTGCGGCGCGGCCAAAGGGCCACGGTCGAATGCGCCGCACTTGACGGGCTTCCCGACGACCACCGTTGCCTGCTGTCGGCCATGGGGCTAGGCGATTCGTGTGAACTTCGCGTCTGCAGGCCGGGAGCCCCATGCATTGTGCAGGTGGATGGCACACGCCTAGGCATTGCGCAGGATGTGGCTGAGCGGATCCTCGTGACGCCACTTCCCGAGCCATCTGCAGCGTCGCGCAATGCCAACGGCTGACGCACCGCCTCCCGTCACGCCTGCCGCCAAACGCGCCATGCGTGTGGCGCTGCTCGGCAATCCAAATGTCGGCAAGAGCACCCTGTTCAACGCGCTCTGCGGACTGCGCGTCAAGACCGCCAACTTCCCGGGGAGCACGGTCGAGCACCACGTCGGGTCGTTCCGTGACCGCCGCGGCCGCGAGTTTGAGCTCATCGACCTTCCGGGCACCTACAGCCTGAGTCTCGAGCTGCCTGAGTCGCGGCTCTGCCGTGACTGCCTCGAGGGCCGCATCGGCGACTGCACGCCTGATGCCGCGCTGATCGTGCTCGACTCGACCAATCTTGTGCGCAACCTCCAGTTCGCGGCAAGCGCGCTGCGGCGTGAAGTGCCGTCGGTCATTGCCCTCAACATGAGCGACGAGGCGGCGCGGCGGGGACTGAGCATCGACACGCGAGCCGCATCGGACCATCTTGGGTGCCCGGTCGTTGCCGTCTCT
>CAYPOZ010000172.1:0-5446 GCA_964412415.1 uncultured Isosphaeraceae bacterium | reverse complement strand
ATCGCAAGTCCACCCGGTGCGGGTTCTGGTGAAACACGCTCCTCTTGATGTACGGAACACCGTCGCGCAGCAGCCTGAGCGGGCGGAGCTCTGCAGGATTGATCCGGTGGCGACCCCGACACGCGCGCCGGAGCATGCTCAATGACCGGCGCGGGGTTGCTAGGGACACCATCGGCGCGAGCTCCCTCCACGTGACGGGAGTCGCCGTTCGGGCGTCATGGATGCCCGCCATCCGGAACCCCCTCTCCGCCATCATCCGTGAGAGGCCGAGCTCATACCGCTCGATGAGGTCCGCCTTCGTCGCCACTGGCGCAACGGACTTCCAGAACTCGCGAAACGCATCGGAGCGCAGGAGTGCTGGCCTCATCGCCACGAACCACGACTGAAGGTGAGGTACAGGCGCGTACCCGCTGCGCGCTACCCCTTGCGTCGACAGGCACATGCCCCATGCGTCTGCGTCGGCCACGCGGGGGTCGTTGAGCACGGGCGCGAGATCGCGCGTGGGCCCGTACACGCTGTCGTTGACGCAGATCAGCTCGTCGATGCCCTCAAGGGAACCGAGCGATTCGATACCCTCGCGCCAGCTGCAGAAGTCGTAGCCCTTGTTGTCGCGCGCGATGAAGGTGTCCACAAGGCGACGAACCGTTGCCGGCGGCTCTCGAGTGCTGGCTGACACCATGACGAGCCTGCTGGACACTTGGCGGTAGAGGCGCAGTGCGTCGATGACGTAGTCATCGACAGTGCCGTCGGGGTCGAAATGGGCGAGAACGACGGTGCGGTTCATCGTCGCGTGCACCTACGAGGCGTGGAGTGGACGGGTCCGTGCCTCGATGGACTCCAGGCGTCGCTCGAGTGACCGACGCATGCGCGTGCCGCATGCCAGCGGGATGATCTCCCTGCACTGCGCAAGCGTGTGGCGCGCGCTGTCGATCCTGCCCGCCGCACAGTCTCGCACCGCCTCGCGCATCGCCGAACGGGCATACCACCGCGCGCTCTCCGCAGTCAGGTCCGCGTGTCCGCACTCGCGGCAGTGCTCCGCGTTGAGCCGGATCGCATGGCACACGTCCGGCCATGCCAGCAAGCGGCGCCTCAGCCGCGCAGTCTCGCTGTGGGAGTGCCGCCGAAAGGCTGCAAGCGCGCGACTCGAACCACACCGGGTAGCGGACTGAGATCCGCACCCACATTTCCCAGTCGAGCGCCAGCAGCAGGTCCTCGCGGTAGCCGCCAACGTGCTCGTAGGTGGTGCGCGCAACGACCGCCGACGGGGCCTGGACCCTCTGCCGCGTGGAGATCTTCGCGACCCAGCCCCTGGCGATGCCGGACCACAGCTGCGGGCCAGATGACGTCTTCGTGCACCTGCCCGAGTCGTCCACGATCCGCGTGCGGCAGAACGCCATGCCCGCCATGGGCGATCGCTCGAACGCCCGCCGCATTCTGGCATAGAACCCTGGAAGGACGAAGTCGTCCTGGTGCAGGAGATGGACGAGATGGCCCCGGGCAAGGCCAATGGCGCGGTTGAGGTTTCCGGAAATGCCTGCAGGGCGGTCGAAGCGGTGGAACTCGACGCGGCCCTGCGGGTCAAGTGTGCGGATGCGCGGCTCGACATCATGCGACGACCCGTCATCCACGACGGCGACCTGGGCGTCGCTGCGGTGCAGCCCCTGCGCAAGGACCGAACCAAGGGCCTGCTCAAGGTGAGGACCCGGATCGCGCAC
Organism: uncultured Isosphaeraceae bacterium; assembly: GCA_964412415.1. Lineage (GTDB taxonomy): Bacteria > Planctomycetota > Phycisphaerae > Phycisphaerales > SM1A02 > ZLKRG44. The sequence goes on along the minus strand of CAYPOZ010000172.1, from coordinate 3,731 downwards.
CGGCAGCATCACCGAGAGGACCGGACGATCCCAATTCGTGTGTACTGGCGCAATTCGTGGAATCATCTCGTCAGATCTGGCCATGTCCGGTCGCGGGGGCGGGGATCCCGCGCCCCGCTGCGGCAGGTTACGCCAGCCGGCGCACGATCACGGCGGTTCTGTCGTCCGCCGTCGATGGCGCCTGGCTGAAGGAGAGCGCTCCCGCATCGAGCGCGTCGAGGATCTCCGCGCAGGGACGGTCGCGCAGCGTGCGCACCACATCAAGCACTGCAGGATCGCCCCACTGGGTGCCGTCGGGGCTCATCGCCTCGTAGTAGCCGTCAGTGAGCACCACGAGCAGGTCGCGAGGGTTGAGCGTCACCGTCTGCGACTGCTCGCTCGGAAAGCCGAATGAGAGGACCCCTAAGGGTGGCGCATCGGTGTCGATGGGCTCGAAGCGGTCCTCGTCGTAGCGGTAGACGAAGAGCGGGCCCTGTCCCGCGCTGAAGCTCTCGACCGCGTGCATGCGTCGGTCAAGCAGCCCGAGCCACGCCGTGACAAAGCGTCCGGAGGGAAGGTCCTGGCAGAGCTGGTTGTTCACCTCGCGTGCCGTGTCAAGCAGCCCAGTGCGCAGGCGCGCGCCGAGCCGCGTCATGCCCCGCGCCTGCATGGAGGAGAGCGCGGGTCCGACCCCGTGGCCCGTGGCGTCCGCAAGCAGGAACATGACCCTATCTGCAGCGTCGCCTTGCTCGACCACTCCGCTGTCATCAAGACCGATGCAGTCGTATGCGTCGCCGCCGCAGTCGTCGGCAGGGGTGCTTCGCGCCGCGATCTCGTACCCGTCGACTTGCGGCAGGGAAGTGGGGAACGATCCCTGCTGGATCGTGCGGGCAACGTTCATCTCCTCCTCGAGCTTGGCGCGAGCAAGGTGATCCTCGATGAGTGCCGCACGGCGCAGGGCGACCGCAGCCTGCGCCGCGATGCCGCGCGCAAGCCACTCGTCGCGGCCGTCGAACGCGCCGCTTGCCTTGTTGAGCACCTGCGCGACGCCAACCAGCGAGCCCTCATGGTCCATCAGCGGTACCGCAAGGATGCTGCGTGTGCGGTAGCCGGTCCGCTGGTCCACGGAACGGTCGAACCGCTCGTCCGCATACGCGTCCGGGATGTTCACGATGGCACGCGACTCCGCCGCTGCGCCTGCGATGCCGCGGTTGGCGGGAATCCGGATCTCCTGACCCGCACCGCCGATGCCATGTGCCACATGGATCACCAGCTCGCTGGTCTGCGGGTCGTAGGTGAACACCGTGGCCCGGTCCGCGTGGAGCAGGTCCCGGAGCGCATCAATGATGATGCTCAGCACCTCAGGAAGGTCGGAGGACTCGCCGAGCCTGCGGGAGATCGCGAGGAGCTTCTCGAGCGCGGCGACAGCCGCCGACTCGGCGTTGCCGGCATCCGGTGCGCTCCCATGGCCCATCCGCTGCTCGCTCATGAGCCTGGATTGCTGCGGACGGCGCCGCTTCCGGCGCGCATCTGCGGGTAGAGAAGCACCCGGTCGTGGCACATCAGGATGATGTCCTCGGCGCCGTCGCCGGTGACGTCAGCGATGATCACCTGCGAGGGCTCGAACTCGCGCGGCTCGCCGCCCGAGAACAGCCTGCTCTCGAAGATCTTGAAGCTCTGGGCAGGCATCATCTTCATGCTCTCGCTGATCGCGAGGATGTCGAGCATCTGCTTGCCTGCATCGAGCGCGATGAGGTCAGTAAGGCCGTCCCCATTGACGTCGCCGGCGCCGAACTCGTGAGGCACGCGCTCGTTGCCGTCGGGGCGCCACGAGTCGAGCTGCTGGAGCGAGCGCCGGGTGCCGCCGAACCTGATCACGCCGAACCCGTCATCGCCCACGAGCAGGATCGCATCATCGCTCCCGCCCGCAAACTTGCCGGCCTCGATCGAGTTGAACTTGAAGCCCTTGGTGTCGATGGAATCCTGCTGCGACCATTGCCCGCCGGTGTTGCGCCCGAAGATCAGCACCTTGCCGTTCTCGCGGTCGGCCGCCACGATCCGGTCGCCCATGAGCGCAATCGAGACAAGCTTCGCGTCACCGCGTGGGGCGTTGATCTGCTCCACGACCTGCCACCCTGCGGTCGGGTCGTAGCGGAGCGCGCGGATGAAGTTGCGGTCAGCCACCAGCAGCTCGGCGTTGCCGTCGCCGTTGATGTCCGCGACCGCCGTGTTCTGCGCATTCGCCGCCTGCGCGAGGCCGAACTGCGCCATGTCCTTGCTCTCCAGCAGCGTGAACGAAGGGACTCCATCCTTCTCGCCTGAGCGGCGCAGCATCATCATGGGCTTCTCGGGCGTGAAGAGCAGGAGGTCGGTCAGGCCGTCACGGTCGGCATCGACCGCGAGCACGGTGTCCGGCGCGCGGCTCAGGGAGCCAAGCGGGACGGAGACCTTCGTGGGATCGCCGGAGGCGGCCTGCAGCTCGAGTGCGTAGTTGCGGCCGTCCTTCGCAACAACGGCCACCCACGGGCGCCCGTCGAAAGGCACCACGCCGAGCGCGACCGGGACGCTGCCGCCGGGCATGGGGATTGTCGCGGGGAATCCAAGCGCACCGTTGGCGTCCGGGTCGGAGCGCCCGACGACGCCTTCCTTCTCGCTTGAGACGAAGACCTCGGCGCGGCCATCGCCGTTGACGTCGCGCGCGGCGATGTAGTCGAGGTCGCTGTATGCCGGAGCATTTGCGTAGGTCACGAAGCCGCGCCCTGGCACCTGCAGGAATGTGGAGATCGCGTTCGACTCCGTGTTGGTGGCGACCAGGTCGGGCAGCCCATCGCCGTTGATGTCCGCGAACGCGGTGCGGCGCTTGCGGTTTGAGGGATCCGCGAAGCTCCAGGTCTGGAGTCCCGCCTCGCGGTCCGCATCGGTCGTCGCAGGCTTCTCCTCGATCCGGTAGAGCACTGCCCTGCGCGACGGGCGCTCGATTGTGCCGAGCATGGCGGCCTTCTGCCCGTTGAGGCGGACGGCGGTTGCCTCACGCAGCGGCGGCATCTCGAAGCGCATCTGTGGCCCGAGGCTCGATGTGCCTGCAACGTCAGTGCCGAACCACGCGCGAACCGGTGCGGCGTCATCCGGCAGGACGCCCACAAGATCCTGGGTCCCGTCGCCGTCAAAGTCCTCGACGATCAGCGCCACGATGTTGCCGCTTCCGGCGGAGAGCTCGGTTGGGGATCCGATGTCGGTGCCGTCGAGCGGCCAGATCTGGATGCGCCCGGAGACGATGCCGATGAGCTCTGGAGAGGCGTCGCCGGTGACGTTGGCGATCGCGAGCGCATCGCGCGTCGGGTTGAGGTTGCGCACGGTGTGCTTTCTGGCCACATCGAAGGTGCCAGGAGCAGACTGGCGCATGAACACGATCCGTCCCGGCGCTCCTGCGTACACCAGATCCATCATGCCGTCCCGGTCGAAGTCGTAGGGGATCACGGCGCCGACTTCCTCTGCCACCGGCACCTCGACTCGGCGGTACCGCCAGTGCTGCGGGATGTCGTTGACCGACTTCAGCGGCGGCGGCGGGTCGTCAGGCGTGGCGCCAGCCTTCTGCAGCAGCACGTCGATCCGGCTGTTGCGGTTGTTGACGGCGACGATGTCGCGCTTCCCGTCGCTGTCCATGTCCGACGTGACCATCGGGCCGGCGCCCTTCTCGATCTTGATCACCTCAAGCGGATCAAATCCATAGTGCTCTGCGAGGGACTGGGCCC
>CAYPOZ010000171.1:0-5460 GCA_964412415.1 uncultured Isosphaeraceae bacterium | reverse complement strand
CCACGGGGTGTGGGGGACGACTCATGGATCGTGCACGACCGCCACTGCGGGAAGTACATCTCGATCACCGCCATGAGGGCGCGCTCGCGGGGGATGCTGCCGCACTTGGTGCACGTGAAATGATCACGCAGCCAGGCATCACGGGCGACAAAGGACGACTCTCGATTGCACGCCGGGCATTGCCCTTCAGACTTGAGATAAGTGGTCATTGTCGGGCACTCAATCTACGGAACAGGTTGCGATGTAGTCACACGTACCGCCCATCCCCCACCCCATGCACGCCTGACCTCGCCGCGACCGCCAACGCCACGGCAACGACGTACGCAGCGATCGTCGCGATCCAGCGGTACGCGGGCATCTCGAGCGCCACGTAGACGGCCGGCAGGAACGCAAGGTTCACGCCGATGAAGATCGCCACGACCTTGCCGTGCGACGCCAGCAGCCGGCTCAGGTTCTGGTACGCGTGTGCGCGGTGCGCTTGCGTGATGTTCTCGCCGCGGTAGGCGCGGCGGATCACGCACACCGTTGCATCCGCGACGAACAGCGCAGGCAGGATCAGCCACGCCGAGAGCAGGCCGGGCAGCCGTACCGCGTCCTGGATCGCCAGAGCAGCCAGCGTGAAGCCCAGCCACGTGCTGCCGCCATCGCCCATGAAGATCTTCGCCGGTGCTGCGTTCCATGGCAGGAAGCCCACGACCCCCGCAGCCAGCACCACGAGCGCCAGGAGGAACGGCGTCGAGCCCCCCGTGAACGCCGACACCGCCAGTCCGCCGAGCGCGATGAACAGGCACTCGGTGGAGCACAGGCCGTCGATGCCGTCCATGAAGTTGAAGAGGTTGGCGCTCCACGTGAGCATGAACGCCGCACCTGCGATGTAGCCGGCGTACTCCACGCCTTGCGCGCCGCGCTCGCGCCACAGGATGAGGACGGCAATGGTGGCGGCCGCCGCAGCTTGCGCCGTCAGCCGGATCCAGGGCTCGATCCGGCGCCGGTCATCGACGTAGCCCATCACGGCTAGCGCGGCGCTCACCACCGCGGTCGTGAGCAGCACGTAGTCGCCCCAGAATGCGGCAATGCCCACCCACGCGATGGTGACCGGGATCACGAATCCCATGCCTCCACCGATGGGTGTGGGGCGGGTATGGGACCCTCGCTCGTGGGGATGGTCGATGTGGCCCGTACGCAGCGCCAGTGCGCGCATGAGCCAGGTGCCCACGAACGCGCTCGCGGCCATCAGCGGCGCCAGCCAGAGCGCGTAGGGCATCCACGCGGTCTCCAATCCTGTGTTCATTGTTGCTGCAGGTGGACCTAAGGTGGCCTCGGCGACAGCCGCGAACAGGGCAACGCCGGTGGCGCATAAAGCAGGTGGCAGCAGGGGGATCCGAGACACGCGCCCTCAAGTATCGGCTTCCGCGGACTGCCAACCCTGTGTGAACCGGCGGAATCATGTCCAAAATCTTCCGGACCCCGCCTTGCAACACCCCAAGTTGGGGGCATAGTCCTGTTGCATTCTTGCGCAGGTTCCCTCCTCGCAGGCATGCATGGTAAGTCCCACCGGCTCTCCCTCCCAACGGGCCGGAACATTCCAGCCATCGGAGTTTGAACATGAAGAATCTCAAGAACAGACTGGACGCCCATTTTGCGTCCGCAGCCGTGTTGGCCGTCGGGGCGGCCTTCGTGGGTGCGGAGCAAAGGGCTGATGCCTTCATCGTGTGGTCTGGCATCATCAACATCAACATTCCCTCCACGACCGACGGCGTGTACCTCAACGTGATCACCGGTCAGTCCGGCTCGTCGGGTTCGTCGGTGGCTGGGTGGGACGTGAACCCCTACGGCGGTTCGGGGCTGCAGTTCTTCGGGTCGTCCGGCGGCGGCTACCTGCGCGGCCTCGGCTCGAGCAGCACGCTGGTTGACAACCTGGCGTTCAACACCGTGATCGGCGCATCGCAGTCCTTCGGCTCCGGCGTCGGTGGTGTGGAGACGACCGGCGCGACTGCCTTCAACCCCAACAGCACCCAGAACCTGGTGGGCTTCCGGTTCGTCAACGAGGCGACCGGCGCCACCCACTACGGCTGGATGCGTCTTCAGCTCTGGTCGGGCCCCGGCATCCAGCCGCGCGCGATCGTCGAGTACGCGTACGAGAGCGTGGCTGGCGCGAGCATTAACGCGGGCGTGATCCCGGCACCGGGCGCGATTGCGCTGCTCGGCCTGTCGGGCCTGGTTGGCGTCGGTCGCCGTCGCCGCTGAGCTGACGTGCTCGCATATCGCGTGCCCTGATGGGCACGCACGGGTCCGAGGGACGGACCCGAAAAGTGGAATGCGGACAAGGGACGGCCACGTGCCGTCCCTGTCCATTTTTGCGCGTATTGCATTGAGATATTTTGCGGCGATGCAAGGCAAGGTGCTTGCGAGGCTTGCGCTTTACGCCGAAAGCGCGGTCAAAATTGTGGCGCGAATCCGACTGTGCTCTGCTTGCTCTATCGCTCTCCCGCGACATATTGAAGATGCCTGACTCTCTGGACGGTCCAGGGGGCCCAGGCGGGATAGTCCCTTTCCGGCCGCTGCCCTACAGCGACCGGAGCAGTTCCCCAACCCTTCTGGAGTTTGACAGACATGCAACTGAAGAACCGTCTGGACGCGCACTTCGCGTCCGCAGCCGCAGTGGCCGTTGGAGCGGCCATGCTCGGAGCAGCCCACCAGGCTGACGCCGGCATCGTGTGGAGCGGCATCGTCAACATCAACATCCCGTCGACAACCGATGGCGTGTACCTCAACGTGATCACGGGGCAGTCCGGCTCGTCCGGCGTCTCGGTCGCGGGCTGGGATGTCAATCCCTACAGCGCGTCGAACCTCACGTTCTTCTCGCCGACCGGTGGCGGTGCGGTGCGCGGATTTGGTGCGAGCTCCACGGCCGTCGACAACCTGGCGTACCTCACGGTGATCGGTGCGGGCTCGTCGTTCAACTATGGCACCGGCTCGGTCGAGACGACTGGCGCCACCGCAATGAACCTCAACAGCTCGGAGAACCTGATCGGCTTCCGCTTCGTCAACGAGGCGACCGGAGCAACCCACTACGGGTGGATGCGAATTCAGTTCACGGGCACCTCCTTCAGCCAGCCTCGCGCCATCGTCGAGTACGCGTTCGAGAGCACGGCAGGCGCGAGCATCCAGGCGGGCGTGATCCCGGCTCCTGGTGCGCTGGCCCTCGTCGGTGCAGCGGGCCTGCTGGCTCGCCGCCGTCGGCGCTGAACGCAAGGGTGCGCCCCGGGACGGGTGCACTCTTCACCACGGCCCCACGCTGTCAGGGGTCGATACCAGAGGGACTTCAGGGGCGACCGCCATCGGTCGCCCCTATCCCTTTTTGCCGTTCGGGCGGTTGTGGGGGCCGATCAGTGGTGAGAACGGACTCTAGGGGCAATGAGTCGACCGTTATCGGTCGTTTTAAGCCCGCATTTCGCATTCAATTTCGGCAGTCCATTCGAAATGCCTCGCTACTCGCTTGCAGCGCTCGATGTCCCGTGCATATTTCGCTCTGTGGCGCAGGACGTGCCAGCACAACGCGAGGGAGAGAAGGCCGGTCTGTTTGACGTGCCAGTCCATTCGCGCAAGTAGTTCCCGCAGATTGAGACGAGAGGAATCGACCAAAATGAAGATCAAGAACCGACTCAATGCCCACTTCGCCGCGGCCGCTGTTGTTGCATCTGCGGGCGCCATGAGCGCCTCGCACAATGCTGATGCGGCCATCGTGTGGAGCGGCATCGTCAACATCACGATTCCGTCGAACCTCGACGGGGTCTACGTGAATGTTCTGACCGGGCAGTCTGGCACAAGTGGCGGTGCGGTGTCCGGCTGGGACATCAATCCCTACGGCGCGACGACGCTGCAGTTCTTCGGACCGACTGGCGGCGGCTATGTTCGCGGTCTCGGCTCGAGCGGCACGCTCGTCGACAACCTCGCGCAGGGCACTCTGATCAACGCATCGCAGTCCTTCGGTGGCGGCACCGCAGAGACAACGGGCGCCACGGCGTTCAATCCAGGCAGCATGAGCAACTTGGTTGGCTTCCGCTTCGTGAACGAGGCGACTGGCCAGACCCACTACGGCTGGATGCGCATCCTTCTCGGTGGTGCTGGTCTTGCTGCTCAGCCGCGCTCGATCATCGAGTACGCGTACGAGAGCGTCGCAGGAACGGGCATCGGTGCAGGTGTGATCATCCCCGCACCGGGCGCGATCGCGCTGCTCGGGCTCGCCGGACTCGTCGGCCGCCGTCGGCGCGCCTGACGCCACTCCGCATCCCAGAACTTCCGCAAGGGGCGGCCTCATCGGTCGCCCCTTGTCGCTTTTGCGGCTTGGGTTCGCTGAGCAAGCCGGCCTGAAACGGGAGTCTGCGTTCGCGGAGAGTCGCCGCGCGCGTCAGCGGTTGCGGTAAAGGCTCGGGTCGACGGCCGCGACCATGGCGCAGGCGTTGAGAGATTGGCCTCCGCGGAGGAAGCTCCGGACCGCATCGACGGAAGCGCCGGGGTTCGCGACGAGGTCCGCGTATCGCACGGGCTGCACACGGAAGTTCGGGCGCTCTGCAAGCCACTGTCGGACGCTCGCCAGCTGCGCCTGATACACCGCTGCAAGGCGCTCAGGGGGAAGCGGGGCGCCCGCCCGGCCACTCCGCGCGAGCATCGCCGCCTGAGACCTCAGCACCTCGCTGATGTCGCGCTCCATGAAGAGCACGTCGTACTGATGCTCAGTCGGCAGGTCCTGAAGGAGCAAGTGGATGATCTTGACGGCGTGACCGCCGGCTTCAGCGAGCCATGACGTATCGGACTTCAGGTGCTTGACCCGCTCAAGCTCGAGGTAGCCGCGGGGGTTGTCGGAGTCGGGTGTGCGCTGGCCGTCTGTAAGGACAGGCATGCCGCCGGCCAAGAGCATCTGCATCATCAGGCTGGTGCCTGAACGGGGCAGGCCGGACACCACGACGATGGGGGGGGAAGTTCCGTTCACGGAGGGAACGTATGGGTTGGGATGCGGCGGCTCAAGGGGCGGAATTGGGGCATTTGGGTGCCGTTTGCGCTTGGAGGTTCGAGAAACGGGTTTAGTTTGGGTGCAGGCTCCTCATGGCGCAAGGTCTCTGGTTGTTCCAGGGGCGGTCGTGGTGCCTGCGGGCGAGTCGCCATTTCAGACTCTGGAGATCAGAACAACATGTCAGAATCAACCAACCGTGGCGGGCTGAGCAATCGTCTCGCCGGTCACTTTGCGATGTGTGGAGTTGCGGCGATCGGTATCGCGGCGGGTTCATCCAACGCGGAAGTCATCTACTACGCGCCGAACTGGACCATTCCGGCAAACATCGACGGCCTGTACATCAACGTCGAGACGCAGCAAACCGGCACAGCGGGCTCTGCTGTGTCGGGCTGGGACCTCAATCCCTACGGGGCCACCTCGATCACGTTCTTCGGACCCGCCACTCC
>CAYPOZ010000170.1:0-5470 GCA_964412415.1 uncultured Isosphaeraceae bacterium | reverse complement strand
TCGGCGCGCACGCGATCAACAACGCGGTGATGGTGGCGCTGAACGTGGTGTTGCTGCGGTAGGGGCAGGCGGAGGCCCAAGTCCCATGATGTTCAGGACTCGGGCACGACGAACACGACCAAGCTGTCGTCGCACTCAAGGCGCGTCAGCAATCCCTTGACGTGATGTTCCACGGAGGTCTTGCTCGAGCGGTCGTCCCCGGCCTCTCGGAAGATCGCCCTCGCGCCAACCTCTCCGAGCGGGTCGGCCCACTCAGCAGATCGCACGAGCGAGTCTTTCCCCTCGATTGAGTTGAGACGGGCCCTTGCCAGGCCGGCCCTCGCCTTCTGTTCGGCCACCCGGTCCGCATCCGGCCCGGCTCCCAGCCCGACGCCGAAACCCCGGAGGGTTGGCGCTTCCTCGGGGCCCACGTACACCCGCACTACGGCGTCATCGCACAGGCCGCGGCATGCCCACGCCGCGATCGCGCTCGCCGCCTCCGTTTCCGTCGCGAAGCGCGGCAGCCCGTGCGACCGGCTGTCCCCGTCACCGGGCTCCGTGGGGGATCTCGACTCGATCCACGCACGGCACTCGGGACGTTCGTCCGTTCCCCCGTGGATCGTCCGGACCAGTGCTGCGCCGGAGAGCAACGTGCGTCGGATCACGATGTCCGTGCGCGTCTGTTGGAGCTCAGTCCCGTCCCAGCCCACGAGCGACCAAGACATGGTGGAGACGTTCTGGGGCAGGGCGCGCGCGAGGGCAGCCTTCGCGTTCACCACCGCCGCCCGCAGCGCGCGGGAGCGTCGAAGCGAGGGATGCAGCTTCGCGTCCTCGGGGGAGGTCACGACGAACACCCCCGAGCCGACCGCCTGGCCACGCAGCTCGGTGCCTTCGCGCCGCACCAACGCTCCCGATCCTGCGTCCGGCAACCGGGCCGCCGCCCGCGATGCGGGCATGGCTCCGCCCGTCCCAACCACCACGACCGCATTCGCGGCTTCGGGCGCGCCCGAGGCTGGCAGGATCCATGTCCGTGCGACGCACCCGAGCGGCAGGTCGAGACCTGCCGAGCGCGCCTCGAGCTCGCGTCGGTAGCGCTCGGCGTGCTCGAACGCCGATCGGCCGTCAGCCATTTCGACGAGCGTGGAGGAGCGTTCGAGCCGGACCTTGCCGTCCTGCAACTGGCCAGCGAAGGCCCGCAGTGCTCCCCGTGCGGCGAGGACCGCACGGTCCGCGGCGCGGTCGGCGGCGAGCGGCTCATCGATGACGTCCGACTCCGCGATGGAGACCAGCACGGCGTTGCCGTCCGCGTCAGACATCATCGTGAGCCGGGGTGCCGCCGCGCGACGTTCCGCATCGGCGCGTCCGAGGAACTCTTCCAGCGACGGACAGTCGCGTGGCGCACGGCAGGGCTCCCCGGCGATCAGCGCCCGGGCCAGCGCCGCGGAGCCTCGGTCATGGCGGAGCACCACCGCGAGCATGCCGTCGGAGCGATCGGTCGCGGTGTCGAAGGTCGCGACCGGCAGGAGTCCGGACAGTTCGCACCGGGCTGCCACCCATGTCGCGTCCTCGACCCGCGACCGCGAGGCGGCTTCGCCGGGCTTGAGCCTGCCGAGCGCGTCCCGGGCGGGACCCTCGGCGAGCTCTCGAGCGGTGACCGTGGAGGTCGTCGCGATTTCGGCGGCAAGAAAGGTCGCGAGCGCGTTGCGTGCATCGAGGCACGCCATGTCGAACGCGGTTGATCGTGCCACGGCGCCCCCGGAGCCCCGGCGCACGAGCGGACCTGCCCCGATCGCCACGATGCTGCCATCCGGGTTCGGGCCCTCCCGAAGGCCCTGTCGCTCCAGCCATTGGATGGCCCTGTCGCGGGCAGTGTCCGTGGTCAGTTGCCGTGTTCCATGGGGAATTGGCATTGCCCCGGCACCGCCGCCGCACGACAACCCCAATCCCAAGGCGAGAAGTCGCGCTGACCCGGGCAGTGTCATCGGTTGCCGGTCACCGCGTCCCGATGGTGGTCTTCGATCCGCGCTTCATCACAGTGGTCTGTCCCTCCCAGATCGCCCGCTGTGTCGCCGTATCCGAGAGGGTCAGCTGGAGGAAGTACGCCGACTGCGTCTTGCCCTCGACCCGGACCTGGTCTCGGAACAGGCGAAGGCGCGCCGAGAGGTCCGGCACGCCCGCAAGCGGATCCTCGAGACCGGCAGCGAGCCGGCGGCGCTGCTGCGCCTGCGCGACGATCGGGTCCTCTGCCTCCATCCCCATGCTGGTCCCCGTGATGACCTGGACGCGTCCGGTGGCCAGGAAGCGCATGCGCACGAGCTTCGTGATCGCCTCCGGGTCGATCCGCTCGCCCGTCTCGTTCTGCACCGGGTTGATCAGCATCGCCGCCGGCTTGCCGCCGCGGCCGTAGCCCGCCAGCACGCCGGAGTCGACCACCTGGGCCGCCAGGTCCTCCGCGAGCGCGGTCCAGTCCTGGGTGTTCATCCGGTCGGGGCTGACGGCGAGGTTCGTGCCCGAGGCATCGACGTACTCGGTGCGGCACCCGGCCAGCGCCGCGGCCGAGAGCAGGGCGGTCGCGAGGGCGGCGCGGACGCGGATCACGACTTGCCCTCCACGATCCGGAGCGCGATGGCGTGGTCTTCCTGGCGCTCGATGACCGGCCGTGAGCCCGCCGCCTTGGCGAGGTTGCAGGCATCGGCGCCCACGAACCGTCCGACGAGGTCGCTGGCGAGGACCGACTTCAGCTCGACCACGATCGTGCCGTCCGGACGGAGGTTCACCTTGGCGTCGTTGATGCCCGGCCGGAGCGCAAGCGCGTCCGTGAGGCGGGTCGTGGCGCCGTCTTCGCCGGAGAGCCCGCGGATCTCGACCGTGATCGGCCGTCCCTCGCGTGCCAGACGCATGATCGTGTCCTCGATCTTCTTGTGCAGCTCGGCCTTCATATTCTTGAAGGCCATCTCCGCGGACTTGCGGCGCTGCACCTGCTCGCCGCCGTTCATCGAGCTGAAGCCCCTTGCGGTCGCGCCCACGTCTGCGGAGACCTCCCCGGTCTGCGAGTTCACCAGCTGCGCACTGATCAGGCACTGGAACCCGGTCCGCGAGTTGTTCGCCGGGTCCTCGCGCTCGGTGAATGCCGGCTTGAAGCGGATGATCCAGTTGCACTCCCGTCCTTCTTTGATTCGGAATCCCTTCTCCTCGAAGAAGGAGTTCGCCATCGACTGGATGGTCTCGTTGCCGGAGCCGTCGATGCAGAACACGGGGTCGCCCATCGAGCGAAGGTGCGACCGGTAGGACTCCATCAGCTTGCCTTGCTGCACCACCGCGCGAATGCGCACCCGGTAGCAGCTGCCGTCCGCGCCCTCGGACAGCACGCGGAAATTCGCGAGGCTGCCTTCGGTCGTGGAGAAGCAGGTCTGCCGGAAGGTCTCGGACGAATCGTCGCGGTCGAGGACGGCTAGGCCCACCATCGATGCCCCCATCGCCATCTCCAGGGCGGTCCGCTTGGCCACTTCGAGCGCCTTCTCCTGGGCCGCGGCCTGGTTGCCTTCCTCGATCATCGCGAGCCCCGTCGCCTCGACCTCGAGGGCATCGCCGTCCTTCTTGGCCTTGAGCGCGGCGGCGGATCGCTCGGAGATGGCCTGCATCCGCTTGGCGGCCCCCTCGGAAAGGATGAACCCGGCCACCGTCCGGCCGTCTTGGGTTCCCAGCCCGATCATGTCGACCGCGCCGAGGGTCTGGTTCACCCGGACCGCCGAGTAGTCCTTGAAGAAGCTCGACGATTCCGACTTGCCGGCCGCATCGGTCTTCTCCTTGTAGCCGGACTCGGTCGACCCCTCGACCTGGGCCCCCAGGTACTCGCCGATTCGCTTCATCGCGTCCTGGCGCGCCTTGTCGATGCCCCGGGCGTCGTTCGACGGCACCTTCACGATCACGATGACGAACCGGCCGACCTCCGCGTCGGGCGAGTTCCCGGAGCGGGCGTCCTCGGACGAGGCCACCATCTCGGACATCGCCGTCTTGGCGAAGTCACTGGGGTGCGGGACGGCCGGAGCGGCCCAGCCAAGCAGGGCCACAGCCATGATCACAGGCGCGATGAACATCGGCGAATCTCCCGGAGGGACGGTGCGTCCCCCGACTGGGCTCCCTCAGGGAGCGAGCATCTCTTCGAGCGGAATGCCCTCGGTCGTCGCCCAGATCTTGTCCTTCAGGTCGTCAGGAATGCCCCCGGACTTGATCTTCGCGATGATTTCCTTGGCGTCTGGATCCGCGTCGTTCCATGACACGATCTTGAGGTTGGACTTGTCCATGACGGGCTCGGCGACGGTTGACGCGATCGGGTAGGTGAAATCGCCCTGCTCGCACCACACCACCACCTTGGTCCCCTTGAAGACCCCGTTCTTCTGGCCGGCACGGATTGCAAAGGTGGTCTTCGATGCATTGAGGCCGGTGACCTGGGTAGTGACCGGCAGCGCGAGCGCCAGTCTTCCGACCAAGCCCTTGAGCGGCTCCTCAATCGTCTGCTTCACCAAGGCGTTGGCGACTTCCGGATTGCGCGGGTCGAAGCCGCCGACCTCCTTCCACTCGTCGGTTACCGCGTCGTACCTCTGGACGATCCTTCGGACATTCTTCATGTCCTCCAGCTTCTGATTGCCTTCCGGCTTCGGGGTGCGAATCGTGCCCGACGCGTGCTGCGTGTCGCTCAGGATCTTCCCGGTCGAGTCAGTCAGATTGTAGACGACGGTGGCGGTGCAGACGACGAGCTTCTCGGCCTGCGTCTTGTCGAAATTCTCCTCCGTGTTGATCATCGCCTCCACGTTAAGGATTGCGTCGGGGCTTGGAAGTTGGCCCGTATCCATCTCGCGTGCAAGGCCGAGGTCTCCCATCTCTCGGGCGAGGTCTTGGCCCCCCTTGTTGTAGATGCTGTAGACGCTGAATCGCTTCATGCGGGCGATCTGGGCCTCGACCTCCGAATTGACCAGCTTGATCGTCTGCTCACTGAGCTTGTAGCGGGCTTCTTTGCAGGAGTCCAGGGCTTTCACCTTCAGGAACAAGACAGGCTGTTTCTTGGCGAGGTCCCCGCCGGCGCCCTCCGGGATGCTCACCGACCCGCCGTGCGAGGTCGATGCCGTCGCGGTGGCCACCAACATCGAACCTGCAGCCCCTGCCTGGGTCGCCGCACATGAATTCAGCAATAGCACGAGGCTGGCCATGACGGCCAGCCTCGTGATTGCACCCGCGCCGATCCGGAAATCGGTCACGACTGGGCCTTCCTTGTGTTGGACTCCTTGGCTTCGCGAACCTGTGCCGCCTTCGATTGATAGTCCCCGATCAGCTTCGCTGACACCTCGCAGAACTGCGTGGCCGTTTCGACCTGATCGTAAGCCTTCTTTCCCTTGTCGCCGAGTGCGTTCATCGCTGTGCCAACGAGCCCTGCGGTCCCGCCGCCTCCGCCCTTCGCGGCGTCGGTGATCTCGAGTGCGAGCCGGCCTCCGCC
>CAYPOZ010000169.1:4064-5502 GCA_964412415.1 uncultured Isosphaeraceae bacterium | reverse complement strand
CGATGCGGTCCGTGACGAACCACCCGAGCGCCACCAGGAGGAATGTCGACGCAACCATGAAGTACCAGTTGCAGTCGGGGCGCACGACGGCGTTGGGGTCGATGGCGCGCGCAGCCTGCTCGGTGAGGCCTGAGAGCAGGGAGTCGAGGCTGGTGATGAGCAGGTTCGCGCTGAATCCGCCGGCGACGCCAAACGTCGCGGCAGCGATGCCTGCAAGCGGCGATCGTCCGGCGCGGGCGAACACGCCTGCCGCAAGTGGCGGCAGCACCACGTACCCGGCATCGGCGGCAGCGCTCGACATCACGCCGATGAACACCACTGCGGGCGATAGCAGCTTCCCCGGAGTGAGCTGCACCAGCAGCTTCAGCAAAGCGGGAAAGAGGCCCGTGCGCTCGGCGACGCCGATGCCGAGCATGGCTACGAGCACGATCGCCAGCGGCGGGAAGTCGAGGAAGTTCCTGATGGCGTTCGTCAGCATCCAGCGGACACCTTCGGCGTTCAGGAGCGACCGCACCGCGATCGTCTTCGATGGGTTGGCTGGGTCGGTCACCGACCAGCCCGCCCACGCGCCAGCCGCGGCGAGGATCAGGGTGATCACCCCCAGCAGCACGAATAGCGTGGCTGGGTCGGGCAAGCGGTTTCCGATGCGCTCGACGGCGCCGAGTGCGCGACTCACAAGGCCGGGTGTGCGGGCGTTCGAGAGGTCAGCCATGCGCAGATTGTCCTTGGGCGGCGGATCGAGGCCGGCCCGGGCGCGGGATCGCTCCCATCACCGCGAGGGCGATGAGCAGCCCGGGATCGGCCAGGTAGTCGATCACGTTTGAAGACTCCATCGCGCCCGCTGCATAGGCAAGAAGTGCGACGGCCACGATCGTCGACCATGTGCCGCACCACCGGCCTGAGAGCCTCATCAGGAGCGCCGCAACGGCGATCACGACCAGCAGCGGATGCGGTTGCCAGCCAAGCGCGTAGAGGTCGGGCATCGGCAGCCGGAGTCCGAAGACGGGTCCGTAGAGCGGTACGGTCACAAGCAGCGTGATCCCGATGCACAGCAGCCGCGACGGCCGGTCGGGAAGCTGGCCAGGCCGGGCAATGAACATGGCAAGGATCGCGCAGGTGACCGCACTTGGGTCGCCCCACACGCCTCGCATGTGCTCCGCGATGGTGCATCCGCCCACGGGCACCAGCAGCACAAGCGGGCCAGCCATCACGGCCCATGCGGTGCCCCACGGGATATCGCTTCCGGCACGCGCGCTGCCGCTGGAGGGGGATCGGCCTCCGGGGGCGGATGCCTCGCTGCCGTTGGTCCGCGCCCCGTCGCGCCTAGGGAGCAGGTCGAGCGCGAGCCGCACAATCGATGCCGCGATCATCGCCTGCGCGAGAAGCCCGTACGTGAGCGGCACGCTCACTGCGGCGGGTCCATCGCCCACGCGGGGCT
>CAYPOZ010000169.1:1906-4054 GCA_964412415.1 uncultured Isosphaeraceae bacterium | reverse complement strand
TACGAGAGATGGACCGCACCTGACGCGTCCTGGATGAGCGAGGGGTACGAGAACTCGTCACCACCGGATCCCCGCTCGATGACTGCGCCTGGCACCCATGTCACGCCGCCATCGCGTGAATGGAAGAGCTGGAGTACCTGCCGCCCTGCCTCAAGCGGATTGCAGGCGAGCAGCAGGGTGCCATCGTTGAGCCGCACGAGCGCGACGCCAGAGTCAGGGTTCGGGATGCCACTGTCAGGCGCTGAGGTCCACGACGATCCGTCATCGTCCGTGCGGCAGATGAGCACCTGAGGCACGGATCCCCGTCCCCTGCGAATGGCGGCCACGGCTGACTTTGAACTCAGTGCGGCAACCGCAGGCTGGAGCGCGGGTCCTTGCTGCGGCATGCGCACGCAGCCTGTCACGGCGCCTCCTGCATCGAGGCGGATCCACAGCGGCCACTTCGTGATGCACTCGTGGTAGGCAGGGAGCCCGAGCCCGCCATCGGCAAGCGGCAGCGCTGGGGCGCGCACCAGCGAGCTGAAGTTGAGCAGGGGGGAGAGGATCAGCCTTCGAGGCACGCTCCAGGTGCGGCCGTCGTCAGTTGATGTGAGGTGATTGATGGCGCTGCCGGACCATCCGCCGACGCTGACGCTCACGACGAAGAGGTGCAGTGTCCCGTTGCTGTCGCGCGAGAGCGACGGGTTGCCGAGCTTGCGGATCGACCGGCGGACGCCAGCCTGAAGCTGCTCACGTGTCAGCGCAGTCCATCGGACCGGGGCCTTGCCGTTGGCGATGCGCGCCATCTCGATGCGCACGTCAGCGGCGCCCTCGCGCGTTCCCGCGAACCATGCGACAAGCAGGCTTCCATCTGAGGCGAGCGCCAGGCTCGATGCATGCGCGGACGGTTGCTCCTGCGGCAGCTCGACTCTGGTGGGGGCAGTTGCGGCCGTGGGAGTGGCCACCGTGGAGGCGGCAGCCGCAGTGGGCACGGCCACGCCGGCGAACTCAGGGAGGCTGGGGCGGGGTGCGCTCCATGCGGCAGCGACGAGTCCGATCACCAGGAGAAGTGCCGGTGCAAGTCGCATGAGCAGGTGCACGGCAGCGCCGCGCGCGCCGACGATAGCATCGCAGGCGGTCCCGGAGGGACCGACGACCGCGCATGGATGTCCGCCTCCAGAAGCTCGTCGACCGCATGGTCGGCGTCCCCGCCTGTGGCCTGATTTCTGCACTGAGGCGCGTTGTTCCTGCGCCCCGGCCGGCAGGTTCGCCGCGCAAGGTGCTCGTCATCCTGCTGAGCGAGATGGGAAGCCTTGTGCTCGCTGAGCCGATGTTCCGCCGGATCCGCGAGCGGTGGCCCGGTGCGGAGCTGCACGTCATGCTTTTCGCGCGCAACCGCCAGATGCTTGACCTGCTTGGCGTGGTGGAGCCCTCGCGCGTCATTGCCGTCCGCGACAGGTCGTTCGGCACGCTTGTGCCGGACCTGCTGCGGGCGATCCTCAAGATCAGGCGTGATGGCATCGACACGGTCATCGACTGCGAGCTCTTCGCGCGCGTCAGCGCGGTGATCAGCGGCCTCTCGAGCGCGCAGCGACGTGCAGGGTTCCACCGGGCGACGCAGGAGGGCCTCTACCGCGGCTCCTTCATGTCGGCACCGGTGCCCTACAACCCGTACCGGCACCTGTCGCACCAGCTCGTGGCGCTCGTCGACTCGGTCGACTCGGAGGATGGGCCGGTGTCGAAGGATTCGCAGGCGCCCGGCTCGTTCGACCCGCCTGAGTTCGTTGCAGAGCCCGGCGAGGTCGAGCGCGAGGTGGCTGCGCTCGAGCGTGACCATCCGCCGGTGTCGGGCCGGCGACTCGTGCTTGTGTATCCAAGCGGCGGGTTGCTGCCGATCCGCGCGTGGCCCGAGGAGCACTATGCCGCGCTTGCACGGGGGCTGCTTGGCGACGGTGTGGCTGTTGGCATCATCGGCATGTCCGAGGACCGCGCGCTCGCGGAACGGCTTCGCGCGGCGTGCGGAGATGACCCTCGCTGCATCAACCTTGCCGGGTACACGAGGTCAGTGCGTCACCTGCTGTGCATCTTCCACCGTGCGAGCCTGCTCGTGACCAATGACGGCGGGCCCGGGCAGTTCGCGGCGATGACGCCAGTGCCCACAATCGTGTT
>CAYPOZ010000169.1:0-1865 GCA_964412415.1 uncultured Isosphaeraceae bacterium | reverse complement strand
CCCACGCTCTACCGAAGCTGGAGCCCTCACGCGTACGCGTACTTCACAGGTCTCGCGTGCGCACCGTGCCTGACCGCGTACAACCACCGCACGTCGGCGTGCAACGGCGACAACCAGTGCCTCAAGCGGATACTGCCCACCGAGGTGCTTTCCCGCGCGCGCAGCATGATGGCGCCAGCGCCTTCCGAGCGGGTCCCGGTGGGCGCATGAGCGTGCGCTGGCCAGGCTTCATCCCGTCGCCCGCACGCCGTGCGCTTGACTGGGCGTGGATGCAGCGCGTGCGGCTCATGAAGTTCGGGGTGGTCGGCGTGACGGGCACGGCCGTCAACCTTGTCGTGCTGTGGGCATCGCTCAAGTGGCTGCTTCCGGATGTGGAGCCGGCATCGCTGCGGCTCAATCTCGGGATCGCGCTGGGGATCCTGTTCGGGCTCACCAACAACTTCATCCTCAACAGCAACTGGACGTGGCGTGACCGGCATGCGGGGCGTCCCGTGCGGACCCACATCCGCTACCTCCAGTACGCGGCGGCGAACTGGGCAGGCATCCTGACGACCGTGATCGGCACCAACATCCTCGCGCGATGGGTGCCCGACCTTGTGGCCAACGCATCCGCCATCGCGGTCGCGAGCGTCGTCAACTTCACGATCAACGACCTGTGGACGTTCCGCCATGTGCGTACTGAGGGCATCGATCCGGAGCGCGGGCAGCTGCTGCGTGCGCGCGTGTCCGTCGCCCTGGTCGCGGGTTCGCTGTTGCTGGCGACGGTGACGTACCTGCACGGGCTGAGCGCCGGCACCGTGCTCCGCAACGGCGACGAGATGGTGTACGCGCAGATCGTGCGCGAGACCGCCGCAAGCGGGCACTGGCTGCCGCTGCAGTCGGGCATGTCCGACATGCGCAACACCAAGCCGCCGCTCCTCTTCTGGCAGGGGATGGTGTCAACCAGCTGGGGCGAATGGTGGACGCTGATCGCGCTGCGCATCCCGAGCGTGGCGTGGACCTTCGGCACGGCAGTGATGGCAGGGCTGCTCGCGTGGCGCATCAGGGACCGTGACGTGAAGGCCGGGGTGGCCGCCGCGGTCGCGTATCTCGCGTTCTTCAGCACGTACCGCTACGGCCGCCCGTTCCTGACGAACCCTCCTGAGACCTTCTGGTTCTTCGGCGCGTTCTTCGCGATGCTGTGGTGGCGGCCGTGGTCCTTCCGCTCGCGGCTGGTGGCGCCGCTGGCGATCGGCGCGGTCGTGGGCATGGCGCTGCTCTACAAGTCATTCGCGCAGCTGGTGCCGATTGGCTTCGCGCTCGCATGGTGGCACCTTCGCGAGAGCCGCTGGGAGTGGCGCACCTTCATGAGGCACTCGGTGCCGTGGCTTGCCATCGTGTCTTGCGTGTCGCTGGCGATCTTCTCGCTGTGGTTCGCGCTTGACCCTGATCCCGCCTCGATCTGGCGCGAGTTTGTCGTGGGCGAGAACGTGGGCAAGATGGGCGCTCGGCAGGGGAGCTGGATCGGCACCGCGCTGTGGGGGAGCTCAAGCGTCTGGTCATTGGCGCTGGGGTGGTTCCTCAATGCAGGCCTGCTTGCGTTCCCCGTGTTCGGCGTGGCCGTCGAGTGCATCATCCACCGCAGGTCGCTGGTCACCGAGGAGCGTCTGCTGTGGATCCTGGTGATTGCGGTGTTCCTGGTGTTCTGCCTGCCGAGCCAGCGGTCGCCGCGCTACCTGCTCGAGGCGATGCCGGCAGTGGCCGTGATCCTCGCGACGCGCGGCCACCATGTGGGCCGCAACGCATACGTGCTGACGCTGCTCGCGAGCGCCGCCGTGCTCGCGATGGTGGTCTCGCGCTCCGTGATCCTCTTCATGGTGCTGCAG
>CAYPOZ010000168.1:5118-5517 GCA_964412415.1 uncultured Isosphaeraceae bacterium | reverse complement strand
TCCATCGTTGGAGGCTCGGCGTGCGGCCAGAACGCAACGAACCCGCTCTCCTGGGGCTCAAGTCCCCACGGGTTGCTCGGGTCGTTCTGTACTGATTCGTCAGCCATCCCCCCTACCCTATCTTCCCTTTCGCGTGCACACCATGCCAAGGCGCCCGATCGCCCAGATCCTGATGCTCCGGCCGACGCCCCTAGGGTGGTGGAGGTCGGCAGACCCGACCGCCCCTGGCACGGGCATTGGCTCCCTCCTGGCCTGGACTGTCGCGTCATGCTGCATGCTGGCGCTCTTCCTGTGGTTCGGGGGATTGCTGCGCGTGCAGTCGATGCAGGGCCCTGCTACCCAGTACCTGTCCGCCCTGCCCACGGCCCGCGTGGCGACCATGGAATTCGGCGCTGGTGT
>CAYPOZ010000168.1:0-5108 GCA_964412415.1 uncultured Isosphaeraceae bacterium | reverse complement strand
CATCAGGTTGCGTCGGTGCCCGCGGGACTGGTGATGATTGGACCGTACAGGACCGCTCCCCTCAACATCGCGCGTTGCCTTGCCGCAGCGGCGTCAGTTGGGGTCGGCATCATGCTGATGAGGTTCGTGTCGATTCCCGCCGCGTGGAGCCGCGAGACCAAGGACGATCCGGAGCGGTCGCGACGCGCCGCCGCGGCCGCAACGGTCGCATGCTCGCGGATGGTCGCTGCGCACACGGCCGCATGGATCGCGCTGAGCGTGGGCGTGTTCGCGGTCGCCATGCTTGTGCCGCCTGGCGCACTTCCGCTCGCGGTCTGGATCGGACGGGGAGTGCTCGCGGCGCTTGCGTGCCTGTGGCAAGGTGTCCTGCTGTGGCAGGCGATCGGTTCGCATGCCGCTGATGGCGCGGTCCGCAGCCGGGCGCTTCCGGTCGCTCTGCATGTGGCGCTCAACGGTGTCGGCCTGCTCATGCTCGTGTGGGCGGGCGCCGCACTGGTGGCCTGAGCGCGGCGCACGCAGGAAATCCCCGGCGGATTAGGGAACTGCGCCCTGCCGGACTATCCTTCAGCCATGGTGCCCATGAGCTTCGCGTCCCGCAGGTCCGACTTGCCCGTCCGACCCGGGTTCCTCGCCCGTCCCCTGACCATGATCGCCGCTGCTGCGCTGCTCGCCGCAAGCGGGTCATTCGCTGCGCTCGCGCAGGATGGCGCACCGCCCGCGCCCCCGGCCGGTCGCAGCGACGAGCTCCCGAAGTGGGAGCCCGGACCGCGTCACGTCGAGGTGATCTCAAACTTGGATGGCGTCAGCGGTCTCTTCCGCCTTTGGCGCGACAAGTCCACGCCCGACCTGTTCGCGGAACTTCCCAAGGACATCGAGAAGCGGCTCCTCTTCCTCGCCTACACCGTCTCGGGCGGCATCAACGAGGCAGGCGTGCAGTTCGGCGACCAGTACGGATCCTTCAAGCGCTTCGGAAAGCAGCTGGCGTTCATTGAGCCCAACTTTGCCGTGCGCACCTCGGGCGACGAGGAGAGCAAGCGCGGTCGCGACCGAGTGTTCACTGACCGGGTGCTCTTCAAGGCACCGATCATCGGCATCGGTCCTGGCGGCGGCTACATGGTCAACCTCACCGACGTCTTCGGCAGGGGCGCGCCGACGTTCTTCGGCGGACGCGTCGGCGGCATGGACCCAAGCCTGATGGAAGTGTCCAAGGCCAAGGGATTCCCGCGCAATGTGGAGCTCAGCTACCAGATGCCGATCGCAGGCGGGCGGTTCGCCACGATCGCCTACTCGATCGCCGAGATCCCCAAGGACACGGGCTACAAGCCGCGCCTCGCGGATGAGCGGGTCGGCTACTTCACCACGACCTACCAGGACGTGGGCCAGCCCGCAAAGGAGGATCCCTTCGTGCGCTACATCAACCGATGGAAGGTCGAGAAGGCCGATTCGTCGCTGCAGCTGAGCCCGCCGAAGGAGCCGATCGTCTTCTACGTCGAGCACACGGTGCCGATCCGCTACCGCCGCTACGTGCGCGACGGCATCCTCGCGTGGAACAAGGCGTTCGAGAAGATCGGCATCGACGGCGCGATCCAGGTGTACCAGCAGGATGCGCGAACCGGTGCGCACATGGACAAGGACCCGGAGGATGCGCGCTACAACTTCGTGCTCTGGACCAACGGCAATATGGGCTACGCGATCGGCCCCTCGCGCGTGCATCCGCAGACCGGGCAGATCCTCGATGCCGACATCGTGATGGACGAGGGATTCGTGTCGAGCTACGCGCGCACGTGGGACCTTCTGCCTGACTTCGTGTCGCAGGGCATGGGACCGGACACCCAGGCGTGGCTCGCCGAGCACCCGCAATGGGATCCGCGCATCAGGCTCGTGGATCCTGCGCGGCGCGAGATTGCGGCAGAGCTCGTCGCGCAGCAGTACCAGCGCGACCTTCAGATGCAGCACGCGCTCGACTGCGGCCATGACCACGGCCCAAGCCTGCTCGGGACCGAGCCCGGAGATGGGCTTACGGGCCGCCTCTCGCAGCTCAACGGCTACTGCCACAACGGCCGAGCGAAGACGATCGACCTCGCGATCGCACGCCTCGCGCCCGAGATCATCGAGATGGCGCTGCGCAAGGAGCTCGCCGCTGCCGCGCAGGCCGCGGCCGCAGAGGAGGCCGCGAACTCGGGCGAGACCGAGGAGGAGCGCAAGAAGCGCGAGGCCGCGGCCGCGCAGGATGGCGCCAAGCCGGATGCCCCCCGCACCGCCAAGGCCGCACGCGACGAGAACCCGAATCGTCCGGGATACATCGACGGCCTGCCCGAGCAGTTCGTCGGCGCGATGATCAAGGACGTGATCATGCACGAGTGCGGCCACACGCTGGGCCTGCGCCACAACTTCAAGGGCTCGACGTACCGCACCATGGCGGAGCTCAACTCCGACAACCGGCCGCTCGTCGCCACCACCGTGATGGACTACCTGCCCGTGAACATCAACACCGGCGATGGCCCGATCCAGGGCCACTGGGGCATGTCCGACATCGGTCCCTACGACATGTGGGTGATCGCGTACGGCTACGGGCCGGACTCCGACCTCAAGTCGCTGCTCGCACAGAACACCAAGCCTGAGTACATCTACGGCACTGACGAGGACACGCGAGGCCCGGACCCCACGATCCGCCGCTTCGACCACTCGAAGGACCCCCTTGACTATGCGCAGAGCCAGATGCGGCTGGTCGCGAAGCTGCGCCCGCGCATCACGAGCGACCTCGTGAAGGATGGCGACAGCTGGGCACGTGCGCGCAGGCTCTTCGAGACGCTCCTCGCGCGTCATGCGCAGGCCACGATGATCGCCGCCGACTGGGTGGGCGGCGCATACACGAGTCGTGCCAAGAAAGGCGATCCGGATGCGCCTCCCGCGGTGCGCCCCGTCGACCCTGCGACGAGCCGCCGTGCACTGCAGCTCGTGACGGACCTCGCCTTCCGGGATGACTCGTTCGGGCTCAACCCGGAGCTCGTGCAGCAGCTCGGCGTCGGCCGCTGGATGGACGAGGGCGGCATGCGCGACATCATGGCGCCGCCCGCGTGGCCTGTGCACGACCGCATCCTGTCGGTGCAGTCGATGGCGCTCACCCGCATCATGAACCCGGACACGCTCGCCCGCGTGTACGACAATGAGGTGATGACGGCCAGCGATGCCGACGCCATGACGCTTCCGGAGCTGATGGGCACGGTGCAGCGCGCCGTGTGGAGCGAGCTGCTGGTGCCGCCGTCGGGGTCGTTCAGCGACCGCAACCCGATGATCTCGAGCCTGCGCCGCAACCTGCAGCGCGAGTGGACCGACCGCACAATCGAGATCATGCTGCCTGGCGGCTTCCGCGGGCCTGCCGCCGCACCGGCGGCGACGCTTGCGCGCGCGCAGCTCAACCAGCTTGTCACCGACATCGATGCGTCGATGGGGCGCAGCGGATCGCTGGACAACTACACGAAGGCGCACCTCGCGGAGACGAAGCTCCGCGTGGGCAAGGCCCTCGACGCCACCTACACGTTCAACCCCGCGCGCCAGGCCGGCGCGGGCGCGGGTGGCCGCATCTTCCTCGGGCAGCCCACGCCTCCCGCGGTGCCGGCTCCTGCACCTGCGCCAAGCGACAGCGGCTCCTCGAACTGACGTCCCCCCGCGGGGGCGCACAAACTTGAGTGTTGCGGCGCGGCGGTCCCTCGGGGCCGCCGCGCTTCGCTTCGGTCGCTCAGACTACGAGGTTGACCATCCGCTTTGGCACCACGATCACCTTGCGCGGCGCCTTGCCGCCAAGGTGCTGCTGCACCTCGGCCGACGCGAGCACGATCGCCTCGATGGCCGCAGCGTCGGCGCCGGCAGGCACCCGCACGCGCGCGCGCAGCTTGCCCATGACCTGCACGGGCATCTCGACCTCGTCGTCCTCGAGCATGGCGGGGTCAAACGCCGGCCACGCCTGCGCCGACACGCTGCCTCGCGATGCGCGCCATCCGAGCCTGTCCCACAGCTCCTCCGCCATGTGGGGCGCGAAGGGCGCAAGGATGCGCAGGAAGCGATCCATCTGCGAGCGCTCGAGGCCGCCATCGGCGGGGTCGGTCATCTGCGTCGGGCGCGTCGCCGCGTTGACGAGCTCGATCATCGCAGCGATTGCCGTGTTGAAGGCCATGCGGTCGATGTCCTGCCCGACCTTGCGGATGGTGCGGTGCAGCAGCCGCTCGACGGCAGGGTCCGCCGCTCGCGCGAGCAGCACGTCGCCCGTGCGCTCGTCGATCGCGAGCCTCCACGTGCGCTGCAGGAAGCGGAAGACGCCTGCGATGTCGCGCGTGTTCCACGGCTTGCTCGCCTCGAGCGGGCCCATGTACATCTCGTAGAGGCGGAACGTGTCGGCGCCATACTCCGCGATCACGTCGTCGGGGTTGATGACGTTGCGGAGGCTCTTGCTCATCTTCGCGACGACGGGCGTGACCTCGCCGCCGCCCTTCTCGAAGAACGCGCCGCCGCGCTCCTCGACCTGGTCCACCGCGACCAGCGTGCGGTCCCCGCGCTGGTAGGCGTGGCTCGTGATGAGCCCCTGATGGAAGAGCCTCGCAAATGGCTCGGGCGTGCTGACCTCGCCGAGATCGAAGAGCATCTTGTGCCAGAAGCGTGCGTAGAGCAGGTGCAGCACCGCGTGCTCCGCGCCGCCCACGTAGAGGTCGACACCGCGTCCCGTGCCGTCGGGCCCCGTCATCCAGTAGCGCTCTGCGTCGCTGCCGCAGAATCGCGCCGCGTTGGCCGGATCGCAGTAGCGCAGGTAGTACCAGCACGATCCGGCCCATCCGGGCATCGTGTTGGTCTCGCGCCGGACTGGCGTCGCCGAGTCGAGAAGAGAGGGGTCGACCCCAGCCTCGCCTGCGGTGGAGCTCACCCATGCGGTCGCCTTCCCGAGCGGAGGCACCGGAACTTCGCTCTGCACGGGCGCGTAGTCGGACAGCTCCGGCAGCGTCACAGGCAGCGCGCCATCGCACACCGGATAGTGCATGCCCTGCTCGTCGTACACCACCGGGAACGGCTCGCCCCAGTACCGCTGCCTGCAAGAAGAGCCAGTCGCGCAGCCGGTA
>CAYPOZ010000167.1:0-5574 GCA_964412415.1 uncultured Isosphaeraceae bacterium | reverse complement strand
CCTCGTCGTACCAGCCAGCCTTGCCAACGACGCAGGCCAGATAGCCCGAGCGCCCCCTGTCCGTGCCAGCGACAGCACGCGCGGCCTGCAATCCCAAGACTCGAAAGTAACGGTAGCGCGGCTGGTCAGGCCAGTAGAGTTCGCCGCATCCCTCCCATCGGAGCGGCAGGCCATTCAGCCAGCTCATGCGGAAGCAAGGCTCGCCTTCTCGGCCAGGATCCCCGCGCCGATCGACCAACTTGATGTCGCCTGCTTGCCAGATTCCGCGCGCGCAATCGGACTCGATCTTGGCCCACTCCGCACCTTCGGGAACGCGGAACACTTCCATCGTGAGCACGTGGCCTTCAACTGGCGCACGCTCCACCAGTGGAGGAGGCGGTGGAACTGGTGGAACGGCCATACAAGCCCCCGCGGAGAGGACGAGCATCGAGAGGATCACTCGTGCGCTGCAAAGGTGCGGCCGCGCAAGCGCAAGGACGAAAGCGGTGATGACTCTCATCGTGCCTCCTCTCCACACGGGTCGCGCAGCCGTTGACCGCAGCTACGGGTCGGCAGACCTGGGTGCAAAAACCGGCGACTTGCCCGCAAACGACTCGAGGTCCATCAGCGGCCTCACCCCTTCGGACGCACCATGCCCCTCCGCGTGAGCGGGTGCAGAGGAGGTGGGCGCATTGATCAGCGAGCGGGCCGGACGGCCGTCTCCTGAATGAACCGGTTCAGCGAACGCCTGTCAACGCGTCTTGAAGTAGGCTTGACCTGCCGATGGGAGCGATCATCGTGATTCTTGCAGCCGCGGGCATTGGCGTCGGCGCGTTGATGCTTCGAGGCATACCTCGTCGCAAGCAACTGGCGCTCACTCTTCTCGCAGTTGTTTGGACGGCCATCGCGATCGGAGCCGCAAACTTGGTTGGCGGGATCGCGCCGGAGTACCGGGGAAACATCGCAATTCAACGCCTGCTCCGTGAGACGAACCATGCCCTCCAGAGCGGCGACTGCGAACGGGCTCGCGCTGCATTCAGTGAAGCCAACCGCGTCGTTGAAGGCGGTGGAAAGCTGCATGATGCGGTCACGACGATTGGCGAGAGGCTGCGCGCTTCGACTTCCGCCTCAGAGCCGGTTGTCCAGCCTCGGTAGCGCCTGTGACGGGGTCGCTCTCATCGGTCCACCCACTGGACGCACCATACCCCTCCGCGTGAGCGGCGGCAGCGGACAGGGGCGCATTGATCAGCGAGCGGGCGGAACAGCCGCCTCTTGGGTAGTCACTTTCAGCGCACTCCTGTCGGCCTGAGAGGGTACGGAGCTCGTTCCGATCGCGGCAGCGAGTGCGGCAGAGCGCACGCTTGCTCGCTCATCGCTGTGCACTCCACCAGTCTGCCACGGGTGCGCTCAGGAGCGCTCGCTTCACGTCTTCGAGCGTGGCGGTCGACGCGATGATGGCTCCGAGCGCCTCCGCTGACGGCACCAATTCGGAGATTGAGAGCAGGGAGACGATCTGGAGTGCCTCTGCAGACTGCCAGCTGGGCTGCGATCCCATGCCCCGGGCCAAAGCCGATTCCGCGCCCATCGCGGCCAGCACGAGTTGTGCATCCGACAGGTCCGCCATCCATGATCGCGCCTCGCGCCTCGCCACCGGATCCTTGATAGCTTCCGGCTCTGGATACCAGCGTGGACAGTCCTGCACGATCGCGGTTCTGGTCTCTGCGGCGAGGCGAATTCGCGGTGGTGCGTCTTTGATTTTCGCGTGGCCGCGCGAGTGCAGCCGAAGATCCAAGCGCCACGCGAGAAGATCTGCGGCGGCGCCCCGGTCCGCATGTAAGTGCTTCATGACCAGCCGGACTGCCTCGCACAACGGCCCAGCTCGGTCTGCGCTGCCCGCGGCGTTCGCGGCGTCCGCTGCATCGGCGAGCCAGATCGCCACTCGGCAACGATCGACGAGGTCCCTCTCGATGAATCGTGCACAGCGTCCATCGCAGCGCGAACTTCCGTAGTCGAATCGCGGCGTCCGGGCAGCACGAAGTGCTGCTTCGGTCGCATTCACGACGGATGTCGGATCATCGGCGCGTGCCTGCAGGATCGCCTCGCTCGCGCGCCGGTATCGGAAAACCGCATTCGCGAGCGACTCACGGGCGACATCCGCGGTACTCGGGTCGGAGAGTTCCGCGAGCGCATCGACGATGGGCGCTGCGCGCGTGCGAATGGATCGCGCAGCCGCGGCGCCTTGTTCCAGCTTGGAGGCCAGGATCTTCCCCCATCCACCACAGCCTTCTGCGGCCCGCGCAGATTGCGCCACGAGCATACAGGTTTCCACGAGATCGCCGCCCGAGGACTTCGCACCAAGCCGCTCTGCCGCCCGAGTGGCGAGCCGACGGCAGTTCTCTGCGACCGACGCGTTGATTAGCTCTGATGCCGCCGCACGCTCATCTGGCCACAGCAGGCCGTTCAGTCGGCGACCGGAATCCTCGTCATGCACGTCGGCCAGCCGCTCCGCAACACCGAACGCGAACTCGAAACGGCTGAGCTGGTGCACGATCACGCCAGCGGGGTCCGGCTTGTCAAGCGGAGACACTGCGGATCTCAGCCGCTGCGCATCGTCGATGTTCAAGTCGCCGCCTTCGATCAGTCGCTCCATCACGCGGATTGATGCAATCGCTACCGGCGTTGCCACCGCCATGGCGCGCCAGTCCTGCGAGACAAGTGCTTGCAGGGCCGATGTCAATGCGGATGCCGCTTGCACCCCATCGTCCTGCCCGCCATCCGACTGCAATCTGACGAACGCAGCCGCCTGGAGTCCAAGCACGGCGGAACGGGCATCAGCGGCCAGAGACTCGTACGCCGGCAAGTCGTCTGCGCCGACGGAACAGAAGGGCTTGGCTCTCTCGATGAGTTGCACGCAGTCGCGGGCCGCTCTGTAGCCACGCGCGACCCGAAGAACTTCCGACGCATGAACTGCCCCAGGACACACGTTCACTCGGCTGACCAGATCCGCATGATCCCTGCCGATCGCAGTCTGCATGCGAGCAATGCCCTCGGCCAATGCCACGCCAACGCCCGCGTCCTGGGGCGCCGCCCATGACGGGACGGCCAGGCATGTGCCGAGCGTGGCCAGCGCGAACCAGCGGACATGACGAACGCAATGGAGACAATCTGAGACACTCATTCTTCTGACCGAGCTCAATGGGCCCGCCTGAGTTGCCGGGTTTCTTGTTGCTCCACACTCCGGGCACGCGGACGATGCGAGGCCTCGCTGCGGGTACCCGCAACGTGGGCACTTGCCACGCTTCAGCCGATCCCGCATGTATCGCGTGGCTTCGCCCGCGAGCGTCAGCAGCAACCCAACGAGCATCGCCGATACTGCCAGTCCGCCAAACTCAACGCGGGAGTAAACGATGGTGTCTGCAACCCACGTTGGAACCATCGCGGCACCACCTCGTCGAATGATTGGCCAAACATCAGGCGCTCCCAAGTCGCCGTGGTGCGAAGTGATGACGCGCAGCGGCCAGCCAAACTGCTCATAGACCGGGCTGCCGAGTGAGTCGGGGGTGCCCTCGAAGTTCACCGAGAAAGCGTCGGTGAACCATGACCCACCCCTGAACACGCTGGCACGCGCGCAGAGTGCACGAAACTCACCATTTTGCATCGAGCCCGCCGGGGCTTCTGCGATCTGGGCAAGCCTTTCAATCGGATCAAGCGGATCGCCTTGTGCGCGCTGTGCCCTGGTTGGGCTGCCCCAAAGATCGGAAGCCGTGCGCAGCACCGAAAGTGCGTCAGGTGCTGAAAGCTGCACTCGAGCGGTCGACCGGTCGACGATGCGAAGTGCGCAGGATGCGATGAGCACACCGGAGAGGGACACGGCGGCAATGAATCCTGAGACTGCTACCGCATCGAGGCTTGGGGCAAATCCTCGGTCACCCCGGACACGACGAGTGATCCATCGCAGGATGAGCAATTCAACCAAGACCATGGCCCATGCCGCGAACAGGGATGCGGTGTTGTGGAGACCAGGAAGCGGAGCCCAGCCGGCCCTCGAACTGGGGGGATTGAACTGGAGCCAAATCCAGACTCCAGGCAACGGGAGCAGCAGGCACATCGCAGCACCCCACAACTTCAGGCGCCGCGACGTGGCGAAAGGCGAGTTCATCGATACCGTTAGCGTGATATTCCTGAACTGACGGGGTCGCTCTCACCGGCCCACCCGCTGGACGCACCATACCCCTCCGCGTGAGCGGAAACAGCTGAGGTCCTCCACGTCCCGCTCACCCTTCCCACCTCCCCTCCGGGCACTGCGCCGCGGGCATCGTCGCCTTCACCGTCAGCTCCCGTCAGCAGCGCGATGGCCCGCCGTCGAGCCCGATGAACTCAGCCGCCGCACGGCCCCCAGGCGGCCAGGAGGGTGCCGAGGTCGTTTCCGTCGACGGCTCCGTCAAGGTTAAGGTCGGCCGGGCATGTCCCCGAGCATGGGCCCCATGCGCCGAGCAGCACGCCAAGGTCGATGCCGTCGACCGCGCCGTCCCGGTCGAGATCGGCTGGGCACGCTGGATCAGGGACCGCCGAGAAGTAGACGTTGTCGATGAACAGACCCATGTTGACCGGCTCGTTCGCGGAGAGCACCACCCGGTCGAAGCCCGCATCGCTCGTGAATCCGGCGAAGTTGTTCGCGCTGCTCGACGTGAGGGTCGTGGCGTGAAGCAGGCTTGAGCCCGAGTAGAAGGCGAATCTCGCGTCGCCGGGGTAGTAGGCCGCGAACGCGCGCATCGGGCCATCGAAGGACATGGTGATCTGGCGGACCCCGACGATTCCCCATCCGTCCTGCGGGTACATGAACGAATTGCCCTGCACGCCGTTGCCGGCGCTTCCAGGGAAGCTGAACTGGACGCCCAGCGCGGCGTACTGGTCCGTGATCTGCGTGGACTCGGTGAATCCGGTGAAGTCAGCGGTCCGGCAGGGACCCACACCCGCAAACCACTGGTCTGCGTTCTGGGCGCCCAGCACGACGGTGAAGTCCGCCGATGCCGTCGCTGCGGTGGCCAGCAGCATGGCGATGGGAGCGCGTAGGGAGAAAGCGCGGGTCACTGTGTGCAGAGTCATGTCTGCCTCCTAGGTTGAAGCTGGCGCCTCAAGAGATGACCCCCACGGTCGGGCAACCAGCGTGGCACACCACTCGCCGTGAGGAATGTACGCCCTCCAAGGGCATGGGTTCCTCCATTCCATGGACGCGCGAGCGGATCGGGTGTGAGCCGACTCATGACCGCCCGGTCAATCTGCCGGGCGCGTGCCGCTCGTGATGACGGGGTCGCTCCGATCACGTCACGTTCGGACGCACCATACCCCTCCGCGTGAGCGGAGGCAGGGGACGAAGTGCGGGCTCGTCATCAAATCGGTCGATTCCGCCGATTCAAATGAAGGCGGGCACGGCATGGCGCCTCCAATGGGGTGACGGAGCGCAATACGTCGAGACCCGCCATGAACGAATCAGACCCGCCCCGCGAGTCCCACGAGGACACTCCCCTGACCCCCGAGGAGATCGCGGCGCTCGAGGCGATGCGCTTGGCCCCGGCGACGGGCGATGCCTCCGAT
>CAYPOZ010000166.1:2632-5601 GCA_964412415.1 uncultured Isosphaeraceae bacterium | reverse complement strand
GGAGCAGCGGTGCGGACAGGGTGGTGACGAACGCCGCGGCCGAGAGGGCAAGCATCACCGGAAGCAGCCACGACCACGGGCGCGCGAGAGTGCCCGCCGCCCGTGAGTGGGTCGGGTCGGACCTTCCGGTCGCCGCCTCCGCGTGGGGATGGGTCGCCCTGTCCATGTGCTGCGCGATCGCGCCAAGCGCCATCGCCACCGTGATCGCAGCGAGGAAGCAGATGACGCCAGGCTTCGTCTCCGCAGAGACCGCCCACTGGTCGCTCGCGAACACCACAAGCAGGCATACCGCAAGCGGGTCGATCATCGACCACTTGCCAAGTGCCGCGAGCGTGGCCGTCAGTCGCGTGCGGCCCGCGCCAGGTCGCATGAGCAGCCACGCGCATGCGATGCCGGCGATCTTGACGAAGGGGAAGATCACCGAGAACCCCATGATCAGCGCCGCGAGCAGGTAGAGCTTCGAGTCCCACATCAGCTGCACGGTGTGCGTGAGCCGGTAGTCCTCGGCGCCTGCGAGAAAGATCGACACGCGCACGAACGGGAGCGTCAACGCCGTGACCTGAAGCGCGAGCGCGACACCCAGCGCGGCAAGGAACGCCCACGACCATGGTCCCGCGGCACGGTGGAGTGTCAGCGCTGGCGAGACCATTGAAGGTGCGGCCGTCGCTCTGGGGGCCATCGGTGGTGCGCGATGTGCTCGAGTGCGGATGCGGATGTGGACGCAGACGCGTGCATGTCACCGCAGCCGACCTTATCCAGTCACGCTGACCGTGGGCATCTGCAGCCGGCCGTGCATGGCGGCCATCGACACCTGCGCCGCGGTGTTCTGGCAGATCGCGTCGAGCTCGGCGGCGAGCGTCGTATCCGCATCCCAGTTGCCCAGCGGCGTGCCCTCGTCGCTGTTGGTGCGAAGCTTCATGTGGATGGGCAGCCGGCCCAGGAACGGCAGCCCCATCACCTGCGCCATCACCTCCGCGCCGCCGCGCCCGAAGATGTCGTAGGTGACGCCGTCGTTGCCGATGAAGTAGCTCATGTTCTCGACGACGCCAAGGATCGGCACGCCGAGCTGCTCGAACATGCGCACTGCACGGCGCGCGTCATCCTGCGCGACACGCTGCGGCGTGCACACGATCATTGCGCCTGTCAGCGGCAGCAGCTGCGAGAGCGTGAGCGGCACGTCGCCGGTGCCAGGCGGGAGATCGACCACGAGGTAATCGAGCGCACCCCACTCGGTCTGCGTCGCGAGCTGCTTGAAGGCGCCGTGCGCCATGGGTCCGCGCCATACAAGCGCCTTGTCAGGATCGACGAGCTTGCCGATGGTCATCGCCTTGATGCCGTGGACCTCGAAGGGCAGAAGCATGCTGCCGCGTGCCGCAGTGGGCAAGTCATCGAGCCCGAGCATCGTGGGCCCGCTTGGGCCGTAGATGTCGCCATCGAGGTATCCGACGCTTGCGCCGAATCGTGCGAGGCCGACGGCGAGATTGACGCTGACGGTGCTCTTGCCGACCCCGCCCTTGCCTGCGCCCACCGCGATCACGTTGCGCACGAGCGGGAGTGGGTTGTGCCCATCCTTGACCTTGTCGTTTGCCTTGCGTACGTCAGCGGTGAAGTTCACGTGGACGCGGGGAGCCGCAGCGCCCGCGGCTCGCGCAGCGTTCGCGATCGCTGACTCCGTGTCGCCCCTGATCTTGTCCTTCATCGGGCAGGCTGGCGTGGTCAGCTCGATGCCCACGGTCACGTCATCTCCGCTCACTGACACGTCCTTCACCATGCCGAGGGTCACGAGGTCCTTGCCGATGTCGGGGTCCTTGACGGTCCGCATCGCGACGTTGATCTGTTCGACAGTCAGTGGCATCTAGGCTCCGGGGGCAAGTGGGAGGCAAATGGTAGGGAGGGCTGTCCCACCCGGCGCGGCGTGGGACAATGGGTGGCGTTGCGGCGCGTGCCGCGCGATTCAGGCGCATTCGACGAATGCGACCATCCCTCAGTGAGGCACCCATGAGCCAGATCCAGACCTTCCGCTCCACGCTCCTTTCCGCCGCGCTTGCGATGCCGCTCTCGTTCGCGGTCGTCAGCCTCGGCGACGACAGCCCGATGGGCAGCCAGCCGGCCGCGCCGCCTGCCTCTGCGCCTGCTGCGCCCGCGCCCAGCCAGGATGCGCCAAGTGGCGACAAGGGTGTGCTGTCGGGGCCGAAGGTGCCCGCTGGTGCCGAAGGCAAAGGCCCCGCGTTCGGCGGAGGCGCGCGCGGGGAGCGCGGTTCGATGCAGGACGGGCCCGGGCAGGCCGTTCGCCGTGCTGCAGCCGAGGAGCGCATGTTCATGATGACGATCCGCGACATGATGGACGGGCTCAGCGACGACCAGCGCTCCAAGATCGAGTCGATCCGCAAGGACTTCGAGGCGCAGCGCAAGGCGTGGCGCGAGAAGAATGGCGAGCAGCTCCGGGAGATCGAGGAGGGCATGCGCTCCATGCGTGACGGTGGCGGAAAGCCTGACCCCGCGCTCATCGAGAAGGGCGAGGCGCTGCGCAAGACGATGCCGGATTCGAAGGCGATGCAGGCGAACGTGTTCGCGGTGCTGACGCCTGACCAGCAGGCGGCGTTCAAGGACGCGTTCGCGGCCAACCAGAAGCGCGCCGAGGAGCGGCGTCGCGCGGGTGGACAGGGCGCCGGAGGTGCCGACGGCCAGGGCGGACCGATGGGTCCAGGTGGCGGTCGCGGCCGAGGACGCGGTCAGCGGGGCGGTGGTGGCGCAGATGGAGATGGCGCCGGCGCACCTCCCGCAAAGAAGGCGCCACCCGGCGCGGAGCCCCCGCAGGACCGCAACTACGAGTTCGATGCGCCTGCCGGGTCACCGCGCGGCTGAGCGGGCATCTGCCTCGGCAATCACCCGCGTACGACCATGCCAATCCCCGTCCATGTCACCGGGACGCCGCTCACTGCTCAGCGAGACCGGTTGGCTCGGATCGC
>CAYPOZ010000166.1:0-2622 GCA_964412415.1 uncultured Isosphaeraceae bacterium | reverse complement strand
CTGGAGGCCTGTTCACCGCGTACGAGCTGCAGCGGCTCGTCGACCGGCCAGTGGAGGTCACGGTGTACGAGGCGTCGGACCGGCTCGGCGGGAAGGTCTCGACGATGCGGTTCGCGTCGCTCGATGCGAGATACGAGGCGGGTGCGGCGGAGCTCTACGACTACTCGCACTTCGGGCACGATCCGCTGAGGGAGCTGGTGGAGGAGCTCGGGCTTCCGGTCCGTCCGATGGGCGGCTCGGCGATGATCGTGGACGGACGCGTCATGGCGAACACAGACGACCTCCGGGTCCGAATGGGCCCAAAGGGAGAGGCAGCGCTTCGGGAGTTCGACCGCCTCGCGCGCGAGTGCATGACCCCTGGCGAGTTCTACTCGTCGGGCGATGGCGATCTGCCGATGTCGGCGGGCTCCGCGGGGCGCTTCGACGCGCTCCTTGGGACGATGGATTGCCCCGAGGCGCGGCGCTTCATCGAGCAGCTGATCCACAGCGATCTCGCGGCAGAGACCCATCAGACGAACGATGCGTACGGGCTCCAGAACTACCTGATGAACGACCCTTCGTACATGCGGCTCTACGCGATCGAGGGCGGGAACCAGCGCCTGGTCGACGAGCTCGCGGCCCGCCTCGCCGCCTCGGTCCGGATCGGGCACCGTGTCGAGTCCATTGAGGGCGATTCGCGTCGTGGCCTCGTTGTCAGGCACTCGGCAGGCGGCGATCACGGCGAGGGGCGTTACGACGCGGTCGTTGTCGCGCTTCCGCACAACCAGGTGCCTGGGGTGAAGTTCGGCGGCGGACGACTGCAGGAGGCGATCTCCCAGCATCACTCGCACCATGACCACCCTGCGCACTACCTGCGCGCCACGGTGCTCTTCGACCGACCGTTCTGGCGAGACTCGCTCGCCGAGTCGTTCTGGATGCTCGACCGGTTCGACGGGTGCTGCCTGTACGACGAGTCGTGGCGCGATCCCCTTGCGTCGCATGGGATCCTCGGTTGGCTCATTGGGGGCGATGCCGCGCGGGACCTTGCAGCAGAGACCGACGATGAGATCGTGCGCACTGTCCTTGGGTCGCTGCCCCCATTCCTCTCAGATGCCCTCTCGACGGGCGGGTCACGCATGGTCGAGGCTCGCGTTCACCGGTGGATTGGTGCGGTCAGTGCGCTGCCTGGGGGATGGACCGCGATGCCGGTCGAGCGACGGCACCAGCCGGACCCAGTCGGGCACCCGGGCCTGTTCATGGTCGGCGACTACCTCTATGACTCCACGCTGAACGGGGTGCTCGACTCAGCGGCGCGTGTCGCCTCGTGGATCGCCGCAGGGCTCGCCGACGGAGGCCTGCCTCAGCGGTGCGCAGAACGGGGTGTGTGCGATGCGTGACCACGAACCACGGGCACACGACGGGTCGGATCAAGGAAGCCTTCCTCCCGAGGGGCTGCCTGAGGGATCCACTCTGGAGCGGGTGACG
Organism: uncultured Isosphaeraceae bacterium; assembly: GCA_964412415.1. Classification (GTDB taxonomy): domain Bacteria; phylum Planctomycetota; class Phycisphaerae; order Phycisphaerales; family SM1A02; genus ZLKRG44. The sequence continues at coordinate 1,158 of CAYPOZ010000166.1, read as the reverse complement.
ACCCATGGACCGGGGGAGGTGACCATGGAGATCCTCTGCATCCCGGCAGAGGTTGGAGAGCTTCCTACGACGGTCGATGCCTGGATCGGGGCGGGCGCTTCGAGCGAAGCTTCATCCGCGTCGTGGATGGCCTTTCAAGGATCGCGGATCCTCTGGTCGCCAGAAAGATGCGCGATACTCGCTCCTTCCGATCGGCTGCCGGCGGTGAGGAATGCAGTGCTTGAGTTGTCGGGCCATGAACGCGCGCTCCGTGCGATCGAGCGGGCGCTCGATGCGGCGTGGCCCGAACTGGACTCGGATGCGCCCCTTGCATTCGAGTTTGAGGAGAGCGCGGTCGAACGACGGACGGAACTTCGTGAGCGCCTTGGTCGCGTGCTGATGATGCGTGCAAGGCTGGCTCGGATCGCGCCCGCCGTGCTCGCGCCGCCGGTCTATCCGCCGACGCTCGCCAGCCAGGTCGCCGATCGCCTTCGCGAGCGGCTGCGCATCGCCTCGCGCTACGAGGCCGCGGCTATCCAGGTCGACGCGTTCCGCGACACCTATGACATGTGCGGCCAGCGTGCGAGCGACTTCATGCTCGCCAGGACGGGGCACCGGCTCGAGTGGGTGATCATCGTGCTGCTGGGCACGCAGCTCCTTCTCTGGGGCTTCGAGCTCCTCACGATGGCCGGCGGATGACGACGCGGCTGGCCTCCATCGATCTGCTGCGGACTGTCGCGATCGTCACGATGGTGCTCGTGCACTTCGCCGAGAACCTTTCGGGATACACGCCTCCCCTCGCGGGCCTCGGCGCGCCGCTGTTCATCTTCCTGTCTGGCGCGAGCTACTTCCTGTGGTCCGATGCCCTCGTGGCACGCGGCGCCAACTCCACGGACATCACGCGCGTGTCCGTCCGCCGGGGGCTCTTCATCTTCGGCGCGGGTGTCGCCTTCAACGTGCTCGTGTGGCTTCCCGAGGATGTCTTCAACTGGGACGTGCTTACCTTCATCGGATCCGCTCTGGTGCTGCTCGCGTTCGTGCGCCGGCTGCAACCGGGGATAGTCGTGCTGATGGCCGTGGTGTCGGCCCTCGTGGCGCCCATCCTCCGGCACATGGCGGGCTAACCGGAGTACTGGGAGAGCGTCTACTTCCAGTGCGACATGACCCTCTCGGACGTCC
>CAYPOZ010000165.1:0-5655 GCA_964412415.1 uncultured Isosphaeraceae bacterium | reverse complement strand
TGTAGCGGGCCTCCCATTTGGCCTTGGGCATCTCGGGGCGCGTGTAGTTCACCTGCACGATCATCATGGCGTCGGTCCCTCCGTGGATGCAGCCTGCGCCCGATGCGCCTGCCGCGCAGCCGTCAGCACCGCCAATCGAGGCGGTGCGGCCCGCGACACCGGTCACGCCACAGGAACCCTCGGAGGCGCCGGGCACCACGCGCCCGACGCCGGAGCCGCCTCCTGCGGAAGTTCCCTCAGGATCGGATCTTCCGCCAGCCGAGCCGGACCCGACCGGCACAGCACCCAAGCCCCTTGAGCGCCCGGTCACCCAAGATCCGACGCCACAGCCTGCGCCGACTGCCCCCGAGGATCCCGCGCGCACACCAGAGCCCATCCCGCGCGACACGCCGCCTGACCAACCGCCGCAGGCCGCAACGCCAAGCTCGCCGAGCGAGCCTGCACCGCCTCCCGCGCCCGAGTCGCCTCAGGCGGCCGCGCCGGCGCAGCCGCCTCAGCAGCCTGCGCCGCCTCAGCAGCCCGCGGATCCCGCGCAGGCACAGGTGCCACCAGCCGCTCAAGCGCCTCCGGGCGCTGGCGGTGCCACGACGCCCTCACCCTCAGGCGTGATCGGTCCAGGTCAGGGAGCGGGCCGTCCAGACAGCGGCCAGCGCAGCGACCGCGAATCCGATGCGACAAGCGTGATCAACGTGCCTCCCGAGAAGTGGCGCACGGGCGCACCGATCGCGCACAAGGGCGTCGAGATCCTCACGCGCCGGCCTGAGCTGCCCATCCTCACGCGCCTCACCACGCGCCCGCTGCACCCCGTCGCTGACCTCTTCTTCGACAACCAGGGCAAGCCCGTCAGCGTGAAGATCGTGCAGTCGAGCGGGTACCCCGACGACATCGACCAGCCAGTGATCGATGCGCTCTACCGCTGGCGCGCCAAGGGATCGCAGCTCGCGCGGCTGCCCGGGCTGGCCGGCGTGACGTTGCTGCCCGAGGGCAAGGTCGCGCGATTCCGGGTGCGCGTCATACTCGACTGAGCGGCGCGCGCTGCACCGCCCTACCGCTCCAGCCGCGCGCGCCACGCATCGATCGTGCTCGGGTCCGTGAGGTCGTGGAAGAGCGGCGTCACCGTCGCGTGGCGCAGGTTGAGCGCCTCGACGTCGCTCCCCTCGGCGGTGTGCATGAACTCCATGCCGCTGCCGCAGGGCCAGTAGTAGGTGCGCCCGTCGGGCGCGACGCGCCGCTCGTAGCCGTCGCGGCCTGCCGCCGTGTTCATCGGCACCACGCGGATCTGCGGGTCGGGCGCATCCGCGCTCTCGGTCCGCGGGATGTTCACGTTCATCACGCGGTGCGCATCGAGCGGGTGCTGCACCAGGCGGTCGATCACGCCGCGCGCGATCGTGGCCGCGCGCGGCCACGCGATGCGGCGCGGGTCGCCGATGTGCAGGCTCACAGCGATCGCAGGCACGCCCAGGAACGCAGCCTCGATCGCGGCCGCCACAGTGCCTGAGTAGATCACGTTGATGCCCACGTTGGCGCCGCAGTTCATGCCGCTTACGACAACGTCGGGCCGCGTGCCGGCACCGAAGCGGTCGGTCCACAGCGCGCGCAGCGCAAGCTTCACGCAGTCCGCCGGCGTGCCCTCGACCGCGAGGCCTTTGGCGCCACACGACATCCGCGCGTCGCGAACCAGCAGCGGGTGGTGGAAGGTGATGCCGTGGCTCTTGGCGCTCTGCACCGACGCAGGCGCCACCACGAGTATCTCGCCCAACCCCTCGAGTCCCGCGCGAAGCGCGGAGATCCCGGGTGCGTCGATGCCGTCGTCGTTTGTAAGCAGTATCCGCATGCGGACTCCTATCTACGTTGTGCGTGCCTGCCTGCGGCCTACGTACCTCGGCGACAGCACGTAGGTGCGGCCGCCCCATCGCACGGGCCTGCCCGACACGAGGAGCGAAGCCGCGCGCCAGAGGATCCCCGTGAGCGATGCGCTTCCAAGCCAGTGCAGCCACACGCCGCGCTTGGGCGTGCGCATCAGCCGGTAGATGCCCCGCAGCACGAGGTGCTGCACCAGGATGCCGGCCGCCCCGCACAGCGCGCCTCCGACCATCAGTGGCACATCGCCCATGACGCCGCCTACGGTGCCGATCGCAACCGTGAGCACGCACGCGAGCGGCCCTCCGATGCCGATCACCGCACTCAGCACGGCGTAGCGGCGCAGCCGCGACGGATCCCGATGGCACGACTCGATGAAGATGCGGGTCCATCCCTCGCGGAACTGCTCGGCGGACTCGTACATGTGCGTGATCAGCATGCCTTCGGGCATGAAGAGCCCAAATCGGCGCTTCTTGTGGTGCACCCGTCGCGCGAAGGCGATGTCCTCGAGCAGGTCGTCCTTCACCGACGCATGGCCGCCGATCGCGTCGTACGCCTCGCGCGAGAAGAGCATGAACTGGCCGTTTGCGAAGGGCCTCGGGTCATGCGCGCGGTTGACGCGCTCCGGCGGGTAGAGCTTCATGAGCTGCAGCGCCGCAACGGGCTGCGCAACGCGCTCGAAGGTGCGCCCCGACGTCAGCTGCGGCATCGCCGAGAGCAGCGAGAGCCCCCGGTGCGCCGCGAGCGCAACGCTCGAGCGCACTAGCCCCGGGTCGAAGCGCGTATCTGCGTCGGTGAACAGGATCCATGCCGCGCCACCGCCGCCATCGAGTTCGGCCCCCACGCGCGCGGCGTTGCACTTGCCCGCCCAGTCGTCGGGGCACGTGGCGTTGTCGACCACCCGCACAGTGCACCCAGGCCGCTGCGAGTGGCCCGCCATCGCCGACTCGAGCGCAGCCCGCGTCGCGTCCGTGCAGCGGTCGAGCACGAAGACGACCTCGAGCGGCCCCGGGTAGTCCTGCGCGAGCAGCGACTTCAGCAAGGTCGGTGCGTGCCGCTCCTCGTTGTGCGCGGGGACGACGACACGTACGGCGCGCCACCCTCCCTCGGGAGCGGGAAGCGCAAGCCCCTCACGCAGGCTGGGCCTTCCGCGCGCATCGCGCGCCGCGCGCCACGCGAAGACGGACCAGTACGCGATCACGGCGATCGACAGCGCAGCGCCGATCCATGTCGCCACGATGACTGCCTGCATCGGCGCGAGGGTAGCGCCCCGCGCATCCATACGATCCGCCGCATGACCGAGGGAGCCACGCTCTTCAGCCGCTCGCAGGCGCGCGCGTACGACACATGGTGCATCCGCGACCTGGGCATACCTGGCGTCCTTCTGATGGAGGCCGCGGCCTGCGGCATCGCCACCGAGGCGGCGCGAGCCTGGACGCAAGGTGCAGGACCCGAGCCGCTCCTTGTTGCGGTCTGCGGCCCGGGCCAGAACGGCGGCGATGGCTACGCGGCCATTCGCCACCTTCACAGCGGAGGTGCGGAGGCGATCGCCCTCGAGACGGCAGCGCCGAGGGCCGACACAGACGCTGCGATGCAGCATCGGATCGCCACGCGGCTCGGGCTGGTGCGGCCCTTCGCCGACGCGATCCCGGACATCGAGCGCGCATCCGCGGCGCGCCGCATCGTGGTGATCGATGCCCTCTTCGGCACTGGTCTCGACAGGCCAGTCGCCGGTCTCGATGCGGTGCGCGTCATGTGGATCAACTCGATGCGCGAGCGCGGCGCGAAGGTGGTCTCGGTGGACATCCCAAGCGGCATGGACTGCGACAGTGGCGAGCCGCTCGGCGGCATCTGCGTCGAGGCGGACATCACCGCCACGATGGTGGCGCCGAAGGTCGGGATGGCGAACCCTGCGGCGGCACGGCTCGTGGGCACCGTCGTGACCGTGCCGATCGGCGGGCCGCCGGCGGCGCGGTTCGCGTAGCCTTCCGCTCCCACGATGTACGCGAGGCTCCTCTCCAACCGCTACCTCACCAGCCGGCTGATCCCGCTCATCGCGATCGGCGCTGTGGCGCTGTGCGTAGCGATGGTCGTGACGGTGGTGAGCGTCATGACCGGGTTCCTCGACCTGCTGCGCGGCGCGGGTCGCTCGGTTGTGGGCGACGTGATCGTGTCGTCCGGCATCGGCGGCATGCCCCACTACGAGGAGCTGATCGCGCGCATCAATGCCCTGCCGGAGTGCCATCGCGCGACGCCGGTCATCGACACCTTCGGCCTGCTGCGGATGCCCTACCCGCGAGGGCCAGAGAAGGAGATCGTCACCACGCAGGTGTGGGCGATCGAGCCGCTGAGCTTCGCGCAGGTCACCGAGTACGGCGACAACCTCTACTGGCGGCGGCCCGCCGACGGTGCACAGGGCGCGGCGATGCAGCCCGACGACCCGCGCATCGACGTGAATCCCACGTGGCTGCAGGATGGGCAGACGCTCGTGGAGTCCGCCACAGGCAGGCCCGGGATCGTCATCGGCATGCACGTGTCGGTCGCCAACGAGAGGCAGAAGGACGGCTCCTACCGCGCGCGCTTCGGATGGAGCATGCCTGGGCGCGACGTCACGCTGACGCTGGTGCCGGTGAGTTCGCGCGGGAAGATCGCGGAACCTCGCGAGGAGGCATTCCCGATCGTGAACGAGGCGCAGTCGGGCGTCTACGAGGTCGACAAGAACCGCATCTTCGCGCCGCTCACGGTCGTGCAGCGCATGCTTCGCATGGACCGTGCGCCGCTCTACGACATAACCGCGGACCCCGGACCCGATGGCCAGCTCCCGGTGATCGGCGAGACGCCAGCGCGCATCACCAAGATCCTCGCGCGCGCCAAGCCGGGATTCGACCCCGCGGCGCTGCGCGACGCCATCGAGCGCACCTACCGCGAGTTCTCGCTCGAGGTCGACGCCAACCGCTCGCTCACCACCAAGATGCCGCAGATGGTCAACGTGCTCACGTGGGAGCAGCAGCTGCGCGACCTCATCGCGCCAGTGCAGAAGGAGCGCGAGATGATGCGCATCCTCTTCTCGCTGATCTACATCGTGTGCGCCGGCCTCATCCTCTCGATCTTCTGGGCAATTGTCATCGAGAAGACGCGCGACATCGGGATCCTGCGCAGCGTCGGCGCGTCGCGCGCGGGCATCCTGTGGATCTTCCTTCGCTACGGCCTGGTGATCGGCATCTTCGGGAGCTCGCTCGGCGTGGCGCTCGCGTGGCTGATCGTCAGCCGCATCAACGACATCCATTCGGCCATCGGCTCCGATGCGCCTGCGGCAGTGTGGATCGGCACCTACGCGCTTGCGGTGGGCGCGCTGTGCGGCGTCATGTGGCAGGCGATCCGGGGGCGGCTGCTCCCGCTGCTGCTGTGGACGCTTGCGACGCTGGTCTTCATGCTCGCGGGCACTGGGCTCCTGTTCCACCGGGGCACGCTGATCTGGGACCCCTCCGTCTACTACTTCAGCCACATCCCTGACCAGGTGGACTGGTGGACTGCCGGCCTCACCGTGATCGGCGCGATCGTCTTCAGCGTGATTGGCGCCGCCATTCCGGCAGCGCGTGCCGCCGACACTGACCCTGTGGAGGCGCTGCGATATGGCTGACCGGACGCGCATCCTCGAGGCGCGCGAGGTGCACAAGACCTACCGCTTCGGCGCGGTCCCGGTGGAGGTGCTGCATGGCGCAGACCTCTCTGTGCACGCAGGCGAGTGGGTCGCGATCCTCGGTTCGAGCGGATCGGGCAAGAGCACGCTGCTTC
>CAYPOZ010000164.1:5199-5692 GCA_964412415.1 uncultured Isosphaeraceae bacterium | reverse complement strand
ATGTACTCGAGGGCGCTCTCGAGGGTCAGCGGCCGCGGCGACTTCAGGACCACGGTCGCCTCCTTGCTCGACTCGCGCACGTTCGACAGCGGCTTGAGCTTCACGACGTTGACGTTGAGGTCGTTGTCGCGCGTGTGCTCGCCGACGACCATGCCCTCGTAGACGGCATCGCCCGGCTTGACGAACATGACCCCCCGGTCAGCGAGGTTCTGGAGAGCGAACTGCGTGACAGGGCCAGCCTCGGTGGCGATGAGCACGCCAGCCAACCGCTTGCGGACCACTGCGCCAAGCGGCCGCCACTCAAGGAACGAGTGCTCCATCACTGCCTCGCCGCCGGTGGCGTTGAGCAGGCGCGTGCGGAGCCCGATCAGGCCACGAGCCGGAATGTCGCCCTCGACACGGACGCGCGCGCCTCGCATGTCCACGCTCTTGACCTCTGCCCCGCGCTGGCCGAGCAGCTCGAGGCCCGGACCCATGCCATCCTGGGGAAGGT
>CAYPOZ010000164.1:0-5184 GCA_964412415.1 uncultured Isosphaeraceae bacterium | reverse complement strand
CACAGTTGGCAAGCCCGAGGTCATCGAGCGCGAGGTCGACGCGCTCCCACGGCTCCTGCCGCACGCCGTCGACCTCGCGCTCGATGACCTCGGGCTTGCCGACTGTGAGCTCGTAACCCTCACGCCGCATGTTCTCGAGGAGGACGCCGAGGTGGAGCAGGCCACGTCCGGAGACATGGAACTCCTCGGAGGTGTCGCCTGGCGCCACGCGCAGCGCAACATTCGAGCGCAGCTCGCGCTCGAGTCGCTCCGAGATCTGCCGGCTGGTTACGAACTTGCCCTCGCGGCCTCCAAGCGGACCGTCGTTGATCCTGAAGACCATGTGCAGCGTCGGCTCGTCGACCTTGACGCGCGCCATGGGGAGCGGCTTGTCCAGGTCGCACAGCGTGTCACCAATCTCGACCGCAGGAATGCCCTCGATTGCACAGAGGTCCCCAGCCATCACCGCATCGGTCGGCCGCCTGCCGAGACCCTCGAATGCCTTGATGCCCTGGACACGCGCGCGGACAGTGCCTCCATCAGAGGTGCACACGGCGACCGTCGTGCCTGACCGCAGCGTGCCCTCGTAGACGCGCCCGATCCCGATGCGGCCCACGAAGTCGTTCGAGTCGAGGTTCACGACGAGGAACTGCAGCGGCGCATCCGGGTCGCCCGTCGGTGAGGGAACCCGCTCGGCGATCGCGCCGAAGAGGTCATCCACCCCGCGTGACTTGTTGCCGAGCTCGCTTGATGCCCATCCCTCGCGCCCTGACGCATAGAGCACCGGGAAGTCGAGCGCCAGATCGTCTGCGCCAAGCTCGATGAGCAGGTCGAAGACCTCGTTCACGACGCCGTCGGGACGCGCCTCGGGCCGGTCGCACTTGTTGATGACGACGATCGGCTTCAGGCCAAGCTCGAGCGCCTTCGAGAGCACGAAGCGCGTCTGCGGCATGGGTCCGTCAAGGGCGTCCACAAGCAGCAGGCACCCATCGGCCATGCGGAGCACACGCTCGACCTCGCCGCCGAAGTCGGCGTGGCCTGGGGTGTCGAGGATGTTCACGCGTAGCGGAGTGCCGGCACGAGGCCCGTGGCGCACCACGTAGTCGACCGCGCAGTTCTTGGCAAGGATGGTGATGCCGCGCTCGCGCTCGAGCGGGTTCGAGTCCATGACGCACTCCGCGTCCTGCTCCACCTCCCTCGCGGCGCTGGAGGCGCGAAGCATGGCGTCGACAAGTGTGGTCTTGCCGTGATCAACGTGGGCGATGATCGCCACGTTACGGATGGCACTGCGGTCGTATGGCATGGCGGGGGCGAAACCGCCACTGTAGCGGGAATCGCGTTCAGAGACCGTAGAGAGGCACGAGTTTTGCCTCAAGGTGAGCCAGGAACGGCTCCGCGCTGAGTGGCTTGCCGGTGACGCGCCGGCACAGGTCACCAGGCAGGAACCGGCGGCCGTGGGCATGCACCTCGCGGTTGAGCCACTTCAGGAGCGGCGCGAAGTCGCCCTTGGCGAGGCCATCATCGAGTCCGGGCAGGGCTGCACGCGCCGCATCAAAGAGCTGCGCCGCATACAGCGTGCCGAGCGTGTAGGTCGGGAAGTACCCGAATGCGCCCATCGACCAGTGCACATCCTGCAGGCATCCGCGCCGGTCATCCGGCACGTCAAGCCCGAGGTGGTCCTTGTAGAGCCTGTTCCACTCGCCCGGAAGGTCGCCCACCTCGAGCTCGCCCCCGATCAGCGCGCGCTCGAGCGCGAAGCGCACCATGACGTGCTGGTTGTAGGTGGCCTCGTCAGCGTCAACGCGGATGAATCCCGGCTCGACGACATTCGCGGCGCCGTAGAGCTCGTCGGCGCCGAAGCCGCGTGCGCGGTCGCCGAAGTGGCGCATCACGTGCGGCGCGCACCAGGTCCAGAAGGCCCGCGAGCGCCCGACCTGGTTCTCCCACATGCGGCTCTGGCTCTCATGGATGCCCAGCGAGACGGCCTCGCCGAGCGGTGTGCCGACGTGATCGAAGGGAAGCCCCTGCTCGTACATGCCGTGACCGGCCTCGTGGATGGTCGAGCCCAGCGCATCGTTGACGCAATCTCCCCGGTAGCGCGTCGTCAGGCGCACGTCATTGCAGTGGGATCCGCCGCAGAAGGGATGCGTGCTTCGGTCAAGACGACCGCGGGTGAAGTCGAACCCTACGCTCTCGGCAACGAAGCGCACGAATCGCTCCTGCGAGTCGATGTCCAGCTCGAGCTCATTGAAGCGGTTCGACGGTCCGTGCGCCGAGCCCATCACGCGGTCAAGCAGCCCCCTGAGTCGCTCGCGCAGCGGACCAAAGAGCGCAGCCACATCGCGCGCACGGCAGCCCGGCTCGAACGTGTCCGCGAGCGCATCCCACGCCTCGCCTCCTGCAGGAATGCCAAGGCACTGCGCCTTCTGGCGATTCAGTGCGACGAGCTTCTCGAGCCACGGCCTGAACTTGGCGAAGTCGCTCGCCGACCGCGCCGCGGCCCACTCGTGCTGCGCGACGCTAGAGACCTTGGCCAGCTCCTCCACCAGAGACGCGGGGAGCTTGCATGCGCGGTCGAAGTCGCGCTGCATCTCGCGGATGTTCGCAGCCTCGGGCCCGGCGGGATCGATTGACGTGTCTGCAGCGCTGCGCTCAAGCAGCTCGCCAATCTGGGGATCCGTCGAGCGCTCGTGGTGCAGCCTCGCCAGGAGCGCGAGCTGGCGGCTGCGGAACTCCACGCCGCCTTGGGGCATCACCGTCTCCTGATCCCAGCCGAGCACAGATGCAACGCTCCCCACAAGGCTTGCCTCCCGGACACGCTCCACAAGGGCGGGATATGCGTTCACGCTTCTCTCCTCGATGTCACGACGCAATGCGGCACCTTTGCCCCCATTGGGCCGATGCCGACGCGGCAGGCGGATGGCTCACGATGGCTTGGTTGCGGGCGCTGACGGTGCCGCGGATGCAGCGCCACCCGGCGGCGGCGCGGCGCTTGGGGCGCCGACCGACTGCAGGTATCCAGCCACTTCCTTGCCAGCCGGGTCCGATCGACGCATCGCCAGGTCCAGTGGAGTGCGCCCGTTCGCGTCCGTCGCGCCAAGGTCTGCCTTGGCCTCCACAAGCAGCTTCACCTTCTCGAGGTTGCCGCTCATGGCTGCCATCTGCACGGGCGTGAACCCCTGTCGGTTCTTGATGCCGACATCTGCACCCGCATCGATCAGGAGCTTGACGCTTTCGGTCTTTCCGCTACGCACCGCACGCATGAGGGCGGTATCGCCAGTGACGCCGTCCTGCACCTTGAGGTCGGGCTTGCGCTCGAGGACCAGCTTGACGCTCTCGGGCTTGCCGATCCCGGCCGCCCAGATGAGCGGGGTCAGGCCATTGATGTCGACGACGCTCAGGTCGGCGCCGCTGTCGATCAGGAGCTTCACCGTCGGCGCAGTGCCAAGGCCGCATGCCCATGTCAGTGGTGTGCCGCCGATCTGGTCACGCTTGTTGAGGTCTGCGCCGCGCTCGATGAGGACCTTCGTCGCCTCGACAGCCGAGTTCTCGGCAGCCATCGTGAGCGGGGTCTTGCCCGTGCGGTCGGTCGCATTGATGTCGGCCTTGCTGTCAAGCAGCAGCACGACAACCTCGGCACGGTTCTCGCGGGCCGCGAAGTGGAGCGCGCTGCGGCCCGTATCCGGATCGACATCGCTTGCGTTGCCTCCTGCCGCGAGCAGCTCGCGGACCCGCGCGGCATCGCCGCGCTGCGATGCGGTGACGATCTCGCTTGCGGGCTTGGCCGCTGGCGCGTTCGGCGCGGACGGCGTCTTCCCTGCAGGCTCGACCACGAGCGGACGCTTGATCATCACCGACAGCGAGGGTGCCTTCGGGTGGCTGGTGTCCACTGCCAGCTTCATCGCGCGGCCCTGGGCCTCCCACTTGCCCCAGTCGATGTCGAGCGTGTGCTCAAGCGCCGCATCGGCAGGGATGCTCGCGAGAATTGGCGGGTTCGCGCCCTTGATGGAGAACGACTGTCCATCGACAGCGCGAAGCACAACCTTCTGCTCGGTGGTCTCGGCGCCCTTGGGCGCAGCGATGACGTCGGGCTCGATCGTCACGTAGGCGGCCACGTCGCCCTGCACGGTGAGCACGATGGGCGAATAGCCCTCAAGCTGGAACGTGACGCTCTTGCGCATGTTGACGCCCGGCTTCGGCCCCGGCTTCATCGTGATCTCGATCTCGGCGGCCTCGCCGGGCTGGATCGGGTCCTGTGGCGCACCCACGGTCGTGCATCCGCATCCTGGAATCGCCTTGAGCACCTTGACTGGTGCGCCGCTCACGTTGCGCAGCTTGATCACGCCGGCCTTGGGAACGTCGGCCTGCATCTCGCCAAGGTCGAGCACCGATGGCTCGAAGACGATCGGGACCTCATTGGAGACTGGGGGCGCTGGCGGCGCAGTTGCTGCAGTGGCCTGGCGCACATCCGTCGCCGCCGCGGCGCTCGGCGAGAGGCTTGGAGCGCCCGCCCCCTTCTGCTGGGCTGGCGCGTTCCGGGTCGAAAGCGTCGAGTTCGCGGCGGGCACCGAGGGCTTTGCCGTGGGGGCGGCCTGAGTGGCGTCCTGGGCAAGGACCGATCCGCACAGTGCGGAGGCGGCAAGTCCGGCGCAGGCAATGGTGCGGGCCAGACGACGATGGGCGGCAACGGGACTCATTCGGGACGTCTCCTATGGAAGGTGGCAGCGGACGTGGCGCCTGCGTTCGAGAGTTCCCCGCGCGTGGCCGCGACGGGGAGCAGCAAATCATAGCGCGCCCTGACTCCTCGGCCGTGCCCTGAATATCGGCTAAGTGCCCCCCAAGTTCACGCCAGATCACGGGATCCACGCAATTTTGGGCACTACACTCGCCCGCCCATGAGCGAGAACCCTGAGCACTTGCTGCGTCCGCATGTCCGCCCGTTCCAGCCAGTTGGGGTTGAGCGAGACAAGCAGGTCGGGGTGGGTCTCCGGGACCCGATGAATCTCACTGGACGCATGATGGTGGTCCCCCCGCAGGCGCTGGGGCTCATCCACTCCCTGCAGGGCGAGCACACGGTGGACCAGATCTCCGAGGCGACCAAGGTTCCCCTCGACCAGCTCAAGCAGCTCGTCGCAAACCTGGACGAGTCAGGCCTCCTTTGGGGCCCTACGTTCGACCGCCTCGAGCATGAGGCGATGGACCGCA
>CAYPOZ010000163.1:3538-5693 GCA_964412415.1 uncultured Isosphaeraceae bacterium | reverse complement strand
GCAAAGTGGCATCGCGAGTGCGAAGAGCGAACGGGTCAGCATGGAGGCAAGGCTCGAGCAACGCCGACGTGCCGATGCCAAGGCCGCTGAGGAGCTTGCCCTCGCGACGTGGGTGAGCAGGGACGTGACCCGTGCGTAACTAGGCGCCATCACACACTCCGCTACAGGCCGCCAAACCCAGCGCCCGCGGTCCCGACCGGCCGGCCTGGCCTACGCCACCCCTTGCGCCACTTGCGGCCGCCCGTGCGCGGCGCCGCCGCGGCTGCCGCGGCTGCCTGCCTGTGGATGGTGGCCACCGCCAAGCACCGGGCCTCCTCAAGCTCCGCCGCAAGCCCGACCGACACCACATCGGCCCTGCACGTGACCACGTGGTACTCGGCGAGCATTCGGATGAGCCCAAGCCCGTAGTTGTGCGCAGCATCGATCGTGACATCAGGTGTGCGCAGGCAGATCACCGGCCACTCGCGGCGCACCAGCGCAATGTAGTTGATGACGAGCAGCACCAGCCGGCGATGGCTCTCCTCAGGACCACCCCGCTGCACGATGCTTGATTCCTGCATTGCTCTGCTGATGGGAGCACGATCGGTCGATTGCACACTACTCATGTCGTTGGGTCCTAACTTGAACTGGCATGAACTGAACTGGCATCACCACACTCCAGTCCGCATTCGGCGGACAGCCCGTCGGTGTCCCTCAGTATTGCGGCGCGCTCGGCCTGCGACGTTGGCAATCGCGCAAGTTTCCCAACACGCGCGCGCTTCAGCCGCATTCCGCGCGAAGATCGATGCGCGGCTCCCCGCGCGAACGCCTGCACAGATCGACCTGTGACTCGGGCCTAGGACCACCGCACCAACAAGCCGGTCGGCGTGGGCGGGTACTCCATCTGGACCCTGAAGCAGTCGAAGTCGTCGAGCTGCGAGCCCGCGAGCCCTGCGCCAGTGGCAAGCATCCGCTCGTACTTCCCGTTGACGTGGCTGAGGCGTCCGGTGAGCCTCGGGCTCGTCACCCATGCGGCCTCGGGCGTGTACGGATGGCGCAGGAAGTCAGGCTGCGCGACCGGAAGGCGCGCAGGGCTCGGATGGAAGTACAAGCCCACATCGGGGCTCATCCGGCCGATCGCCTTGTGCATGAACACGTCACACACCGCCGTCTCGGTCGGCAGCGCGAGAAGCATCGTCGAGAACCTGATCGATCCGGGGACCGTAGGCGTGGCCGGGGCTGCCGGAATCACCTCCGCGAACGCCACGTCGACTCCGTCGGCATGATCAGGTGCCATGCTGACGCACGCAACCTCGGCATCCACCACCTGCATGACCGAGATCGAGTCGGGCCCAACGCCGCCTGAGCAGAACTCGGTGAGCAATGTGGGTGGTTGCCCGTTCGCACTGGCAGGTTCAGCCGATGCCGGCACGTCCTTCGCAAGCTCAAGTGGGCGGTGGTAGACGGGCACGGGTCCAAGCGACATGCTCCGAACGAGGTCGTGGACGAGGCTGAGAAGCACAAGTGTGACGCGATCCGATGCGCTGTCGGGCACCACCATCGTCGCATTCACCGCCCCTCCCATCGAGATTCCCCGAATGGCCGACTGGGACTGGAACGCCTGCCGGTGAAGCTGGTTCACAGTTCGGCTGCCTGCACGCGAATCGGTCGCACCAAGCGCCATCGCCTTCAGCTGGCCGCGCGTGATGCTCCGGCGCTTGAGCGCACCCTCGAGCGCGGCGCGGGACACCTCCACGGACGACACAGACATCCCCCTCGTACGCAGGGCGGCGACGATCTTGTCGCAACCGGCTCGTCCCGGAAGCGCAGCGAGTATCGCCGCCGGATTCGATGCCGTAGCCATCGTGTGGCACTGCCAGGCAAGAGTCTTGTCGAGCGAGAGCGCAATGCCGAACGACCGTGCACTCGAGTGCTCGGCGAGCAGCGGCCGTGCGCTGTCCGCGAGTGCTGAGCCGAACGCGGTTGCCGCGCTCGCCACGTCGGTGAAGAGCAAGGGTGTCTGTGCAGAGTTGGTTGCTCTTCTGAATGCCATATCACCCACCGCACCTTTCCGCCAAAGTCCCTGCCTCATCCGGCCGTGTAAATGCTTTTATCGGCGCAGCGCGGCTGCGCACATCACTCGCAATGCCATGTTGACCCGTCCTTCGTGCAAACG
>CAYPOZ010000163.1:0-3528 GCA_964412415.1 uncultured Isosphaeraceae bacterium | reverse complement strand
GATCATTCACATGATGTTCAGCCTGGTTGTTTTATCCATCCTCAAGCGCAAACCATTTGTGGTCTGAGCTCCTGACTACCGATCAGGTTGCGAGTAAGCCCGCTGTCTTCCAGGCAATGGTGCTGGCTATTCAATTCAGTTCAATTCGTCGCACGCCGGCGTAATTGGGCTTCACTTCAAAAGTGCATCCATGCAAAAATTCAAACCCACGCCCGAGATGATCGCGGCCGCGGAAACCGTTTTCCTGACAACGGCCTTCGTGCAAACGATTCGCCAGGTCCGCGAACCGTGCATCTGCACAGACATCCGCGCAGTAACCGCAGGAATACCCCTGTTTCTGATGCAGCCACCAATCCTTGACAGTACTCGCTGTTACTGTTACAGTATGCGCCATGGCTTCCGCCTCATCCATGCTGATGTCGCTCCCGAAGTCCGGAGTCGCGCTCGACGAGCTGGCGGCCCGGGCCAATGCCATTCTCGCCTCCCGGGGATTCGTCGCCGAGGATTCGCGTTCGGCTTCGCGCGTCGACAGCCGCACTGTTCGCTTCTACCAGACGATTGGCGTGCTGCCCAAGCCTGCCTACGAGGGACGGCGCGCGCTGTACTCGCTCACGCACCTGCTTCGGCTTGTGGCAGCGAAGCAGCTGCAGTCGGAGGGCTACACGCTTGCGCAGATCCAGGCCACGTTGCCCGCGCGCACCGATCGGCACATCACCCGCGCCCTCACGGAAGCCGAAAGCGTCATGCAGCAGGGCTCCCGCATGCTGCCTGGGGCCAAGCCGCCATCTCGTCCCTCGTCCACCGGATCAACACCCGAGCTGCGGGCCTTCACGCTCGCGAAAGGAGTCACCCTTCTCGTCGATCCCACCTCCGCACAAGACCCCGCAGCGCTCGCCAAGTCGCTCGCCGACGCGCTCGCGCGCACTGCCCACTCATCCCAGCTCTAGGCCCGCTTCTTTCACACCACGCAACGCCCTTCCGGAGGTACCCGATGTCCATGATTCCGCCCTCGATCCCGCCCGCACAGCCCTCGCGCCGCACGCTCGGCTCGCTCCTCGGCATGGAACCGCCGCAGGACGATCCCGAGTCGGGCGGCGGGGCCGCTCTCGACGGCGACCGCCGCCCGATGAGCGAGCCCGCGAGGCTGCCGCTGGCGCGGGTCTCGGCGACGGTCAGGATCGTCGGCGATTGCGCGCAGACCGAGCTGCAGGAGCACTACACGAACACGCACGGACGGCCACTGGACGTCACCCACACGATTCCGCTGCCGCAGGGCGCAGCCGTCACGGGCGTGGAGATTCGCGCCGCCGGGCGCACGGTGCGTGGCGCGTGCCACCGCACTCCCGAGGCGCGCGAGCTTCACCGTAGCGCGAAGACACGAGGCAAGACTTCAGCGCTGATCGAGCAACGCCGCGACGACATGCACACGATCATGCTGGCGAATGTGCCCGCCGGCGCATCGATCGCGATCACGCTGCGCATCGTGGAGCGGCTGAGGGTGGCCGATGGGAGGTTCGAGTACCGGCTGCCGACCGGCATCTCGCCGAAGTTCGTGCCCGGCGCTGCGATCGGCCATGACGGCGACGGATGGAGCCCCGACACGACACGCGCCCCGGATGCGTCGCATCTCACGCCGCCGGTCCACGCTGGCGAAGGGACGCCAATGGACGTGGACGTGCTGCTTGCAGCGGGTGCCACGGACATCCAGTCGTCCGTCGCGCTCGAGCGCGCCGACGAAGCAGATGGGTCGATCAGGCTGCGGCCTGCGTCGCCCGTCGCGTCGGGCAACGACATCGTGATCCGATTTTGGGGTCGCGACACGACGCCCACGCTGCGAGCCTACAGCGATGGCGCACGCACGCTCGTCGTTGTGGATCCCCCGCTCGCGCGGCATCCGGACCGCGAACGCCCACGCGAGATCGTGTACATCCTCGACCGCTCTGGGTCGATGGCCATCACGCGGATGGGGGCCGCGAAGCGGGCGATCATCGCGTCGCTTCGTGCGCTGTCGCCCCGTGACCGTGTCCAGATCCTCGCCTTCAGCGATGAGTGCGCGAAGTTCAGGCCTCGGCCGACGCTTGCAAGCGTCGACACGATCGAGGCGGCGATCCGCTGGGTTGGTCATATTGAGGCACAGGGCGGCACCAACGCACTTGAGGCGCTCAAGATTGCGTGCACTACCCCAGTCGCGGCCAAGCGCGTCCGCACGGTGCTGCTGCTCACGGATGGCGATGTGGCCAACGATGCAGAGATCCTGCAGATGACTCGGCGCATGGATCCTGCAACGCGTCTCTTCGCGATCGGGATTGGCACAGGGCCATCGCATGCGCTGCTCTCCCGGCTTGCCCGGCTTGGCGGCGGCACGTACACAGCCGTATCCAGCCACGATGCGATTGAGAGCGAGGTGCTTGCATTCGATCATGCCACGGTCGGACCGATCGCGTTCGGCCTGCATGAGGCTGATGCGGGCTCCCCCGAGCTTGCCATGCACGGCGACCTTTTCGCGGGACGCGCCACCAGCTTCTTCCTTGACGGGCACCGAGACCGGGTGCGCATCGCGAGCATTGATGGCCTGTTCGTGGCAGAGTGCGCGGTGCACTCCTCGCCGCTGCCGCTGGGAGCGCTGTGGGCACGCGATGAGGTCGAGCGACTGGAGGACCGGCGCGTGGCCGAGCCGGAGCTCGAGTCAGAGATCGATGCGCAGATCGCGGATCTTGGCGTGACGCACCAGATCCAGACGCGGCTCACGAGCTTCGTTGCCGTGGATGAGGCGAGCCAGGTGATTGGAGACGCACTCAGCCTTGTGCAGCCGACAGCTGCGCCAGATGACAGTGTGATGGTTCGTGCGAGCATGGCTCGCTACTGCAGCGTCGACACGATGGACGACACGATGGACAACGTGATGGGCAGGGAACGACACGCGTCCCGGATGGACCGCTCTCGGCACTTCTACGCGCCGCCGCGGGACAAGGACCGGCTTGACCGCGCCGGATCGTGGCTCGGCGGCGACGGGCTGATGCCCATCCGCCGCCGGACGTCACGGAAGCTGCCGGTCATCCACCTTCTCGGGGGCACGCGTGGCCTGCCGCGCGGGTTCGGCTCGCGTGACGCATGGGCACGGTGCGGTCTCGAGCTACTCGCCGACGCGCAGGACGCCGCCGCGCTGCGCCGGATCTTCCTGAAGCGCGAGTTCATGCGCGACTTCGTCACACCAGCCCACAATGGCCCCGAGGCGTCAACGCTCCCCTACTCGCTTGTGATGCTGGTCATGCGGGCTGCATGGGATCCGAGGAACTGCGCGGATAGCCCCGCCAGCAGCTCGGTCCACTCCGAACGCAACCGGCCGAAGACCGAACGGTGGGCGCAGGCGCTCGATGTGGTGACTGCGCACATGGCGCACGAAGGCATTGCCGAGTTCATGGCCGCCGCCGATGCCGCTGACATCCCCGAGATGATCCGCGCGGCGGTGAAGGTTGCGGCAAGAGTGGCAAGCTCCGCCCCGTAGGAGCTCACCGACTCATGCCTTAG
>CAYPOZ010000162.1:3406-5773 GCA_964412415.1 uncultured Isosphaeraceae bacterium | reverse complement strand
CATCAGCCCACCACATCCGGCAGGTCGAAGAGGCCCGCGGTCAAGTTCAGCGGGCCGCTCTCCTCGATCAGCACGTCAGCCTCGTAGTGCACGCTCAGCGACCGGTCGGCGGTGTAGATGGGCCATCCGCTCCCGAGCGACTCGATCTCCGTTGTCGTCGCCGCAATCATGGGCTCCACGGCGAGCAGCATCCCGGGCTTGAAGAGGGTGCGCGCATCGGGCCACTCGCCCGGGAACCCGGGCATCGTGTTGGCGACGTACGGCGCGGTGTGCAGCGACTTGCCGTACCCGTGCCCGCCGAGCCCGCGCACGAGATGGAAGCCGTGATCGCGCTCGACGCACTGCTGCACGGCGCGCGCCCAGTCCGTGAGCGGCCTGCCTGCCTGCATCGCGGCGATTCCCCGCCTGAGGCTCTCGCGCCCCGCTCGCATCATGCTCGCGCCAAGAGGCGTCGCCGAGCGGATCGCGTACGTCCACGCCGCGTCGCCGATCCATCCGCGGTGGCGAACGCCGATGTCGATCGAGATGAGGTCGCCCTCCTCGAGAGGCTTCGGGGACATGTCATGCGTTCCATGGACGATCACCTCGTTGACGCTGAGGCACGCATGGCTCGGGTAGGGAGGGTGACCGCGCACCTTGTAGCCCAGGAAGCAGCTTGGGGCGTCGAGCTCGGCAAGCGTGCGCGCGATGAACGAGTCGATCTCCGCGAGCGTGCGGCCCGGCGCAAGCATGTCCACAAGGCGGCGGTGCGTCTCGACGACGCACGCAGCCGCGGCGGTGGCGTTTGAGATCTCGGTGGCGGTCGGCACGGGGATCGGATTATCGCAGGTCGAGCGCCATCGCGTCCGGCGGGTGCGTACAGGCCGCGAGCGTGCCTCCCGCAAGCACCAGGTCGGGCGGCGGCCCGGCCACCTCGAACGCGATCGCACGCTCGTCGCGGTGGGGCCAGAGGGCGATGTCTGCGTCCATGCCAGGCCGCAGCGCGCCGCAGCGGTCCTGCACGCCCAGGGCGCACGCCGCGTTCCATGTCGCGGACTTGAGCGCCTGTGCATGCGTCAGTCCCATGCGCCGCACCGACAGCGCGACCGCAAACGCCATCGACGCGATTGGGGAGCTTCCCGGGTTCCGGTTCGTCGCAATGGCAAGCGCGCCGCCTGAGTCCACGAATGCGCGCGCCCGCATCGACGGGCCATCAAGGCAGAAGGGCGATCCGGGGAGTGCAACCCCGATCGTGGCGCTCCGCGCAAGCGCCAGCAGGTGCTCCTCCGAGGTCGCCTCAAGGTGATCGCAGGTGCGAGCGCCCATCGCGATCGCGTGCGGCACCATGCCCAGGTCGTTGAACTGGTCGACGTGCATCCGCAGCGGCATTCCCGCGGCCTGTGCAGCGCGCGCGTAGGCGAGCGAGTCCTCGAGTCCCCAGGCGCCCCGCTCGCAGTACAGGTCTGCGCAGGTGCCCGGCCACCTCGCGGCGACGGCGGGGACCGTCTCGCGCACGGTTCGCGCGATGAAGTCCGGCACCTCTGGGTCGATCGCGTGCGCGCCGAGGAAGGTCGGCACGACGCGCACCGGCGAGCGCGCCGCGGCATCTGCGATTGCATCGAGCATCATGAGCTCATGCTCAGTCGAGAGCCCATACCCCGACTTCACCTCCGCCGTGGTGGTGCCGAGCGCGAGCGTCTCCGCGAGACGCTCGACGAGATCGCATGCGAGCGACTCGCGCGAGCTTGCGCGCACTGCCCGCACCGTGGAGAGGATCCCGCCGCCGGCGGCGAGGATGTCGGGGTAGGGGCGGCCCGCGAGCTTCATGGCCCACTCGCCGTAGCGGTCGCCCGCCCAGCAGGAGTGCGTATGGCAGTCGACGAAGCCAGGCATCACGATTCGCCCACGTGCGTCAAGCGCGGGCACAGATCCCCACTCGGCGGGTGGGTCGCCGCTGCCCATCTCGGCGATGCGCGATCCATCGATGCCAATCCACCCACGGCTGATCACGCGCAGCTCATCGAGGTCACGCCCGCGACACGCCTGCGCGTGAGCGCCCATCGTGATGAGCCTTGCGTTGCGCATGATGCGCCGGGACATGCCGCGGACGGTACCGTGAGCGCATGCGGCTCTACGTCGTCAGGCATGCAAAGGCGTTTGACCGTGACAGTGCGCGATTTCCCGACGACAGGCTGCGGCCCCTGACGCGCGAGGGGCGAAAGGAGTTCCGCTCCCTCGCGCGCCGCGTGGGACGCAGCGCAGATGCGCAAGATACAGGAGCATCCCTGCTTTTCTGAAAAAGCCTGCCATAATTTTGGCAGATGCCACATACCCGTTGCGCCCAAATGTAACATCCAGTGTAATTACTGCATCCGGGACTTTGACTGC
>CAYPOZ010000162.1:1391-3396 GCA_964412415.1 uncultured Isosphaeraceae bacterium | reverse complement strand
CTCATGGATCAGGGCGTGGGACACCGCCGTCGCGCTTGAGGACGAGTGCGGATGGCCCG
This sequence comes from uncultured Isosphaeraceae bacterium, assembly GCA_964412415.1. Taxonomy (GTDB): domain Bacteria; phylum Planctomycetota; class Phycisphaerae; order Phycisphaerales; family SM1A02; genus ZLKRG44. The sequence continues at coordinate 3,337 of CAYPOZ010000162.1, read as the reverse complement.
CGCCCGAGCGGTGCGAGGCGCTCGAGTCGGACGAGTCGGGAGCGGTCGCCGCGCTCGCGCGCGAGATTGCGGTGCGCGCGAGGCTCGAGTCGCTTGCGCTCGTCGGCCACGAGCCGGTGCTCAGCGCACTCGTCGCCTGGCTGCTCGGCAGCGACCAGCCGATCGTCCGCATGCGCAAGGGCGCCATTGCGGCCCTGGAGCTTGCATCCCCGAGGCAGCTTGGCGCAGGGGGCGTCAGCGGCGCAGCGCATCTCGAGTGGCTCGCTGTACCTTCGCTGACGCGGCGCGCCTAGGCCGGGCTAGACTCCGCAGCGCATGAGCTCTCCAGCCGAACCGACTGTCCGCAAGACGCCCCTCGTCGAGATGACCTGGAACGGGTACGCCCTCATCGTGAAGCTTGCGGGCCCCAACGTCGGCCAGCGCGAGGCGCCGATCATCGGCGGCGAGGTGGACGCCATGGTCAAGAGCTGCGGCAAGGCGATGAAGTTCATGATCCTCGACCTGAGCGATGTGCAGTTCATGAGCAGCCTCGGACTTGGGATGTGCATCAACATCCGCAACGCCGCAGCGCCGCTTGGCGCCAAGCCGATCATCTACGGCCTGACCAAGGACCTTCGCGCGCTGATGTCGATGATGAAGATCGAGCGGATCTTCCAGCTCGTCGACACGCGCGAGCAGCTCAACGCGCTCGTCAAGGCGTGAGCGGTCGGCAAGCGGTGAGCGCTGGTCAAGGCGTGATCGCTCGCGAAGGCATGAGCGCTTCGGGCGGCGCCAGCGAGCCTCACGGCAGCCGCGTGTAGACGACCACATCCGCGAGACCGCGGTCCTCCTCGCGCAGCGAGTCCGAGGCCGCGTCGACGCACACGATCGTGAGCGTGCGCGCGTCCGGGCGACGGCGGCGGAACTCCGTGACCGTGGCCCCATCACGGCCGATGTGGAATGAGCCGGCGAGGTGCACCACCGCGGGGGACCGCTCGAGCGAAGCCGCCACGCTTGCCGCCATCGTCGCATCCCACACGAGCTGTGCGCGCTGGAACGCATCGATCTCGTCGTCGGTGGGCGGGGGGTCGTCAGTGCCCGAGCGCGCATCGCGCATGAGGTCGGCGAGTCGCTCGCGGTACGCATCGCGCGGCAAGGATTCGGGGAGATCGAAGAGCGCACGGTCCTCAGGCGGGAGCTCGGCGAGCGGCGCATAGCCCGCCGTCCGTGCCTGGCTCACGAACCGTCGCGGCGCGTTCGCGGCCACCACAGGCGCGCCACGAGTGCGCGCGACATCGACCACAGGCTGGTACCAGGGCATCCATGTCCCGCTGCCGGCCCAGTTGCGCACGCCCGCACCATCCACGAACTCGTCGAGCGTGATGGTGCCTGCGAGGAACCGGTCCGTGGCGTACTGGTCATCCCGCTCGAGCATCTCCATCGAGAGCGCGGCGCCGGGCCGCGCGGCGCACATCGCCTCTGCGATGGCGGCCTGGAACTTGTGCGCGCCGGCATCGTCATGCTGCTCGCCGATGAACACGGCGTCGGCGGCGCCGATCCGGGCCACAAGCGCAGGCCAGCCCCACCGGCGTCCGGACCGGCCATCGAACGCATGCATCGAGGCAGGATCGGGTGCTGAGGCAATCTCCGCGGCAGGGTTGCGTGTCGGTCGTGGCGTTGTGGTCGCCGCGGGCGTGGCGCATCCGGCAAGCGCCGCGGCCGCGGCAACGACGGCGAGCCTCAGGATGGCCCGAGTACGGGTGGCAATGGCGCCGGATCCGCACAGGGGGAGGGTCAGGGACGCTTCGGCACGCGTGAGCTTGCGCACGGCGTCAGGGTAGTGCGCGCCCGCATCCCTAGGATCCGCGCATGGCGTTCGCGGTCAATGTGCTGCTCTCGGAGGATGGTGCGATCGCGCGCCGCATCAGCGGGTTTGCCGATCTCGATGGCATCGAGTTTCTCGGCAA
>CAYPOZ010000162.1:0-1381 GCA_964412415.1 uncultured Isosphaeraceae bacterium | reverse complement strand
CATCAGCGGGTTCGAGTCGCGTCCGCAGCAGCTCGAGATGGCCGCAGCCGTGGAGGAGTGCCTCGCGCGCAAGGGGCGGCTGCTCGTGGAGGCCGGGACTGGCGTCGGCAAGACCTTTGCCTACCTGCTGCCCGCCATCGCGCGCGTCGTCGAGCACCGCGAGCGCGTCCTCATCTGCACCCACACGATCGCCCTGCAGGAGCAGATCGTCGACAGCGACATCCCGCTGCTCAATGCGTCGATCCCCGAGGAGTTCACGAGCGTGCTCGTGAAGGGGCGCGGAAACTACGTGTCGCTTCGGCGGCTTGGGCTCGCCAGCGGCAGGCAGGACCGGCTCTTCGGCGACGACACCGACCGCCACGAGCTGCACCAGATCGAGGACTGGGCCTACTCGACGCGCGACGGCACGCTCGCGTCGCTTCCTGTGGTGCCGCGCCACTCCGTGTGGGAGCACGTGCAGTCTGATGCCGGCAACTGCATGGGACGGCGGTGCCCCACGTACGACCGCTGCTTCTACCAGGCGGCGCGACGGCGCATGGAGCACTCGGACATCCTGGTGTGCAACCACGCGCTCTTCTTCAGCGACCTTGCGCTGCGTGCGCGTGGCCGCGGGTTCCTGCCGCCGTACCAGCATGTCATCCTCGACGAGGCGCACTGCATCGAGTCGGTGGCGGCCGAGCACTTCGGCGCGCGCATCTCCGAATCGCGGGTGGGGCACCTGCTCCGGTCGCTGTGGAACCCCTCGCAGGGCCGGGGGTTCCTTGCCGCGCTGCGAGTGCGCGAGGGCGCCGACCGCACGGTGACCGATGCCGTCGCGGCATGCGAGAGCGTCCGCCGCGCGTCCGAGGACTTCTTCGCGTCGCTGTGGAGGCTCGGCGAGGGCTCGCCTGCCGACGGGTCGCGCCGCATCTCGGGCGCGAATGCGGTGCCGGACCCGCTGTCGGCTCCACTGCGCCAGCTGGCAGGGCTGCTGCGGCTCGTGCGCGAGCGTACGGAAGATGAGGCGGACTCCTTCGAGCTCAACGCGTTCGCGCAGCGCGCGCAGGATCTCGCCGAGTCGTGCGAGGCGCTGGTGGCGCAGTCGCTGCCCGGATGCGTGTACTGGACTGAGTCCGCCGCAAGCAGGCGCCGCCAGCGCGGCAGCAAGCGCCCCGAAATGTCGCTGCTCTCGGCTGCAGTGGACGTGTCGCCGATCCTGAGGCAGCACCTGTTTGCGCAGGATGTCTCCGTGGTGCTCACCTCAGCGACGCTTGCGACTGGCCGCTCAGGCGACGACGAGCGCGCCTTCGCGCATGCCGCGCTCACGCTCGGCGCGACCGATGCGCGCACGGTTTCGCTCGGGTCCCCTTTCGACTACGCCCGCCAGGTGCGCGTGATCGTG
>CAYPOZ010000161.1:0-5794 GCA_964412415.1 uncultured Isosphaeraceae bacterium | reverse complement strand
GCGTGATCGAGATCAGGGTGGCGGCGAGCACGACAGCGGCGAGGATAGGCCGCGGATGCGACGCTCAGGGGCACGGGCCCCACGCCGCGAGCAGGCGGCCGAGGTCATCGGCATCCACCGCGCCGTTGCCGTCAAGGTCGGCGGCATTCCCGGGTGCCGGGCCCCAGGCGCCGAGCATGATGCCGAGGTCGTCGCCGCCCACCGAGTTGTCGCCGTCGAGGTCCGCGGGGCAGTTGTCCTCGATTCCCACCCGGAAGATGATCACCACCGGGTCGCCGCTCACGGTGAAGTCGTAGCCGCGCACCACGATGAGGTTCGTCTCGCTGATGGCGATCGGGATCGAGAAGTCGTTCGAGAAGTAGAAGCGGTTCTGGTCGACGAGCGCGGCGATGTTGAAGAGCTGGCCCGAGGGGCTCCAGACGGCGGGCACCGTCTCGAATGGCATCGCGTCGACCCACCCGACCATCCATCCTGCGTTGTTGATGTCGTACGCGGAGGCCTTGAATCCGAGGTCCGGCAGGCGGGTCCATCCCTGCGACGGTCGCCACACGTAGGCCTTCGTGGCCGGGCTCGTCCCGACCACCACGCCGCCGTCGTTGATGTTGAGGCCGTACGAGCCGGTCGCGCCCTGTGGCACGCCGAGGTCGGTGATCGCGCCGCCCGGCGCCCACGTCACCGCGCGCACGCCGCCGGCGGCGGTGACGGCCGTGCCGACGACCGTTCCGGAGGCATTGATGTCGCGGCAGATCGACTCGATGCCGCCGAGCTGCGGCAGCATCTCGTAGCCGCCGGCCGGGGTCCATCGCCACGCCTGCTGCGGGTCGGATCCGACGAGCGCGAGCGTCGCGAACCCGCACGCCACGTCGGCGTCGTTCAGGCCGACGCCCGTGCTGTACGTCCAGTTGCCCGGCGGATTGGCAAGCGTGGTGATTGCGCCGGTCGGAGACCAGATCGCCGCCACGGTGCCCGTGCTCGGCGCGGTGATTCGGCCAATGCATGCGCCGGCCGAGGTGATGCCGATGCTGAGGCTCTGCGACGTGCCGGCCGGCACCGGAAGCGGCTGCGGGCCCGCGCCCGGCTCGTAGCGCATCGCGCGGGTGATCGACTGGTACTGGAAGTCGCCCGTGATCTGCCCCGCGGCGTTGATCCGCTGGATCACCGCGGGCGGGAACGAGGCCACGTGCTGGACCGTGAAGGTGCCGCCGGCGAGCGCTGAGGCCGAAAGCGACGCCGACGCGCCAGCAAGGAGGGCGTGTTTCATCGAAGTCAGTGTCGCATGAACGGCACAGGGCCTGGGTGCCGACCCGAGACGATCTTGTTATCCGGCCACATGTAGCCGTACGGCTTGCACCGGTGCGCCTCGATGCCGAATTCCCTTCCCGGATGACGCATGGAGTCCGTGCCTGTCTCTTTCTCTCTGGGCGGCCCATGGGCCATATGCCTGGTGACAGACGTGAAATGAAAGGACGTTCCGTGATGAAGGCACCGATCGCGATCACGACCCTATGCGTCGTGCTGACGGCACCTACCGAGCGCGCTTCCACGGCAGAAACGGCATGGGCTTGGGGTGGCAACGCATACGGGCAGGCATCGGTGCCGCCCAGCATCGGACCGATCGCCGCCGTCGCGACCGGCTCGGTCGGACAGCACTCCGTGTGCCTAACACCGTGGGGCGAGGTTCGTGCCTGGGGCGCGGGTCAGTTCAGCGCGGATACCGATTCCGGCGTCCATCACGGCCAGTCGGTCGTACCCCTGGGCCTCGGGCCCGTGCGGGCCGTCAGTGCGGGTGGCTACCACACCCTTGCCCTCCTCGAATCAGGCGGTGTCGTCGCATGGGGAGCAGGATCGCAGTCGTCCGTCAGCGGTGTCCATAGACGCCAGTCCATCGTTCCGAGCGGGCTCGGCACCGTCGTCGCGGTGGCGGCGGGCGAGTTTCACTCGGTGGCCTTGCGGTCCGATGGCGGCGTCCGTGCCTGGGGCGATGATTCGAGGCTGCAGTTGACGATTCCGTCCCACGTCACCAACATCGTCGCCATCTCCGCCGGTGCGGCCCACACGTTGGCGTTGCGCGCCGACGGCAAGGTGCGGGGCTGGGGCGACTTCACGAGCGGGCAGAACGCGATACCGCGGGATCTGCCGCCTGCGGTCGCGATCGCTGCGGGAGGGGCTCATTCCCTCGCCCTCCTCGCCGATCAGACCGTGCGTGCCTGGGGATCGAACTCTTCCGGCCAGAGAGTTGTTCCTGCCGGGCTCACGGGCGTTGCTGCCATCGCCGCGGGCAGCACCCATTCCATGGCATTGCTGAGCAACGGGGTCGTCCGCGCGTGGGGAAATCCACAGGCCTCGTCTGTTCCCGGTGCCCTCGGTCCCGTGTCGTCGGCAAGCGCGGGTCTCGCGCACGCTCTTGCGGCCGAGCACGATCCATACACCGTTTTGCAGAGCCGCGAACTGGCCCCGTTCTCGTTTGACATGCCGCGCCAATGGACAGTTTCAGACATCGCTTCGGAGCCAGGGTTCGATGCCCGGCTGACGGTGGTCGCCCGCGGTCAGCTGGGGTCGACGACTCGATTCCTGACCGTCAGGGTCGACGGGAGCGTGGTCGCATCGGGGCTGTTCGGCGCGGGATCGGGCGCTGGCCTGTGCATGGCTGAGACGTCCGTGGCGGATCTCACGATCCCGGCGACAGTGTTCGCGAAGATGGCAGCCGACGGTGTACTGGTGGTGCGGATCGAACCGTCACTGAATGCGACCAGCACGGGATGTCCGGACGCCACGCTCTCCGTCCGGATCCGCTTCCGTGCCCCGATCGTCGATTGCGATGGAAACGGCCTGCAGGATTCATGCCAGCTGATCATGGATGGCGGACGGCCGGATTGCAACGGCAACGGTGTGCTCGATTCGTGCGAGATTGCCTCTGGTGTGGGCATGGACTCCAACACCAACGGCGTCCTCGACGAGTGCGAGGCCGACTGCGACGGCAATGGCGTCCTGGATGCGGAGGAGGTTGGCTCCGGTACGGTGGCGGACTGCGACCGGAACGGTCGACCGGATTCATGCGACATCGCGCTCGGTGATGCCGACGTCGACGGCGACGGGGTCCTCGACTCGTGTGCCGATGACTGCAATGGGAACGGTCTTCCGGACCCATGGGAATGCCTGTCGGGGTTGACCGCCGACTGCGACGGCAACCGGATCCCGGACAGCTGCGAGGTGGCCGTCCCGTTGGCAAGCCTGACCGATTCGGCCACGGGCCAGAGATTCCTCGCGTTTGCGTCGACTACCCGACGGCATGCCAGGTCGCAGGCCGCCGCGGTTCGCGGGTCGCTCGCGAAGATCGCCAGTCCTGCGCAGAACAACCTGATCAGCTCGACATTCGGCGCGATCGACGGAATCGGTCGCCTCCTGTGGATCGGTCTCGAGGCGCCGGGTGGCACCGTCGACTTCCGTTGGCCGGACGGCACCTCCCCGTCCTTCACCCGGTGGAAAGCCCAACAACACCTATGGGCAGGAGACATTCGTCGAGATGAACGGCAGGTTTTGGAACGACGTCGGCGACGGGGGCGTTCCTGGGGCGCCGTACGCCTCAGTGGTGCTGGTCGGCCCCGACGGAGTCCCGGACTGCAACGCCAACGGCCTTGTCGATGCCTGCGAGATCGCCAGCGGGGCGATCGAGGACTGCAATTCCAACGGTATTCCTGACGTCTGCGAGATCGGCCGGGATCCTTCGCTGGACTGCAATGGGGACGGACTCATCGACGCATGTCAGGGCGGGCCAGACGGGCCGGACTGCGACGGCGATGGGACATTCGACGTCTGTCAAATCGCGGGCGGCGCCGAAGACAAGAATGGCAATGGAAAGCTCGACTCGTGCGAGTACGGCTGGGGCGACCTCAATCTCGACGGCGTGGTCGACGGCATCGACCTCGGTGGCCTGCTCGCGATCTGGGGACTGCAGAATCCACCCTACGCGGACCTGAACGACGATGGCTGGGTCGACGGAAACGACCTGGGCATCATGCTCGCCCACTGGGGACCGGTGCCGTGAGTCCCGCGGCGAACGCCTCCCACCCCTCGCCGGGCACGTAGCGCCGCAGCGCGTCGCCCGCGGGATCGAGCGCAAAGAGCCGCAGCCAGCCGCATTCCACGAGGTCGCGCGTGTGCGGGCAGGACTCGAGCACGCGCTCGATGAGCTCGGTCGGGGCTTCGATCACCGCCTGCAGCCGGAGTGGGTCGTGGACGCAGCGTCCGTCCTCGCCGCGCACCGACTGCAGCGGCAGGCCGGGGCGCAGGTCGCCGCCGTTTCCGAGCACCACGCCCACCGACCCGATCCGGTTGTGGAGGAGCTTGTCGCCGGCACCGAGGCGCCCGTTGTCGAGGGTCGACGCGAAGTACTGCAGGTTGATCCACGATGCCACCACCAGCGGCGCCGAGAGGATGAGCCGCAGCACCGAGCCGTCCTCGTCCATCGATGCGTCGTAGTCGTGCAGGAAGGAGCGGCCGCCGAGGTCGACGCCGCGGGTGCGCTCGCGCCGAGCCGCGATGAACGCCGCGTTGCCGGCAAGCGCCCACTCCGGACGCACCTGCGACCAGTCGTTCGACCGGCGCTTGAGGAGACGCATCAGGCCGCGGGGCTCGCAAGGCGCAATGCCGAGGCGGTCGCGGCGTTCCTCGCGGGTCGCTTCCGAGGCCGCGGCGAGCCAGGACTCGAGCCGCTCGACGTCGGGCGCATGGGAGGATGGGATCCGGTCTCGGTCGAGGATGCGCACCTCGTCGGTCGACGTGTCGTGCACGCCGGCGACGAAGTGCGTGGCGGGCGGGATGGCCATGCCGCGCCGGGCGAGGCCGGCGCGCACGGCGGCATCGTTGAGGATGGCGCAGGCGACGCGCGCGTTGAGCGCGCCGCCATGGCCGCCGCAGGCGCCGCACTGCAGGCCGGCGTCATGCGGGTTGTTGGCGCTGTGGCCGGCGTGGCCGCAGAGGAACACGAGGCGGGCGAGGCGCGTCCCCATGCTGGTGAAGCGAAGAATCGACTCGGCGGTGTCGACACGCTGCGCCGTTCGACCGTCGTCGCCGTCGCGCATCGGCAGCGCGAACCGGACCGTCTCCTCGGAGTGGTCCTCGCACGAGGTGCACCCGGTGGCCTCGGCCGCCATGCGCAGCCCGAAGGCCGCGCCGGCGAGTTCAACCGACGAGAACGCCGCCCCCGGGGCGGCCATCGTGGCGCCGAGGGCGGAGCCGATCCCGGCGCCCGGTTCCTCGAGCGTCCTCACCGGAAGCGTCGGCTTGAGGAGCACCGGGCACCGTGCACCCGAGGCGCCTGCGCCGTGTCCGGAGGGATCCATGCTCAGCGACACGCCGAAGAACCCGGCGAACCCGACGGTCTGCACGCGGTCCGACTGCGCCTCGAGGTGCCGGCGGAGCACCTCCGACCGCACGTCGATGCAGAACACCGCCTGCACGTCGGCCACCGCGGAACGTGCACCCTTGGGCGCATCGTGCATGCGGCCGAGGTAGCGCCGCGCGAACCCGTCCTCGAGCGCATCCTGCAGCGCCAGGCGCATGCGCTCGTCCTCGGTGGCGTCGATCGGTGCGGAGGCAGGGACCGCGGGGGTCGCGCCCTCGATCCGCGGCGCGAGCGACGCGACTGCCGCATCCATGCACACGAGGATGGCGAGCAGGTCGCGGACCGGCGCGACGTCCTCGCGGTCGCGCTCCCATGCGGTGCGCCGGTACCAGGACGCCCAGCCGTGCATGCCGCCGAGCAGGCGGTAGAGGTACTGCTCTCGCTCGGTGG
>CAYPOZ010000160.1:5559-5867 GCA_964412415.1 uncultured Isosphaeraceae bacterium | reverse complement strand
GGCGTCCGCACACCGGACAGCCGCCGAGCCGCTGTCCGGTGTGCGGACGCCGGCTGCGCTGGCACGAGAACATCCCGGTGCTTGGGTGGTTCCTCGTGCGCGGCCGATGCCGTTCGTGCGGCACTCGGGTCAGCCCCGCCTACGCGGCCGTGGAGCTTCTGGTGGGTGTGCTGTTTGCAGGCCTCTACCTGCTGATGTTTGCCGTAGATCCCGCAGGAGCGTGGGGCGGCGCGTGGCCAGCGTGGTTTCAGTCGACCGGGTTCATGGAGTCGGCGCCCGCATTCGTGGCGCTGTGTGCGCGCCTCGCG
>CAYPOZ010000160.1:1326-5361 GCA_964412415.1 uncultured Isosphaeraceae bacterium | reverse complement strand
GCGGCGGCAGGCCTGGTGCTCTCGAACATCCTGCTCCGCACGGGCCGGATCCTGCCGAGCTTCCACGACTACCACGAGTACCAGAAGGATGACTCGCCGTTCGCGGACTACCCGCACGCGCGGCGGGAGATCTGGCGGGAGATCCGCTTTGTGCTTCCTGCGGCGATTGCCGGCGTTGTGGGTGCGGCGGTCGCGCGCGGGCTCTCGCTGCCGGTTGACGGCAGCGAGGCCGTTCCGCCGCTCCCGGTCGCGGCGCTCTCGGGATCGGTGCTCGGGTATCTCGCGGGCGCGGGGCTGGTCTGGGTGGTGCGCGTGCTGGGCACCCTCGCCAAGGGCATCGAGGCCATGGGCATGGGTGACGTGCATCTCATGGGCGCCGCCGGTGCGGTTCTTGGATGGATCGATCCGACCGTCGCGTTCTTCGTGGCACCCTTCATCGGGCTTGGGTGGATCGCGGCGACGGCGGTCGCCGGCCGCATGCGGGGAGGCGGTCGCCGTGAGATCCCCTACGGGCCTCACCTGGCCATCGCCGTGGTTCTGGTCGTCTTCCTCCGGCCGGCTGTCCTCGATGCGGGCAAGGTGCTCTTCCCGGCGTGGATGGAGGCCACGCAAGCGCGGCCGTGACCCTCTCCGGTTCGCCCGGCGCGGATGCGTCGCGTCCATCTTCACGCGCCGCCCTTGACGTGGCGGTCAGGCGATGATGAGATGCCGTGCATCGGACGCCAACTCCACGAGAAAGGACTCTCACCCATGCGCCACGCTCGAATCACGGGATGGACTTCCTGTGCCCTTGCACTCATCGCCTCCACGCTTGTCGGCTGCGACAACTCGAAGCAGGCTGACACCCTCATGCGTGAGAACGAGGCGCTGACGGCGCAGCTCGCCGACCGCAACGCCGCACTCGAGCGCGCTGACCAGGAGCGCCAGGACGCAATCGCCCGCGCTGCCGACGCCGAGTCCAAGCTGCAGGCGGCGCAGGCTGCAGGGTCCGAGCCAGTGTCCGCCTCTTCCACCGCACCTGACACGAGTGCCTTTGCTGGTATCGAAGGGGTCACGGCAACGGCCAAGGGCAACGACGTTCACGTGACCATCGAGGGCGACGTGCTCTTCGACTCCGGGCGCGACGAGCTCAAGACCGTGGCCAAGCGCAGCCTCGACAAGATCGCGGCGATCATCAGGCAGCAGCATCCAAACGCCGAGATCCGCGTTGCGGGATTCACGGACACGGACCCGATCAAGTTCTCGAAGTTCAAGAGCAACTACCACCTCGGGTTCGACCGCGCCTTCTCGGTGCGCGAGTACCTCGTTTCCAAGGGGCTCGACTCAAAGCGCGTGTCGCTCTCGTCCTATGGCCCCGATGCGCCTCTGGCCACCAAGGCAAAGTCGCGGCGTGTCGAGGTGATCGTTGTCGGCGGCTGACGTCGCCGTCAGAGTCAGAACTTGACGTCTAGCCCCTCGTCGCGCACCTTCTTCAGCAGCAGCTCGACTTCCGCCAGCGCGGCCTTGAGCCGAAGCGCGCTGTCGGTGAGGGCGTTGTAGAGGTCCGGGTTCGACATCAGCTGTCCGACGGTGCCCTCGCCAGATCCAGCCTGGTCAGCGAGGCGCTGCACCGCCTGGAGCGTGCGCGCCATCTCGTCGAGCGCGGGCTGCGCGCTAGCCACGAGGGTCCGGGCATCCACCCGGATGCCCTGCGCGGATTCGGACACCGAGTTCATCGCGGCCGTCGCTGCATCGATGAGCGTGCCCGCCTTCCAGACCGCCGAGCGCGCATCGGCACGGAGCTGCTCGTCGCCGAGCCACTCTCGCGCATCCGCAAACGCGCCCTGTGCGGTGTCTAGCAGCGCATTGAGCCGGCGCATCGCGGTGCGCACGCTCTCCTCGGAACCGGGTGCACCGTCCTCGATGGGCGCGAAGAAGGTATTGAGGTTGTCGAGGATCCGCGCAAAGCGCCCCTCGAGCCCCTCGAACCGCGCCTCGATGCGCGCAGATCCATCCTTTGGCATGACGGGCCCGCCTTGCCTGTAGCCCGGCGGCAGCGAGATGTTGAGGCGCGATCCTCCTCCCACCAGAGGCTGGTGCGTCTGGGCGCTGCACCCGACGGGCAGGTCAACCTGATCGGTGATTCGCACGATCACGCGCACGGGTGGCATCGACGCTGGCTCGACACGCACCGAGTCGATGGTGCCGACCGGCACTCCGTTAAGCATCGCCTGGCTTCCGGGCCGCAGGCCTCCAGTGTCATTGCAGGCCACCTCGAGGCGCCACGTGGGACGGAAGAACCTGTCAAGCTCGCCGAACAGCAGAAGCAGGGTGGCGAAGCCTGTCAGCGCCACCAGCGCCGCGATGCCTGTCGTGAAGTTGCGGTTGCTTTCCTTCATGGGACCTCAGGTCGGGAGCATGGCATGATCGCCTCCCTTGCGGATCCGCGCCAGTTCCTCTGGACTGGCCTCGCCGCGCAGGAAACGCTGGACGACAGGATCGTCAGTCGTGCGGAACAGCTCCGGCGTTCCCTCGAGGCGCACCCGCCCCTCATGGAGCATGACCATCCGGTCCGCCACCTTGAAGGCGCTCGAGAGGTCGTGCGTGACGACGATGCTGGTCACGCCAAGGGTCCGGTTGAGCTTAAGGATCAGCTCGTTGATGATGTCGGACCGGATGGGGTCCAGGCCAGTCGTCGGCTCGTCGTAGAGCACGACCTGCGGCTCGAGCACGACGGCACGCGCGAGCGCGATGCGCTTGCGCTGGCCACCCGACAGCTCGGCAGGCATCTGCTCCCCGATGTCCTCGAGCCCCACAAGGTGCAGCACGCGATCAACGCGACGGTCGACCTCAGTGGGCTCGAGCACGCCGTGCTCGAGCAGCGGGAACGCGACGTTGTCGTGCACGTTCATCGAGTCGAAAAGCGCCGACTGCTGGAAGAGGAACCCGATCTGCCGCCGGATCGGCCCAAGCCCGCGCTCGCCGAGCGCATCGATGCGCACAGAGCCGAACCACACCTCGCCGGAGTCGGGGCGAAGGAGCCCCACAAGGTGCTTCAGCATCACGCTCTTGCCGCACCCCGACGGCCCCATCACGACCGTTGTCTGGCCGCGCGGAAAGGACAGCGACAGCTCGCACAGGACCTCCAGGCGCCCGAAGCGCTTTGAGACCGACTGCACGCGCATCGCGTCCGGCACCGCAACTGGCGTGTCCTGGTGCGACATGGGAGAGGGATGCTACGGCGCGCTCCTATCCTCGGCGCAATGGCGAGCGCAGATTCATCCTCATCACGCGACATCGTGCTTCACGGCCCCATCTTCGATGTCGAGCGCCTCACGGTCCCGACGCGCGGCGGCGAGGCGATTCGCCACATCGTCAGGCATCCCGGCGCGGTATGCGTGGCCGGTGTGCTCGACGATGGCCGTCTCGTGTCCATCCGCAACTTCCGTGTCGCGGTGGGCGAGTGGCTCGAGGAGTTCTGCGCCGGGAAGCTCGAACGCGGCGAGGATCCGTCCCATGCTGCGGCCCGCGAGTTCCTCGAGGAGACCGGATACCGCGCCGGCCGCATCGAGCGCCTCGGCACGTTCCTCACGTCGCCCGGCTTTGCGGATGAGGTGATGCACGCATTCGTGGCGCGCGACCTCGCTCACGTCGGCCAGAGACTCCAGGATGACGAGCGCATCGAGGTGATGCTGAGCGACCCGGCCGATTTCGCGTTGCGGATCAGGTCGGGTGCGGTCCGTGACGGCAAGACGATCAGCACGTGGGCGCTGCTGGGGCTGTGCGGCCATGCCCGATGAGCAGTTTGGCGAACGCGACGATCCGGACCGGCGCGATCCGTTGCGGATCCGTGCCGAGGGAAGCCTCGATTCCGTGCGGGCCGACCCCTCGCGCCCCTGGACCTGGTCGGCGCCGCTGCTTGCGCTCGGCAGGACGCCTGTCCGGCTCCACGGGTCGTTCATGGCGCTGGTGCTGCTGCAGGCGCTTCGCGTCATAAAGCCTGGACCGTCCGGCCCGCTGCCTGACGCGATGGCGTCGATGCTTGTCGTGCTCGTC
>CAYPOZ010000160.1:0-1145 GCA_964412415.1 uncultured Isosphaeraceae bacterium | reverse complement strand
GGAGGTGGCGCTGCCGATCCCATGGAGCATGGATGGGCTTCAGCATCTGGCGGGCCAGCGGCTGTGGTCCACGCTCTGGCTTGTCCAGTGGACAAACATCGCGCTACTCGCGGCAAGCCTGATTCCGGCGCACCCTTTCGCGGGCGGAAGGATCGTCGAATCGGCGCTCGAGCCATGGCTTGGGCGGGAGGGTGCGCTGCGCTCGACACTTGTGGTGGGGATGGTTGCCGGGATTGCGCTTGTGGTCGCGGGGCTCGCCTTCGGCGCGCTGCTGCCGGCCCTCTCGGGCGCCACTGCGGTCGCGGTCGCGATGTCTGGCGGGCGCCTCATGGGCCTGCGTCCCGGAATGGCAGGCCTCGGCATCTGGACGATGATCGCATCGGATGCCTCCGCCGCCGCCCGTGCGCGCGCACAAGTGCGGGCCGAGCGCCAGGCGCGCGATGACGACGCTGCGCTTGACGGGATCCTCGCGAAGGTCGCGACGCACGGCATCGACTCGCTGACGAAGGACGAGCGGCAGGCGCTTGCGCGCACGACAGCGCGACGGCGAGAGGGTCACGAGGGCGGCAAGGCCGACGAGTCCGCCCACGGCGATCGTCCCGGCCACGCAGGCGCCGACGGCGGCGAATCTGCCGCGCCATGACGCTGCGCGGCTACCCTCCCGCATCGATGGGAAGCCTTGACCGCGAGTACTGGCGCGACTCGACCGCGCGGCCGATGGCGCGCCGATCATGGTCCGTGACGACGTGGCTCATCGCGCTGTGCGTCGGCGTGTTCGTGATCGATGCGTTCCTTCCCCGCACCTGGCAGGTGGTTGGCACCGCGTGGGTGGGCGATCCCTCGCTGATGGAGGCGGCGCGGAAGGGAACGGTTCAGTACCGCGTCCTGCCCGTGGCGGACAGCCCATCGCGCGTGTCCCGTGCCGAGCAGCCGGTGGTGGCGCTCACGCCGCGCGGTCCCGAGACGATCGTCCGGCAGCAGCTGCAGTCGACGCCGCCAGTCAGGAAGTGGCTGTCCTTCTCCACCGCCACGGCGATCTACACCGACACGCCCGGCATGGGCTTCGCTGGGCTCGAGATCTGGCGCTTCATCGGCTTCCAGTTCTGCCACGCGGACATGAACCACCTGATCTTCAACATGATCGG
>CAYPOZ010000159.1:4042-5939 GCA_964412415.1 uncultured Isosphaeraceae bacterium | reverse complement strand
CGTCGGCGAGGAGACGGGCGACATGGACGTGATGCTCGCCAAGATCGCCGACAACTACGACGAGGAAGTGGACGTCGCGGTGGCGAGCCTCCTGTCGCTGCTCGAGCCGTTCATGGTCGTCATCCTCGGTGGCGTGGTCGGAACCATCGTGCTCGCGCTCTTCCTCCCGCTCGTCGCGATGATCGAGAGCGTCTCGGGCGGAGGCAAGTAGCACCCGATGCCGCGGCGCGCGTTCACCATCATCGAGCTGCTCGTCGTGGTCGGCATCATCGTGCTGCTCGTGGGCATCCTCATCGTCGGCCTCAGCGGTGCGGCTCGCTCGGCGCAGGGCGCGCAGACGCGCGCGCTGATGTCGAGCGTGGCGAATGCGCTGGTGCGCTTCAAGGCGGATGTGGGCTACCTGCCCCCGGTGCTCGGTCCCGCCGGGACGCAGTCCGGCGCCGGGTACGCGCAGGACCTGCTCGCCGTCCCGGCACCGTTCTCCAACGGGACCGCAAACCAGGTGCGCGAGTGGTTCTCACCGACGACCCTCGCGACCTACCTCATCGGCGCAGGCAACAGGAATGCGGACGGGTTCGGGTGCGTGGGAGACCCCGGGTTTACCACCGGCTCTCCGCCGCCGGGCGTGCGCGAGCGGCCGACGCTTGGCATCAAGCACCCAGGCCGCGACGGGGTGTGGGGTGCGTCGTTTGCGTCAGGGCAGGGAGCGCCTGGCCAGTTCTCGCGGCGGAGCACGGCAAGCCTGGGTGGCAACCAGGGCTACCTCAAGGGGCGCGTGTATGGCCCTTACCTCGAGCTCAAGGATCCGCAGTCCATCGGCGCCGTGCTCGACTACCAGCCGATTGCGCCCGGCGAGGCGTTCGTCCCGGTGGCGGTGGGTCCGGCCGATTCCAACTACCCAACGGCGCTGCCGGGCGTGAGCGACGGCGTGCGCCAGAACTTCGGCATGTGCATCCTCGACTACTGGGGATCCCCGATCATCTACTACCGCAAGGGCTACGTGAACGGCGATCCGCGGTACATCGCCACTCGCGATGAGGTTGCCGGCTCGCCGACGTGCGGCTTCGACCTCTCCGACATGCCGGCGCTTCGGCCGCAGCGCTTCGATCCGGGCACGCAGGTGGCGGGTTCGCCTGATGCGGCGGGTGACGCATTCACGAGCCGGGAGCTCTACGGCGCCGAGTTCGCGCTGCTGTCGCCGGGACCCGACAGGCGCTGGGACCCGCGCCGCCGCGTCGGCCTGAACCAGGAGAACGCGGACAACATCGTGGTGACAGGGCCATGAGCGCCATGCGACGAGCATTCAGCCTGCTCGAGCTCGTGATCGCGCTCGGCGTGATCATCACGCTTGCCGCTCTGTTCGTGGGGATCTCGCGTGCAGTGCTGCAGTCGGCAGAGCGGCGTGAGCTCGATGGGGTGTTCACGCAGCTCTATGCGGCCTTCGACGCCTGGCAGCAGGCCAACGGGCGCGAGATGGCGTTCCAGCGGCGCGTTGACCCGTTCAATGGCGCGGCGGCTCCGACGCTCGACGCGTTGCCCACACCGGGCATCTGCTTCGAGGGCATGCCGGCGGCTGACCTGTTCGAGGAAAACTTCAACGGGCGCTACATCATCGTGCTGTTCATGGACCGGCTCGCGCAGGTGGAGGAGAGCCGCGAGCTGCTCTCGCGGATCAGGCCGGACTACCTGCGGCCCGTGCTGCGCAACCCGCTGAGCAACCAACCGCTCGATCCGCTGCCCGGCAACTGGAACGGCACGGCGAGCAACACGAATCCCAACGGCATGCCGGCGGGCGAGCCGTACTTGATGAACACCTTGAGGTATTCAAGGCCTTTTTCGAGGGTGATGTCGGGTGTCAGCGGTTTGCCGGTGGCCCCTTTGCGCAACACGCCGTGAC
>CAYPOZ010000159.1:1234-4032 GCA_964412415.1 uncultured Isosphaeraceae bacterium | reverse complement strand
CCAACGGCATGCCGGCGGCGACGGCGGCGACCAGCGTGCTGAAGGAAGTGGTGGACCCCTGGGGCAACCGCCTCGGTGTGGTGTTCCCGGGACGGCCGCTCTGCCGAGGCGAGCTGCAGCAGTGTGCCGCCGGCAACGTGCAGCTCGACTGCGCGGACGGCTCCGTGCGCACGCGTGACGAGTTCTTCCTCGGGTCGTGCCGCAACCGGCGACCCTACTTCATCTCGAGCGGGCCCGACGGCCGGTTCGGAAACGGCGACGACATCTTCTCCTACGAGCCGCTGAAGCCATGATGCGCCTGCGACCACATGCGAAGCGCGTCGCGGCTCGCCATGGTGGGTGCGCGTGTATGGGTACGTATGCGCCGGCACGTGGCGCCTTCACGCTTGTCGAGCTCCTCGTGGTGATGGGCATCGTGGGTGTGCTCGCCGTGATCGTCGGCATCGGGGTGAGCAAGGCGGCGACCGGAGCCCGCATCGCCGCAGCCACCAACGATGTGATCGCTGCACTCGCGCAGGCGCGAGCGATCGCGGTACGCGACCGCGCGCAGACCGTCGTCGCGTTCCGCGTGTACCAGCCCACCCGCAAGGACGGCCAGCTCGAGCGACCGGACTTCTCGAAGGCGCAGCAGACCGAGATCGTGATCGCAAAGGCGACCGGGCGCGTGCTGAAGTTCCTGGCGCCCGTTGCCCGGCCGGGGGCCTACTCGGGATTCCGGTATGCCCAGATGGTGCCGCCGAGCCGCACCGACGCGAACGACGACATCCTCGTGGAGGAGTTCTGGCCGGTGGAGGGGATCCAGCCCAAGCGGCTTCCGGTGGGCATCAAGGTCGCGCTGCCCGCGAGCGATCTCGTGCAGTCGATTGCCGTGCCCAACAGCGCGTTCCCGAGCGGTTCCGATGCGGGCACTCCGGCAGACTGGGTGTGGCTGTCGCAGCCTGAGCTCAAGAACGCGCAGATCGCGGTCAACGGCACGATCTCCGGCCCAGAGAGCGCATCGATGATGATGATCCGCTTCGGCCCGGACGGCAAGCCGATCACGCGGAACGCGTCTCTTCCCGCCAATGTCACCGCCGGCAGTGACATCGCGAGCGTGCGTCCGTGGGTCGACTTCAACCGCGACGGCTTCATCAGCATCGGCACGTCGAACACGGGCGGGTCCGACACGATGTACTACAACTACGACGAGTGGGATGACGAGCCGCTCGGTAACTGCGGACTGTTCCTTGCTGTGTTCAATGACGCTGAGCTGCGCGAGCAGTCGCCGCCCGCGACGCAGGTCGGATGGCGGGGGACCAACAGCCGCGAGCTCAACTTCGACCGCACGATCTTCATAGACCAGAATGCTGACCGCATCCAGTTCAACCGCTTCACCGGCGTGGCCGAGGTGGTGCCCCAGTGATGCGCCGCGCCTTCACGCTCGTCGAGCTGCTGCTTGCCGTGTTCATCCTCGGCATCGGGGTGCTGGGCGTGGCGGCGCTGCTCCCCTCGGCAATCGCGCTGCAGCAGCGAGCCAACGACGACGTTGTCGGGCCGATCGTCGCCGACAACGCGATCGCCATCATCCGGTCAAAGCTCAGCCCGGAGATGTTCGGCACGATGGAGGAGTTCAACATCCCCTTCGATGCGTCGAGCCCGGTCGACCCGGCCAGCGGCAACGGCACCGTGTCGGTGCGACTCCCGAATGTCCCCGGCGATTGGGGATGGAAGCGACCGACGATGCTCGTGTCCGCGGGCAGCCCCTCGCCATCGAGCGCGAGATTCATCGGGGCGATTGACGTCTTTGGCGGCATCGCCGCGCAGGGCTCGATCAGGTCCGGACTGGTGGCGCTCAGCGAGACTCCTGCTGCCGGCGCGATGCAGGGAATCCCGTACAGCCGGCGCGTGTTCGATCCATCGTTCAGGGTGACCAACGCGGTCGCGGGTGCGTACACGGTGCCCAACGCGCAGTTCACGCCCGCGATCCTGATCACCCAGGGCGAGCGCTGCTACCCGATGTCGAGCGAGGCCACGTACCCGCAGCCGCGTCCTCAGTACGTGTGGGACTGCATCTTCCGTCGATTCGAGGGGCGGATTCTCGTCGCGATCTTCGTGTACCGCGTCTCGACGGCGGGGGGCGACATTGCCGGTGTCTCTCGCGATGTCGGGAGTGCCGTGGACCGGAATGCGCTCGCGCCATACCGCGTCGGACTGCCGACGGCCGGGCCTGGCCCCAACGGCATCCCTCCGGCGATGCCGATGAGCGTCATCCTTCCGGTGAACCTGTCGTGGAAGTACGGCGGCACCGATGCGAACCCTGCGACCGTGTTCGACAACGCGCGTCTTCTTGGCACGGATGCGGCAACCGCGGGGCCTCCGGCTGAGCTTCCCATCGCTGCCACCTGGCAGGCACCGGGACAGTGGATCGTGGACGAGTACAACGTGGTGCACAAGGTCGCATCTGGAAGGCGGAACACGCGCGAGGGCCCCGTGTTCCTCACGCGTCCGGTGCCTGAGCTCGAGCCGAGCCGGGCGCTCTTCGGCATTGGCGCCGGTGCCCAGCTCAACGAAGTCAACATGCGCACGCGGGGCGTGACGCAGTTCTGGTTCGTGCCTACGCGCGACCAGAACGGGTTCCTCCTGCAGCCAGTCTTCGCCACGGTGAAGGAACTCTGACCGATGATGCGCCGCGCATTCACCATCGTGGAGCTGCTGGTGGCGATTGGCCTGCTTGCTGTGGTGATCATTGCGGCGAGCAAGATCCTGGGCACGACGACTCAGGTGTCTGGACTCGGCGAGGCGAACTCGAACGTGACCCA
>CAYPOZ010000159.1:0-1112 GCA_964412415.1 uncultured Isosphaeraceae bacterium | reverse complement strand
CTGCGGCAGGATCTCGCCCGGCTTGACCTTGACGGATACCTCGTGGTGCGGTGCGTGGGCGTGCGCAACGACGTCAATCGGGTGCGCTACGGCAACAGTGCACCGCTCCTGAACCCTGTGCTCGACCCCAACGCGATGCTCCGCTGCGACCAGGCCGTGTTCTTCATGAAGGGCGCGGAGGACACCCAGCAGTACGTGGGCGGCTCGGACCTCAATGGCCGCTTTCCGCCAAGGGCCGGCAGCACGCGGATCATCTACGGGCATGGTGTGCAGGTTCCTGATCTCGCTCCGGTCTCGGAGACTGCGGACAACAGGCTTGATCCGATCGGTTTCGACGACGGTCCCCTTGTGCCGTGGGCGTGGGACGCGCCAGGGTCCGGTCGCCTCGAGACATCGGGAAGCCAGTCCGGCGGCGGTCCCACGGTGAACGGATCGCAGCCCGAGGCGCGCCAATGGGTACTCGCCCGGCAGGCGATCCTGCTGGCTGACGATGGTGGTGCGGCAACCGCGCACCAGAACTTCCCGGCAATCGCTGCACTCGTCGAGAGCGCGGCGGGCGGCGTCACTCCGGACGGGTCGATCGCGACGGGAAACCTCGTGCCGAGTGCGGACCTCGCGGCAAGCCGCAACGACGTGTGCTCGCAGCAGATCTCCGATGTGCGCCGCATCGTGGAGCGGTTCGGTACAGGCGAGCGGCGTACGTGGGTCGGCGCAGACGGCATCCGCAACCGTATCGTCAATGCGGCCTTCGGTGCGCAGCCGTGGACGCTCGGGCTAGGTGCGTATCCACGTGCCGAGAAGCGCGCGCCGAGCACGCACCGGTTCGATGCGATGCTCACGTCGCCCACCGTCCTCCGCAACTGCTCGGACTTCATGGTGGACTGGACATGGGCCGACAGGACAGGGCAGTTGCTGAATCCTGATGGATCCGTGGCCGTGCTCGCCAAGCCGCTCGCGGCTACGAACGGACCGTCGCCCATCCTGTGGGGCGTTCGCCAGCTCGGCTACGAGCAGGCGAACCCGAGCGCAGTGGTCATCCGGCCCACCACGTGGAACGGCACCGTGCCGGTGCTGCCGTACCTGCCGGACTGGTTCATCAATGGCGTGCCGAG
>CAYPOZ010000158.1:520-6038 GCA_964412415.1 uncultured Isosphaeraceae bacterium | reverse complement strand
GCATGATGTTCATGATGCCGATGCCGCCCACGAGAAGGCTGATCCCGACGATGCCGCCCGCGATCGCCGTGATTCCGGCCGCGAGCGTCTTGAACTGCTGGATGTAGCGGTCGATCGCCTCCACGCGGAACGTGTCCTGCTCGCCGGGCTTGATGCCGCGGAGCCTGCGCATGATGTGCTTGATCTCGGACTGCGCCTCCTCGGTGGCGCCAGCGCCCTTGGTCACGATTGCCACGCGCATCCAGAAGTCGCGGCTCTGCAGCTTTGCGACAACGGAGAATGGCACGAAGATCTCCGCTGTCTGCGACGCAGAACCGAACATCCGCGCCTGCAGCGTCTCGACGATGCCGATGATCACGAAGCGCCGACCGCCGAGCAGGACGGTCGAGCCGACCGGATCCTCAGGCAGCATCAGCTCGTCGATCGCGGACTCGTTGATGATGCACACCTGGCGCTCTGTGGCCTCGTCGATGCGGTTGAAGGGACGGCCCTCGATGATGCGCCGGTTCTCCGCCTCGTGCCAGTCCGACCAGATCCCGGTCACCGAGAGGCCATCGAGCTTTTTCATGTCGCTCTCGATGGAGAGGCTCATCTCCGTGATTGGGGTTATGGCCTTGATCGACTGGCAGTCCTCCGCCAATGCCTGAACCTCCTCGGGCTTGAGTCGGATCAGCTCCCAAGGGAAGAGGTTGCGCGGCTTGTCCTGCGGCCTATCCGGGAACAGGAAGATGCGGTTTGCGCCGAAGGTCTCGAACTCCGTGAGCACCTTCGCCTTGAGTCCCGTGAGCGCGGCGATCACCGCGGTCACGCTAGCCACACCCACGATGATGCCGAGCGCGGTGAGAAACGACCGCGTCTTGTTCGCCCAGATCTGGCTGAACGCGAGCGCAATTGCCTGGATCCAGAAGTACGGGCTCCAGATCATGCGGCCTGCCCTGCAGGCACGTGCTTGCCCGCCTGGTCCTCGCTGATCGGCAGGTCGCTCAGGATTCGGCCGTCGCGCAGCCGCACCACGCGTTGGCAGTGCGCGGCCACGTCGTTCTCGTGCGTGACCATCAGGATCGTCTGCCCTTCGGCGTGGAGCTGCCTGAAGATCGAGAGGATCTCTGCCGTAGTGGCCGAATCGAGGTTGCCCGTCGGCTCGTCCGCCATCAGGATCGACGGGTTGTTGAGGATCGCGCGGGCAATCGCCACGCGCTGCTTCTGACCGCCCGAGAGCTGGTTCGGGCGGTGGTCCATGCGCGAACCGAGGCCCACGCGCTTGAGCGACGTCTCGGCGCGCTCACGCCGCTCGCGCCACGTGAGATTCGCCTGCCGGGAGTAGACCAGCGGCAGTTCGACGTTCGTGAGCGCCGTCTGGCGCGGCAGCAGCTCGAAGGCCTGGAACACGAACCCGATCTTCTCGTTGCGCACGTGCGCGAGCTCGTCGGCGCTCATGCGGCTCACGGGCTTGCCATCGAGCTCGTAGGTGCCGTGCGTGGGCGTGTCGAGGCAGCCGAGGATGTTCATCAGCGTGCTCTTGCCGGATCCGGAGCTGCCCATGATCGCCACCATCTCGTTGGCACTGATGTCAAGGTCGACGCCGCGCAAGGCATGCACCGCCTCGGTGCCGACCCGGTAGATCTTGCGAAGTCCCCTGATCCGAATCATGACGGGCGCCGCTCCGAGGCGCCAGCCTTGGCGTCGCCGGAACCAGCGCTGTCCGCGGTCGCTGCCGCGGGCTTCGGGTCGGGAGATGCCCCCTCGGGCTTCGCGCCTGGCGCGCCGCCGCCGGGCTTGCCGCCAGGGCTGGCAGGCGAGTCGACGATGATCGGGTCACCCTGCATCATCCGCTCGAGTGCCTTGTACGGGCCGGTCACGACCGTCTGGTTCGCCTCAAGCCCAGCCTCGACGATCGTCTGCGACATGCTGCTTGGGCCGGTGCGGACGGGTGCCATCACCGCCTTCCCGCCATCGTCCACAAACACCACCGCCGTCACCCTTCGCGACTTCTCGGCGAGGCCCGTCGTGAATGCCGAGTCCGGAAGGTCCTCCGTGCGCCGCTCCACGATGGCCTGCGAGGGAAGCACAAGCCCTCTGTGTTCCGCGATTGTGATGTCGACGTTGCCTGCAAGGCCAGAGAGGATCTGCACGCCTCCGCTGTCGATGGAAACCGTGACCTTGAACGTGCCGCCGCCCTGCGTGGCGGCAGCGACAGCATTGCCCGAGGCCGTGCGCTGCAGCGCGACATCGGTCACTACACCCTTGAACACCTGGTCCTTGTAGGCGTTGATGCGGATGTCGCAGGGCTGCCCCACCTTCACCTTTGCGATGTCGGCCTCCGCCACCTGCGCAAGCATGCGCATCTTGTCGAGGTCGGCGATCGTCATGATGACGGTGCCCTGCTGGTTCATCGTGCCTACGACGACGAGCTCGCCGACCTCGGCATTGAGCTGCGTGACGAAACCGTCGATGGGCGAGTCGATCTTCGCGAACGAGAGCTCCTGCTCCACGCGCTCGATCTCGGCGGAGCTCGCCGCGAGCGCGCTCTCGAGCGATGCGATGCTGCGCTCGGCAGCGGCGATCGTCGCGTCAAGCTCGCGCACTCGCACCTCCGCATCCTCGAAGTTGGTGCGCGGGACGTCGCCCGACTCGAAGAGCCTCTTCTGGCGCTCCATGTTGCGGCGCGCGATCTCCACGGTCTGGCGAGGGCCCGCGATGCGCGCACGCTCGGCCTCGAGCCTAGCGGCGTCCCCGTCACGCCGAGCCGAGGCGCTCTCCTTGGCGGCGCGCAGGTTCCTGTCATCGAGCTGGATCAGGAGGTCGCCCTTGCGGACCCTCTCACCCTCGCGGAACGGGATCGCCATCACGCGGGCGTTGACCTGCGCGGAAATCTCGACTTGGGAGATCGGCTCAACCACCCCGGGCGCAGTGATCGTCTCGGTGAGCGTGCCGGCCTTGACGGTGGCCGTACGGACCCCCAGCTTCTCCTCGCGTGCCCCCATCCCGGGCAGCATCTCGAAGATCGCGCCGCCCCCGATCACCAGGCCAACGACTGCCAGGGCAAGGACCGCGGCGGCAATGTTCAGGTAAGTACGCATGGGGACCGAGAAGGTCTAGGGTAGTCACCCTTTCCGCAGCCGTCATACGCGGGCAGGAACCCGTGACGTCCCCTCCAACCGGTCCCGCATGATGAAAAAGGGCCCTCGGACGAATCCGAGGGCCCTGTAGCAAGCGAGAAGCAGACGCGGACGTTCAGGTCACTGGCACGGGCCCCACGCCGCGAGCAGCGCCGTGAGGTCAACGCCGTTGGTGGTGCCGTCGCCGTTGATGTCACCAGAGGCCGAGCCCCAACCCGCAAGCAGCACCGTCAGGTCAGGACCGCTGACCTGCTGGTCGCTGTTGAAGTCACCGGGGCAGGCGCCCTCGTTGGGGTTGCCGAAGATGTCGAATGCGCAGTTGTAGAGGTCGTTCGGATCCTGGCCGGCCTGCACGGTGTACTGCGCCGGCAGCGTAGTCCGCACGAAGCCAGGCGAAGGGAAGCTGACCGAACGCCAGCAGTACGGGCCCTGCGCATCGACAATGTTGATGCCGCCTGGCGCCATGATGAACCAGGCGAAGCTCGAGTTGATAGTGCCGCACGACGGGTTGCTCGCGTAGACCGTCAGGTAGTAGTCGCCTGGCGTGACGTCGAAGTCGGTCTCGATGTCGTGAGACGAGTTGGCAGAGTTGTCCGCCGGGTTGTCGTAGCCAGTCGGGAAGGCGACGAAGCCGCTCGCCCTCTGGTCGCCATCGACCGGACGCACCGAGCCGTTTCGAGCCCAGACGATGTAGTTCAGGGTCTCGTTCGTGTTGCCTGCCGGGACGAAGCCCTTGGCCGTGATCTTGCTGATGTTCCACGAGGGCGAACCCGCAAAGGCAGGCGCCGTCCACGGCATCGCCAGCCAACGCTGCGGCGACGCCGCCGCAATGCAGCCCGACGAGAGGCCGAGGTTGGTGGCCGTCCCGTTGTTCAGGATCGCGATCTGCGGCCCCGTCGTGTACACGACGCGCTCGAAGTTGATTTCGAGCGAGTGGGTGAAGGTTGCCGCGGTATCGGCTCCACCTGCAGCGTTGTCGTAGAAGCCGCCGATGCGGACGAGGTAGTACTCGCCCTCAACTGCGTCGATGAGCGTCAGCGCCTCGGTGC
Organism: uncultured Isosphaeraceae bacterium; assembly: GCA_964412415.1. Lineage (GTDB taxonomy): Bacteria > Planctomycetota > Phycisphaerae > Phycisphaerales > SM1A02 > ZLKRG44. Next base: position 1,870 of record CAYPOZ010000158.1, on the reverse strand, counting down.
CGCCGGTCGTGCCGCACGTATCGTCCACGCAGCCGATGAAGAGGTCAGGAAGGGTCTGCGCACGGGCAGCATCCATGGCAGGGTTGGTGCCGAGACCGTAGATCTCCATCACGGAGTCGCCCGGCGTGGTGCTTGCGCACATCGACACGGTGAGCGCCCCGTTGCCGGGCGCCTGGACGCGGTACCAGAGGTCCTTGCCCATCGCGCTGCCGCAGAGGCCGACTGCCGGGCCAGGCCCGTCAGTTCCTGCGCTGCCGTTGGAGACAAGGATGCCAGTCTGGCCAACGGAGACGCTGCGCGGGTTGGTCGCGCAATCGTTGCTGGGGGCGCCACCGGGTGACTGACAGTTGTAGAGGAAGAGGCCACACTGGTCGACGGCCAGCGTCACGCAGTCGGCATCCCACGCCGTGAGGCAGCAGAAGGGGTTGAAGCCGCAGACCTGCTCGCAGCAGCCGATGTTCTCGCAGCCACCGCCAGCGTGAGCCGTGATGCAGGACGCGCTCGACGTGCCGCACTCGGGGTTCTGGAGCGGGTCGAGGGCGAGATCGAGCCGGTAGGGACCGCACTGGTTGGCCACTGACGGCGCCGTGTCGAAGGGCGTCGACACCACAATAATGTGCGTACCAGGCCCGACGAAGATCTCTTGCTGATGAGGGCACGCAGTGCTCTGGATCGCGATCTGGAAGGTCGCGTCGCACGGCGCTGCAGTATCGATGTTCGCAGCGACAAACATCACGGTCGCCGCCTGCTGCTGGTTCAGGTAGTTGAACGCCGACAGGCTCAGCCGGAGCTTTCCGCCCACCGGAGTCGTCAGCAGCATCCAGTCGAGGTCACGCGACTCGGTGTTGCTCGGGTCGTTGTTCGTGTCGTACGTGCCGAACTGCCCGACGACGCTCAGCGAGCCGCCTGCGCCCAGCGAACCGAGGTCGGTGAACACGGTGGGCGATGCGTTGCATCCGCCGTTGGCGTCTGGCGTGACACCGCAACCGTCAGTTGTCTGGATGGCGCCGGCTGGCGGCGTCACATCGCACTGGGCATGGGCCGCGCCTGCGATCGCAAGTGCGAGCGCAGACGAGCCCACGAGCATGTTGACCTTGACCATGACTGATATGTCTCCTCGAAGGGTGCTTGCTCCACTGAGCGGCGTCCGACCGGACCCCACTCGGCATCTCAACGCTGGGCGACCGCTCCACGATGCCCAGCGTCCGCGGATCATCGCACTCCGCAACATCATTCTGAACCGCAAATGTGCAAAGTCCACGGGAAATCGCGCCGCTTCTCTTGACCGGCTCAGCGCCAGTCCACGACCAGTTTCCCGAACTGCTCGGCAGCCTCCAGACGGGCGAAGGC
>CAYPOZ010000158.1:0-510 GCA_964412415.1 uncultured Isosphaeraceae bacterium | reverse complement strand
CCCCGGTCGCACGTAAACACCTGATCGACCACGGGCTTGAGTGCCCCCGTCTGGAAGAGCCTCACGACTGATCTGAACTCATCCATGTCGCCCATAGTGGATCCTATAACTGCCAGTTGGTTCCAGAAGATCCGCGTAAGGTCGGTCGTGGCGTCAGATCCGGATGTGCACCCGCAGGTCACAAATGTCCCACCCCGCACCAGGCTCCGGAGGCACGCACCGTGGACGGCCTTGCCCACCGAGTCCGCCACGATGTCAACGCCCCGTCGCGCCGTGATCTTCCGGACCTCGCGGGACCAGTCACCGCCATCGTCGAGAATCGCATGATCCGCCCCAAGCGCACGCGCGCGCTCGAGCTTTTGGGCGTGGCGGCTCGTCACGATGGTCGTGCACCCAAGGTGGCGCGCAATGCCGAGCAGCGCTACGGCGACACCGCCTCCGATTCCTGGGATGAGCACGCTCATGCCCGGCCGCACGCGTGCACGCGTCCAGAGCATGCGCCATGCCGTG
>CAYPOZ010000157.1:3840-6149 GCA_964412415.1 uncultured Isosphaeraceae bacterium | reverse complement strand
GCCGCCCCACTCGCGGTGGCCGCGCAGGCCGCAAAGCCCCTGCGCCTCCGCCTCGCTCACGAACGCATCCACAAGCGCATCGCTTGCGAGCTGGAAGCTGACTGCGGTCGTGCTGCGCGACGACGGGTCCGCGGAACCGCGGTAGAAGCCGCCGCTGCGGTCGATGGCTGCATACACGGCGGCTGACCGCTCGGTCGCGCGGCGCGCAAACGCCGCAGATCCGCCGTGGTCGAGCGTCCACTGCGCCATGAGGCCGATGACGCGCACACCGAACGTCGGCGGCGTATTGGGCCGCGACTGCGTCTTCGCGAAATGCGCGTAGCTGAACATCGGCGGCAGCGTGGACTTCGCTCGGGCCAGCAGCGACGCCCTCGCGAAGATGACGCAGATGCCCGATGCGCCAAGATTCTTCTGCCCGCTGGCGAAGACGAGCTCGTGCGCGTCCCAGTCGAACTCGCGCGAGAAGATGTCGCTGGTGGCGTCGCAGAACAGCGGCACGGTGGAGCTCGGATGGCGCCTGAACTGCGTGCCTTCGACGGTGTTGTTCGAGCAGTAGCAGAGGTATGCGGCATCGCCTGCTGCGGCGATCTCGCTGTCGGCAGGCACGTGGGCGTAGCGGATCGACTTGCCGTCGAAGAGCGTACGCACCGTGCAGACGCGCGAGGTCTCCGCAGCCCCCTTGTGCGCCCACAGTCCGGTGTCGAGGAACGCGGCGCTGCCTCCGGCGGGCACGAAGTTCATCGCCAGCAGCGGAAAGTGCTGCATCGAGCCGCCGGGCATGAACAGGATCTCCCACTCGGGGCCGATGCCGGCGCACGCGCGCACCGCGGCGAGGGCCTCCTCGAGCACCCGGTCGTACGAGCTGCCGCGGTGGCTGTGCTCGAGCAGGCCGATGCCGGTGCCGAAGAGGTCGAGCATCTCGGACTGGAGCTTCACGAGCACGCTCTCGGGCATGCACGCGGGACCCGCGGAGAAGTTGTAGACGCGGCCCATCGAGGGCGTTTCGGGCGGTTCAGGAGTCTTCGCGGGAGTCACGCCGCAAGGCTACGGCAAGCGGGTCATCCCCCGCTGCCATCGATGCGGGCGCGAAGGGCCGAGAGTTCGGCGATGCTGATGCGGCCGCCGACGCGGCATGATGCGTGGAGGTGCGGGGTGACACCGAGGAACTGTCCTGCGTTGTCGGCGCGGACGCCGCCTCCTGCGGCGATGGCGATCGCCGCCGGCGCGCCGGCAGCAAATGGCCCGGTACCGGCGGCTCCGCACGCACGTTGCGCTGCCTCCAGGTCCGACGCGATGACCCTCGTGCGTTGCTCGACCGTTGCGACACCCGCATCCCATCCATGCACACCGGCCGTGAGCACGCGGCCGATGCCGAGCGCCGCAATGTCGCGCCAGCCGCGTGCGCGGTCTCGGAGCAGGTCGAACACACGCAGGAACGCCACGGACGCCCCACGCCCAAGGGCCGCGTCGCGCAGCCGTGCACAGGCCGAAACGTCGATGTTCCCGTGCGCATCAAGGAGCCCGATGGCGATCTCGTGCGCACCGGCGTCGGCGCACGACGCGATCTCGCGCAGGGACGCGTCGACGACTCGCTCAGTGGCGACGAAGGCCGCGGCATCGAGCGCCAGCGTCGACTCGGGAAGGCGCGGCCTGATCATCGCGATGATGAGCGGGCGGCGGCCTTCAGGCTGCGCGTCGCTGACCGCGCGGGCGGCGCGGATCAGCGGCCCCTTCGGGGTCCACCCCTCGGTGGCCAGGTCATCGCAGAGCTCGATGCGGTCGGCGTACGGTGCCGCGCACTCGACGGCCTCCACCGAGTCCACCGGCACCTCGAGCGTGGGCGCACCCTGGCGAGGGCCGCTCATGCGAGGATCACCATCTCCCCGGCGAGGCCCGGACCGAACGCAAGGCCGACCCATGGCCGTGGCACGCCTGCACGGCGCATCTCGTCCATGATGAAGAGGAGGGTCGCCGACGACATGTTGCCGTGCCTTCGGAGCACGGCGCGAGAGGCGTCGCCAGCGGAAGGCCCAAGCCCGAGGCACGCGACGACCGCATCGATCACGCGCGGGCCTCCGGGATGGATCGCCCACCCGCCGACATCGCTCCGCGCCATGCCGAGCGTGGCAAGCTCGCGGTCGACCCACTGCGGGAGCGCGGCCGCGATCCGGTCGGGCACGTCCGCGCCGAGCGTCATCTCGAAGCCATGGTCGCCGATGTGCCAGGCCATGGATCCCGTGGAGTCCGGGATGATCGCTGACGCGCATCGCGTCACGGCCGGGCACTCGACAAGGCCCCGTACGCCTCCA
>CAYPOZ010000157.1:0-3830 GCA_964412415.1 uncultured Isosphaeraceae bacterium | reverse complement strand
CCATCCTCGGTAGGTTGCGGGGAGATGATGGCCGCCGCGGCGCCGTCGGCGAAGAGCGTGTTGGCGACCACCTGGTCTATGCGCGCGCTCACCTGGAAGTGCACCGAGCAGACCTCGGCGCATGCCAGCAGCACGCATGCGTCGGGATCCGATGTGGCGTACGCCGAGGCCACCGCCAGCGCATTGACCGCAGCGTGGCATCCCATGAAGCCGATGTGGGTGCGGCGCACGTGAGGGCTGAGCGCAAGCGCGCCGATGATGGACTGGTCGAAGCCGGGCGCCGCGAAACCCGTGCACGACGCGGTCACGATGTGCGTGATGCACGAGGGGTCGACGGATGCGTGCGCGAATGCCTGACGCGAGGACGCGATCGCCAGAGCCTCCGCGGCGTCGAGATACGCACGCATGCGGTCCGCGGTACCGGGGCATGTGGCGACGGCCGCCGAGCCTGCCTCGGACGAATCCACGCCATAGATGGGCACCGAGCCGTCGGGCGCAAGCACTGCGCATCCGCGCCCGTCGATGCCCGACCGCTCGTGAAGACGTCGCAGCAGCGACGCTGGCACCTCGTCTGGGGTGAGCGCACGCGCAACCTCGAGAGAACGCGCCGACGAGAGCGAACGCTCAGGCACGGCTGTGCCGATGGCTCGGATGACCGCGCGCCCGCTCATGACACCCCCGTCGCGATCGCGCCGAGCCTGCGTCTCACGCCGGGCACCCGCGCCGCGGCGCGCAGCGCGCACATCGTGGTGCGCGGGTAGCGCAGCATGGCCGCAACCCGGCGGCACCTTCGCTGGTGCGCCCCGACGGCATCGGCGAGCGTCCGCTGCCACAGCGCCGCATCGCCGCGCGCGACGATGCCGGCTGCATCGCGCGCTGCCGCGCATGCGCCCTCGATCGCCCAGCTCATGCCCTCCCCGGTGAACGGCTCGATGTAGCCCGCAGCATCGCCCACGCAGATGACGCGGCCCCGCGCGACCCACGTGCGGCGGCGTGTGAGTGCCGGAGTGCCCTTCCACCCATGCGCGGCCTCGCATTCGAGCCTTCGACCGCATCCCCCGACCACGGCAGCGACGAGCGCGGCAGGTCCGCCGGCACGGCGCGCGGCAGCCGGATCGAGCGCAGCGGCGACGTCCACCTCGCCTGAGGGAAGCCGAACCGCGCCCACATAGCCGTCGGCATGGGACATCATCCACAGCTGGCCCGAAGGCACCTCGAGCGCACCGGGCTCAAGCGTGGCGGCGACCCCGAACCGCGACCGCGCATCGACGGCCCACGCAGAGTCGCCGCACAGCGGCGCAAGCGACCTGCCACCGATGCCATCGGCGCAGACAACCAGGCCGGCATGAACATCGAACTCATGGCCCCCTACGACACTCTCGACCCTCACATGCGCTGGCGTGCGTGGGTCGCCCGCTCTCACCACGGCTGCGCGCACGCCCATGCGCACGTCGCATCCGGCGTGGCCGGCGGCCTCGGCGAGTCGCGAGTCCATCACATCGCGGCCGATCACGCGCGTGCCGCCAAGCGGCAACGAGATCCAGTGGCGGCCGTGGGCGAGCGACACCGACTCGAGCGCGATCGCGCCATCGATCGCACCATCAAGATGCGCCTGCTTCAGTGCCGCGACGCCGCGGGGGCCAAGGCAGCACCCGCACACCTTTGCGCGCGGGAACCGATCGCGCTCGACGAGGATGGTGCGCATCCCCTGGCGTGCGAGCAGCGCCGCAGTGACGCTGCCGGCTGGGCCTGCGCCGATCACGATGGCATCGGCGCGGTCGACGGCCGCGCTCGCGGCGACGGCCGCGCTCGCGGGGGTGACCTTGCACGCGCTCACGCCGCGCTCCCGCCGTGAGGCGACCACTGCAGGATCATGCGCTGGGGCCATGCGCGGTGAACCGATGCACCGCGCAATCCCGCGGCTTGAGCAAGGCCTGCGAGCTCGCGCTCGTTGAATGCGCCGCGCACCGAGACGACCGCATCGAAGTGCACCACAGGCGACCGGCTCAGCGCGCGCGACGCTGTCCATGCAAGCGCGAGGCCCGGCGCACTGCGGCGCAGGTCGCTGACGATGAGCGCGGAGCGCGCCGCGCGGGACATCGCGCGGAGCGCATCCACCGCCTGTGCCTGGCTGAGGTGATGCAGGAACAGGCTGCAGATGACGACATCGGCATCCACCGGCAGCGCACGGGTCGCGTCCGCCTGGTGCAACTCCAGCGGCACGCCCTCATGCGCGGCACGCTGCGACGCGCGCTCGAGCGCATGATCGCTCGCATCGACGCCGATCCAGTGGGCCTGCAGGCCGTCGCGGCGCGCCCAACGGCCAAGCGTCATGGGAATGTCGCCAGATCCCGTCGCGACATCGAGCACCCGCGCGATGCGCCCCGCCGCTGCAGCCCGCCGGAGCTCCTCACGAACCGCCGGCCACAGGATCGCGGCACTGCGTGCGAGCGAGTTCAGGCGAGCGAGGTCCGCAAGAGCCCGGTCATGCTCGTGCGGCGGAAGCGCGGGATCGTCCATGCGCTCCGGCACACGCTGTCGCGACTCGAGCATTGCGGCCACGGCGGGATGCTAGGTGCATCCGGGCCTCGGCCATCGGGGCACGCCGCATCTCGAGAAGTCTCCTGAGCGTGCGCGTGACATCCTGATCCGCGTCGGTTCTCGGCGCGGCCGACCTGCAGCCTCGCATCGCCGAACCCTCACCTGAGCTCCTTGAGGAACTCCGAAGCCCAGCGGAACACGTCGTGCCGGAGCACCTGGCGGCGGAGCGACGACATGCGGCGGCGCCGCTCCGTGGCGCCCATCCGGAGCGCGCGCGACATGGCGCCGCGCATCCCGTCGAGGTCGCGCGGGTTGACCAGGATCGCCTGGCGAAGCTCGCGCGCGGCTCCCGCAAACTCGCTCAGCACGAGCACGCCGTCGACTTCAGTGCGGCAGCAGACGTACTCCTTCGCGACGAGGTTCATCCCGTCGCGCAGCGGCGTCACGAGCATGATGTCGGCGGCGCGGTAGTAGGCGGCAAGCTCCTCGGTGGAGAGGCTCCGCCTGAAGTAGTGGACGGCGACCCGGCCGGGCTCCGAGTGCTGGCCGTTGATGCGCCCGACGATCTGCTCGGTCTCGCGCTGGACCTCGCGGTACCCCGGGGAGCTGTCCCTGCTGGGCACGGCAACCTGCACCATCACCACATCGTCGACCTTTGCGGCGCCCGCCCGGAGAAGCTCCTCGAACGCCAGCAGGCGCTGGGGGATGCCCTTCGTGTAGTCCTGGCGGTCGACCGCGAGCATGATGGTGCGGCCCGCGAGGCGTTCGCGGATCTGCGCCGCATGCGCCTCGACGGCCGGTGACTGCGCAAGCGCGTCGAGGTGCGCTGCATCCACCGAGATCGGCATCGCGCGGACCTTGATCCGGCGCCCCCCGTGCATAAGCCTCTCGTCGCGGCCCGACGTGCCCGCGTACCGCCGTGCCGCGCGCGCGAAGTTGTGCGCACCCTCAGGCGTCTGGAATGCGACGAGGTCGGCGCCGAGCATGCCCCGAGGATCTGGGTGCGCCACGGCAGCCACGAAAAGAGCTCGTCGGGAGGGAATGGAACGTGGATGTACAGGCCGATGCGCACGTCCGGCCGCATCTCGCGCAGCATCGCGGGCACCAGCTGCAGGTGGTAGTCGTGCACCCACACGACTGCGCCACGCGCAGCGCGTGCCGCGGCCGCGCGGGCGAAGCGGCGGTTCACCTCCCGGTACCGGGCCCACCACCGCCGCTCGAATGAGGGCGCGCCGATTGCGTCGTGGTACAGCGGCCAGAGCGTCCCGTTGCAGAATCCCTCGTAGTAA
>CAYPOZ010000156.1:3374-6171 GCA_964412415.1 uncultured Isosphaeraceae bacterium | reverse complement strand
TCCGCGATGCAGGAAGCCGCCGAGATCCGCGCGTCAGGACTGTTCCTGCCGCCTGTCATCCCTGAAGGCGGATTCCTCATGCGCGCAGTGGGCACCCTCGAGCGCCGCGCTGACCTGGGCGTGTGGGCGATCAGGCTTCGTGACCGCATCAACGGTGCACCCAACCGGCTGATCACTCTGCTGCCGTGCCAGGGACTGACCGACATGGTCGATGCGGCACGCGCATCGGAGGAGATCGGCGAGACCGCAATCTTCGAGGTCACCGGCCGCATCATGGCGTGGCGTGGCTCGAACTTCCTGCTGGTGACATTCGCCGTTCCTGTCACGTCGCTCGACGCGCCACGTGCCGATGCTGGGCCGCTCATGCCTCCAGGCGCCGCCGCCGCCGCCGCAGCTGCACCAGCCGCAGCCGCGCCCGCCGCGCCAGATGGCGTCGCCGCAGCTCGCGTTGCGGCTGCTGCGCCCGCGTCGCCAGCCGCTGCTGCACCCGCAGATCCCGAGAATGTCGCAGTGCAGCTCGAGCGCGCGCTCGACTCGCGGGTGACGACAGTCGCGAAGAGCCCCGACGCGCAGCCAGCTGCGCCACTCGCCGAGCCGGGATCCATGCAGCCGTCGCGTGCCGCGCAGACGGTGGGCAGCGAGCTCTCGAGCGCGATCCGCGATCCATCCGCGAGCGAGCCGCTCGGTCCTGATGGTCTGCCTCTGCCTGTTGCACCAGTCGACGTCGAGCCAGCCGAACCGGACGTCGCAGGTGAAGGCGTCGACGCAGCCGACGACCCATCGCAGAAGCGTGAGGCAATCGGCGCGGTGCTGCCATCGACGCCTGCATCGGCGCGCGTGATGCCCCCGCAGCGGATGCTCGACCGCCGCGGCACGGTGACTCGCGACCCTGTCACAGGCGCATGGATCTTCGTGCTTGCCTCTGGCGGGCTTCATGAGGGCGATCATGCGATGGAGCTGCTGCCGTGCGCCTCACTCGACAGGCTCATCTCCATGGTGCGGTCGGCGCCGCAGACGATGAGCGTGGTGCTGACCGGCGAGGTGACCGTCTTCGAGGGACGCAACTTCCTGCGCCCCGTGCGGATGCGAGCGCTTCGCGAGGGCCGCTGGATCGGCCCGTGAACGGACCGCGACGATCCGCTAGGCTCAAGTTCCCATGAGCAAGAAGCAAGGATCGTCAGGGTTCCCGACAGCCACCATCGAGACCGACCACGGCACCATTGCGGTTGAGCTGTGGAACGACGTTGCGCCGGGGCACGTCACCAACTTCACCGCGCTCGCCTCGAACGGCTTCTATGACGCCCTTGGCTTCCACCGCATCATTCCCGGCTTCATGATCCAGGGCGGATGCCCGACCGGCGACGGCACGGGCGGTCCTGGCTACACCATCAAGGCCGAGTTCAACAGCCGCAAGCACGAGCCCGGCGTCCTCTCGATGGCGCGCAGCGGGCATCCCGACAGCGCAGGCAGCCAGTTCTTCATCTGCCTCACGCGCGAGAACTGCAAGCACCTCGACGGCCAGTACACCGCCTTCGGCAAGGTCACGAAGGGGATGGATGTCGTCGAGAAGATTGCGGCCGTGCGTGTGGATCCGCGCAGCGGCAAGCCGCTCGGCACGATGCCCAAGATCACGAAGATCACGACGAGCTGACGCTCACCGCACCGCTGGCGCGGGCTTCGCGGGCGTCGCTGTGGGTGCGATGCGCGATGCGCGCCTGTCTGTGCCCGGCACCCGAGGGGGAGCCTCGGCGAGCGATGCCCGCCTGATCGCAGGCGGCCGTGCGGGCCTTCCCGTTGCCGAATTGGCGATCGGCGATGCGGCGATCGCATCGACCGCGCGCGCGCCATCGACCACGTACCCGAACGCGCAGTACTGGCCATCGAGCCGGGCGCACGCCTCGCGGCCGAGCGCCACGAAGAACTGGCTGCCCGCCGAGTGCGGATCGTCAGCCCGCGCCATCGACACGATTCCATAGTCGTGCGGCAGCGCGCTCGGCTCGAGCGCGAGCGCGAAGCCGGGACCGCCGTCGCCCGTGCCGGTGGGATCGCCGCCCTGTATGACGAATGGGCGCCCTTGCCGGTCCAGCGGCACGACGCGGTGGAATGTCGTTCCGCCGTAGAAGCCGTCCCGCACAAGTGCGATGAAGTTCCAGGCAGTCGCTGGCGCCTCGTCTGGGCTCATCGCGATCCGGATCGGTCCCTGGTCAGTCTCGAGAAGCACATCGGTGTCGCGGTAGAGGCGGTACCCCGACATGACTGGCGCGTCGCCCGCGATCCAGTTGCCTGACTCCTTGGCCTTCACGTCATCGGGGTCCGATGGGTCAAGCAGCGTGTCGCCCCATCCGATCACGCGCGTGTAGGGCGAGCCGTCCGGGCGCTGCGCGACCCTCGTGCGCACGGGCGGTGCGCTGTTGAGCGGCACGACAACGATCGGCGTGCCCACAGGCTTCCCGTCAACGGCCAGCTGCAGCCAGGCCGCGCGCGGCAGCGAGTCAATCGAGCTGATCTGGCGACGGAGGTCCACGCGTCCGGGCTGGAGGTTGCGGGCCGCGCCGACCACCTCGCCTGCAGGATCGAGAAGGAGCACCGAAGCCGACGCGTCCGCGGGAACGTCGATGGTGACCTCGAGCGGGGCGCCCGGAGCGACGTACAGGTGGGTCGGCGCCATTGACGGTGCGCGGCGGGAGGCATCTGCCGCTGCGGCAGGCGATGCCGCCCAGATAGCCGAAAGTCAGCTTGTTCTGCTCCTCGACCCAGGCCTTGACCTCGGGGGCATTGTCATCTTCGAGCCAGCGGT
>CAYPOZ010000156.1:3001-3364 GCA_964412415.1 uncultured Isosphaeraceae bacterium | reverse complement strand
TTGTCCGTGGCGGCCGCTGCAGCCCCCGAAACTGCGCGCTCCGCCAGCGCGCCGGGCGGCGATGCGAGCGACATGCGTTGCGCGCTGACGCCGAGCGCCGATGCCGCCATCGTGCACGTCAACGCCGTGCGCAAGTGGCCGAAGTTCACGGGGTTGCTCATGCGATGAACCCTATCATGGCCGGATGAGCGCCGCCGTCGGACGACCCGCCATCGCGAGTGCCCGGCTGATCGTCGGCCTCGAGATCCACGTCGAGCTGGCCACGCGCTCGAAGATGTTCACGCGCGCCGCAAACGTGGCGCATCCCGACAACTTCGATGCTGCGCCGAACACGCTGGTGGATCCCCTCGTTGCGGCGCTGCC
>CAYPOZ010000156.1:0-2915 GCA_964412415.1 uncultured Isosphaeraceae bacterium | reverse complement strand
GGGCAAAGTGGGACCGCAAGAACTACTACTACCCCGACCTGCCCAAGGGCTACCAGATCAGCCAGTACGACATGCCGCTATGCGTCGACGGCGCGTTCGACCTTAGGCTCGGCGAGGCGCCCGATGCGCCAGTCAGGCGCATCGGCATCATCCGCGCGCACCTCGAGGAGGACACCGGCAAGCTCGGCCACGAGCTGCCGGGCGGCGGGACCTACGAGGGCTCGCTCGTCGACCTCAACCGCGCAGGCACGCCGCTCCTTGAGATCGTGACGGCGCCCGACTTCGAGTCGGCCGACGAGGTGGTCGCCTTCGCGCAGCAGCTCCGCGACGTGTGCCGGTTCCTGGGCGTGACCGAGGGCATCATGCAGAAGGGGCACATGCGATTCGAGCCCAACGTCAACCTGGCGCTGACGCTCGCCGACGGCCGTGAGGTGCGCACGCCGATCGTCGAGATCAAGAACCTCAACTCATTCCGTGCGGTGCGCGCTGCGATCGAGCACGAGTGGAAGCGGCAGCCGCAGGAGTGGCTCGAGTCCGGCCGCGAGATGGGCCGCGGCATGAAGAGCACCAGGGGATGGGATGACGTGGCGATGGTGACGGTGCTCCAGCGCGAGAAGGAGGACGCGCACGACTACCGCTACTTCCCCGACCCCGACCTTGTGCCTGTCGAGATCGGCGCGGAGTGGCGCGAGCGCGTGCGCGCGGAGATGCCCGAACTTCCCGAGTCGCGGCGCGCGCGCTACATCGCGGCGGGACTGCCATCCAAGGACGTGCGGCAGCTCCTCGACGAGCCGCCGCTGTGCGCCTTCCTCGACCAGTGCGCCGCTGCGGCTGGCGGGGATCCCGCGCGCGCGACGGTCGCCGCCGCGAAGCTGCTCCTCAACAGCGGGCTCAAGTACGCCAATGAGCGCGGGGTTGCGCTGGCCGGTGCCGGCATCTCTCCCTCTCAGCTTGCCGGCATCCTTGCGCTGCGCGAGTCGGGCGACCTTCCCGCGCAGTCGGTGGATGCGCTCTTTGCGGAGCTCTGTGCCGGCGATGGCGATGCGCGCGAGGTGGCGCAGCGCATGGGGCTCCTTGCGGTGCAGGACGATGGCCAGCTCATCGCGTGGGTCGATGCCGCGATCGCGGCGAATGCGCAGGCCGCCGACGATGTGCGCGCCGGCAAGATGGCGGCGATCGGCAGGCTCGTGGGCGCAGTCATGAAGCAGGCCGGTGGCGCGGTGGACGGCAAGCGCGCGCAGGCATGCATCCTGTCGCGGCTCGGCAAGGGAGGGAGCTGAGCGTGGACTCGGCCGGCACCGATGCCCCGATGCCCTGGCGTGCGCAAGGAGTCTCCCGAGTGCTCGTCAGCGAGCAGCAGATCGCATCGCGTGTGCGCGCGCTCGCGGGCGAGATCGTCAGCGCGGTGCCCGACGGCGGCGAGATGCTCGTCGTGTCAGTGATGACGGGGGCGCTCTTCTTCACGGCGGACCTCGTGCGCGCGATGCCGCGCCGGCTCCGCTGCGGCATCGTGACGGTGTCGTCCTACGGCGGCACGCACACGTCGAGCCGAGGCGCATCGCTTGCATCTGCGCTCCCTGAGGGCGCCAAGGGGCGGCATGTGCTCATCGTCGACGACATCCTCGACACTGGCGGCACGCTTCGCCTGCTGCGCGCGGCGATGGAGCGTCACGAGCCGGCAAGCGTGCGCACCTGCGTGCTGCTGCGCAAGCTGCGCCCTGAGGCCCTCGCCACACCCTGCGAGTTCGTGGGATTCGACATCCCTGACGTGTTCGTGGTCGGGTGCGGCCTCGACTACGACGACCTCTACCGCAACATGCCCTTTGTGGGCGTGCTTGACCAGCACGCGGTGGCGCGATGAGCGGGGGCGCGGTTGCGCTTGCGGCGCCGGTCGCCGCGGCGGAACTCGCAGGCGGGGACGAGACGGTCATCTTGGCGATCCGCCCAAGCCCATGGTTCATCGTGATCGGCCTGCTTCCGGCGATTCCTGTCGCTGCGCTCGCGGTGGTCGCGCTGCTTGTGATGTCCGTCGCCGAGGACATCCCGTGGGACACTGCGCAGGCGATTGCGGCGGGGGTGGTGATCCTCGGTGTGCGCGGCGCATGGCAGGCCTACGACTGGTTCAGCCGCGCGTACGTGCTCACCGACCGGCGGATCATCGTGCGTGCGGGCATCGTGACGCACACGTCGGCATGCACGCTCTCGGAGGTAGCCGCGCTCGGGGACGCCACGCGCTGGGGCGAGCGGTGGGTGCGGTGCGGCAGCATTGGCGTGATGCGAGGCGCGCCGCGCGTACGTCGCCGCAGCTGGCGTGCGGCACGCGACGCGGCGGGCACCGCGCGAGGGACGCGCGACATCGCACATGGCGTCGACAGCCGCCGCACCCCACGCGTGTGGGCAGACCGCTCACTGGAGTGGACGTGCGTGGCCAGGCCTGACCAGGTGCGGCAGGCGATCCTCGCCGCGGTCGCGCGCTACCGCTGAGCGCCGCGCCGGCGCTACGCCCAGCGCCCGATGCGCGGGTCCGGCAGGCGGGTGCCGATCTCGCGCAGGCTCGACTCGTCCTCTGCCGACAGCGACATCGGCGCCACAATCTGGAGGACCGCGTAGAAGTCCCCTGTCGCCGACTTGGTGACGATGCCTTGGCCTGAGACCCGGATCCTCCGCCCAGACGACGTGCCTGCGGGAATCTTCAGGCTCACAGTCCCCTTGAGCAGCGGGATGTCGACCTTCGCGCCGATCGACGCCTCCGCGATCGTTACAGGAACATCGAGCAGGATGTCGAGCCCATCTCGACGGAACCACGGATGCGGCGCGACATCGATCTCGACGAGGAGGTCGCCGCCGCCACGGCCCTTGCCTGCGACGCGGAGCTTGCTTCCCGAGGAGACGCCTGCAGGGATCTTGAGGTCGAT
>CAYPOZ010000155.1:0-6292 GCA_964412415.1 uncultured Isosphaeraceae bacterium | reverse complement strand
GCCCGCCGTTCACCCGCCATTCGCCCGCCGTTCACCCGCCATTCGCCCGCCGTTCGCCCGCCAATCGCCATGGAGACCATCGACCTCGACCACAACGCCACGACCGCCCCATCGCCGGGGGTGATCGATGCCATGGTTCAGGCCATGCGCAGCGGGTGGGGCAACCCCTCGAGCATCCACCAGGTGGGAATGGCGGCGCGGCACGCGGTGGAGCTCGCGCGCGAGTCGGTGGCGTCCCTCGTGGGCTGCACCCCGCGCGAGATCGTGTTCACGTCGGGCGGAACGGAGTCCTGCGGCCAGGCGATCCGCGGGTCGATCGATGCGTGGCAGGCGATGTCGGGGGCGCATGCGCGTCCCCTCGGCCGGCCTCTGGTCGTGACGACCAGGCTCGAGCACAGCGCCGTGCGCGAGTGCGTCGTGGAGCTCGAGTCGCGCGGGCTCTGCGCCGTCCACTGGCTCCCGCACGCCGACGGCGCCGCAGATCTCGGTGCGCTCGAGTCGCTTGTGCGCACGCGTGCGAGCGACATCGCGCTCGTGTCGCTGATGTGGGCCAACAACGAGACAGGCGCGCTGATCGACGCTCGCGCGGCCGCGCGCCTGTGCCGTGATGCAGGTGTCCGCTTCCACACCGACGCCACGCAGTGGGTGGGCAAGCTGCCCACAGATTTCCGCGCGCTTGGCGCGGATCTGATGAGCCTCTCCGCGCACAAGTTCCACGGCCCGAAGGGCATCGGCGCGCTTGTCGTGCGTCGCGGCGTGGACATGCCTGCCGAGATCATCGGCGGACCGCAGGAGCGCGGTCGTCGCGGGGGCACCGAGAATGTGCCAGGCATCGTGGGCATGGGCGCCGCCGCGCACGAGAGCGTGGCTTGGCTCGCCGATGCCTCACGCATCGAGTCTGGTCGGGCGGTACGCGACTCCTTCGAGGCGTACCTGCAGCAGGCCTATCCGGATTGCGTGCCGCTGCGACCCGCGCAGAGGCTTTGGAACACCAGCAGCATCGGGTTCCCGAGGCTCGCATCGGAGGCGATGCTGCTGCTGCTCTCGGAGCGCGGCATCTGCGCGTCGGCAGGGGCCGCCTGCAGCAGCGGGTCGCTCGAGCCGTCGCCGGTGATCGCCGCGATGGGGCTTCCGCCCGAGGTGGCGCACGGCACGCTTCGGTTCACGATCGGCCGCGAGACCACCGTGGAGCACGTGTCCCGTGCGGCATCCGTGATCGGCGAGTGCGCGCGCCGTCTCGCAGGCGCTGCGTAGGGATTCGACCGCCAGAGCCGAGTCTCTGCACCTGCGGCGCACCTGCGGCACACCTGCGGCCGTGCGCCGCCGCGGCGCCGTCCGGTTGCGGTTCCTCACCGGCCGCGCTTGGCGCGGTAGCGGCTGATCAGCTGCTGCGTGCTCGAGTCGTGCGCGGGCTTGGGCGCGGGGCCCGACAGCTCGGGAATGATGCGCTTGGCGAGCACCTTGCCGAGCTCGACGCCCCACTGGTCGAAGCTGTTGACGCCCCAGATGCAGCCCTGCGTGAACACCTTGTGCTCGTAGAGCGCGATGAGCTGGCCGAGCATGTGCGGGGTGAGCCTGTCGCACATCACTGTCGTCGACGGGCGGTTGCCGTCGAACTGCTTGTGCGGCACAAGCTCCGCGGTGACGCCCTGCGCGCGCACCTCGTCGGCCGTGAGGCCGAACGCCAGCGCCTCCGCCTGCGCGAGCACGTTCGCGATCAGCATGTCCTGGTGCTGGCCGAGGTCATGCGCAGGCTGGCAGAAGGCGATGAAGTCGCAGGGCACGATCGACGTGCCCTGGTGGATCATCTGGTAGAAGGCGTGCTGGCCGTTGGTGCCGGGCTGCCCCCACACGACGGGGCACGTGTCCCACGCGACTCGCTCGCCAGCGAGCGTCACGTGCTTGCCGTTGGACTCCATCTCGAGCTGCTGCAGGTACGCCGAGAAGCGGTCGAGGTGCTGGTCGTAGGGGAGCACCGCGAGCGTCGCGCACTTGAGGAAGTTGCGGTTCCACACGCCGACGAGTCCCATCAGCGCGGGCAGGTTGCGCTCGAGCGGCGTCGTGCGGAAGTGCTCGTCCATCGCGTGGAACCCTGCGAGCATGTCGCGGAATCCTGCGGGACCTGCCGCGATCATCGTGCTGAGCCCGATCGCCGAATCCATCGAGTAACGGCCGCCGACCCAGTCCCAGAAGCCGAACATGTTCGCGGTGTCGATGCCGAATGCGGCGACCTCCTTCGCGGCCGTCGACACGGCGACGAAGTGCCTTGCCACTGCGTCGTTGCCTGCGCCGATCCCCTTCAGGAGCCACTCGCGCGCGGTCGCGGCATTGGTCATCGTCTCGAGCGTCGTGAATGTCTTGCTGGCCACGATGAAGAGCGTCTCGGCCGGGTCGCAGTCACGCGTCTTCTCGAAGAAGTCGTTGGCGTCCACGTTGGAGACGAATCGGCAGCGGATGCCGTGGTCGGCGAAGTCCGCGAGCGCGCCATAGGCCATGGCTGGCCCGAGGTCGCTGCCGCCGATGCCGATGTTCACCACGTTGCGGATGCGCTTGCCGGTGTGGCCCTTCCACGTGCCGGAGCGGATCGAGTCCGCGAACGCGGCCATGCGGTCGAGCACCTCGTGCACCGGCCCGACCACATCTTGGCCGTCCACCATGATGCGTGTGCCCTTGGGCGCACGCAGCGCGACGTGCAGCACCGCGCGCTTCTCGGTGGAGTTGATCCTCTCCCCCGCGAACATCGCGTCGCGCCGATGCTCCACGCCACATGCACGCGCGAGCGCGAGCAGGCTCGCCAGCGACACGGCGTCGATGCGCTGCTTCGAGATGTCCATCAGCATGCCGCCCGGCCCCTCGAAGGCGAGCGACGGTCCGCGGTTGGGGTCCGCCTTGAAGAGATCGCGCAGGTGCGCGCCCGCGAGACGCTTGGCGTGCGACTCAAGGGCAGCCCACTCAGGGCGGCTGGTGGGGGCAGTGTGGGCTGGTGCGACGGGCGCTGCGGTGGTCATGGTCGGCGCAGGGTAGCGGGGCGGCTATCCTTGTCCGCCTATGCGCGGCACAGCACTTCTATCGATCGCCGGACAGAGCGTCTGGCTGGACAACATCACCCGCACGCTCCTCGACTCGGGCACCCTCGAGCGCTACGTGCGCGAGCTCTCGGTCACCGGCCTCACATCGAACCCGAGCATCTTCGAGAAGGCGGTCACCGGCGGCGACAGCTACGACACCCAGATCCGCGGGCTCATGGGCAAGGGCATGAAGCCTGAGGAGATCTTCTTCGAGATCGCGCTCACGGACCTTCGCCGCGCCTGCGACCTCTTCGCGCCGATCCATGCGCGCACCGGAGGCGAGGATGGATGGGTCTCGCTCGAGGTGTCTCCGCTGCTGGCCAACGACACCGAGTCCACCGTGAAGCAGGCGCTGGCGCTGCACACGAAGGCCTCGCGCAAGAACCTCTTCATCAAGGTGCCGGGCACGCCCGAGGGCATCCCGGCCATCGAGTCGCTGACCTCGGAAGGCGTGTCCATCAACGTCACGCTGCTCTTCTCCGATGCGCACTACCGCGCCGCGGCCGAGGCGTACATGTGCGGTCTCGAGCGCCGCGCCAAGGCAGGCCAGCCGCTCGACGGCGTGTGCGGCGTCGCGAGCCTCTTCGTCTCGCGCTGGGACGGCAAGACCGCCAAGAGGCTGCCTGCGAATCTCGCGAACACGCTCGGCATCGCGGTCGGCCGGCAGTGCTACCGCAGCTACGTCGAGCTCTTCACGTCGGAGCGGTGGATGGCGCTCGCCGCCAAGGGCGCGCGTCCGCAGCGTCTCCTCTTCGCCAGCACCAGCACCAAGGATCCGTCGCTCAAGGACACGCTCTACGTCGAGTCGCTCGCGGCTCCCCGCACGGTGGACACCATCCCTGAGAACACGCTGCTTGCGATGGCCGACCATGGCACGGTCGCGTCGGTGCTGTCGCCCACTGACATGTCGTGGAAGGCGACGCTTGACGCGGTCGCAAAGGCCGGCATCGACCTTGATGCGACGGCGCAGACGCTGCAGGTCGAGGGACGCGACTCCTTCGACAAGTCGTGGAACGAGCTGATCGCCTGCATCGACTCGAAGGCAGCGGCACTGGCCTGACGCTCGCGAGGTGCCCCAGCGGCGTGTGCCCGCGGGGTGACGTGACGTTGGCCTGACGCCCGCTAGCCGTTCCAGCCTGCGAGCACCACGGCGAGGTCATTTCCGTCGACTCGCCCGTCGCGGCTTGCGTCAGCGGCGCCGCCGCCTGCGCTGCCCCACGCGGCGAGCACCGCCGCAAGGTCAAGCGCATTCACTGTGCCGTCACGGTTGATGTCCGCCCAGTTCACGGTGCCTCCGCGAGTCCAGCGCGATGCGGGCACGACTTCCTTCGCTGTGCCCGGGCCCTCCCAGGAAACGATGAGGCCTGCGCCGCCGCCGCGCTCGAAGAAGCCGACGGTGACCTGGTGCCGGCCGCGCGCGAGCGCGACCGTCCCGCCCACCTCGACCATCCCGTGCAGGCCATCGTTGTTGACGACGAGCTGGTCGCCGATCCAGAGCTTCGAGCCGTCATCGGAGTTGGTGTAGAGCCGCCACTCGCCGGCCTCCGGGATGTCGATCCATCCGCTGAAGAGTGCGCCGACGTTCTCCGAGCGGCCTGAGTTGGCGAAGTTGCCGTTCGTGCTGCTGAAGTTGAGCGAGGTGACAGCCGTGGATGCGTATGGCGAGAGCGTCGAGAAGTCGGGCAGCACCGATGGGTTCGCCAGCGCGTAGTAGCTCGCGCCGATCCCCGCGACATCCCCGATGGGGTTCTCAGGCGTGCGCATCAGGAGCGCATCGATCGTGATCGGGGTCACGGTCGACCACCATCCGCTCGAGTCCACGATCCGGTAGCTCGCCAGGACCTGCTGTCCCGGTGCGATGTCCACCTCGGCGCGGATGATGTCGCGGCCTTCGGGTCCGGCACCTGGCAAGAGAGTCAGTGCCGCGTTGCCGCTCTGGTTCACGAGGGACGCGATCGTCACGCTCTCGCAGTTGAACGGGATGTCGTTGGCGAGCACGTCAAGGTCGAGCGTGACCGGCGGGATCACGACCCAGCGGTCGGGCATCGCCGAGGGCGGCTCCGTCTGTCCTGTGATGTTGCAGGAGATGCCGCCGAGGTAGCCGCTCATCGACTCGACGCTGTACTCGTGGAACCGCATGCGCATGTTGGCGATGCCGCCCGGGCAGAGGTGGCAGTAGCTCATGATCGTGGCCTCGCCGGCCTCGGCCACCATGCAGTCGCGCGGGTCGAGTCCGCACCCGTCGGCAATGGGGCTCTCGTTGTGGGTGTGCGGCGCACCGAGGTTGTGTCCCATCTCGTGCGACACCACCATCAGGTCCCAGTTCTGCCCGCTGTTGTCGGCGACCGGGTACGGGAAGGAGCCGCCGAGGTTGCCGGAGACGGCATAGGAGAAGCTGTTGCAGACGCTTCCGAGCCACGCGACGCCGCCGCCAAGCCCGCGGCCCGACAGCATGTGGGCCATCGCGCGGTTCACGGTGCCCATCGAGGATTCCCAGTACGTGCGGAACTCGCCGAGCGCGTCGCCCGAGGATGTGGTGTTCCACGGGTCGCTCGTGCCTTCCCAGATGCGCAGGTACGCGAGGTTGGGGTGCAGCGAGAGGTCCCGCACGTAGATGAGGTTCATGGCCGCGAAGAGCGTGGCCACGTAGTCGCGTGCGGCGTTTGCGTTGCCGGCGAATCGGCCGAGGAACTCGGTGTCCGTCTCGATGGCGATCCTCGCCTGCCGGCATGGGTCGTCGCCCGCGATGCCTCCATCGTGGGCGGCGTCGCCGCGCTTGGCCTGGGGCGGCACAAGCACCTGGCACGAGTGCTCCGCCCAGCGGATCGCGTCCGGAGCAAGGTCCTGCATCGTGAATGCGACGATCGGCAGCCCGGATCCGACCGGTCCGCTCGAGATGATGGCTGTGCCGAACGAGGCCTCGACGTATCCGTACGTGAAGTGCGGCGACCGCGAGATCATCGCGATCGAGCCGGGATCGCCATCCACCTGGCCGACCCACACCTGCGCAGCGGAATCCTCAAGCTGCCGCTCGTCGACGGATCCGTCGGCGCGCATGCGCGCGACCACCACTCGTGCGTCGCGAAGGGGATCGGCACGGACGAGGTTGAGGTCGGCGCTGCGCGAGGGCCCGAGCGGGATTCGCTCGAGCCTCACGCTCGGCTGGTCCTGCGCAGCCAGCCATGCCAGCGGGTCACCCTCAAGCAGCGCCACGCCAGCGGGGA
>CAYPOZ010000154.1:2370-6296 GCA_964412415.1 uncultured Isosphaeraceae bacterium | reverse complement strand
AACGTGCTCTGCGGCGATGCGGTCATCATCACCAACGCGTCCAAGATCGTGCTGACGGGCCGCAAGGGCGAGCTCAAGACGCTGCGCCGCTGGAGCGGCTACCCCGGTGGCCTGCGCGTGCGCAACTACGACACGCTGCTCGCGACCGATCCCGAGACGCTCGTGACCGAGGCCATCATCCGCATGCTTCCCCGAGGCCGGCTCGGCCGCCGCGTGCGCCGCAACCTGCGCGTGTTCGCGGGCCCGACCCACACCCACCAGGCCCAGCAGCCCGTCGACGCCGGTGCGCCGAGCAAGCCGCGGCTGTCCGCGACCCCGAAGACCGCGGCCAAGTGACCGCACACTGAACCCCTGAACGATCACGGAACAACTTCACCATGACCACGATGACCATCGGCACCACCAAGGCCTCGCTTCCCAAGGGTCCTGACCAGCGCGGCTGGTTCTGGGGCACGGGTCGCCGCAAGACCGCGACCGCGCGCGTGCGCGTGAAGCCCGGAAGCGGAGAGTTCCTGATCAACGAGCGCCCGATGGCCGAGCACTTCCTCGAGGACCGCGACCGCAAGGCGATCCTCGGCGTGCTCGACAAGACCGGTCACCGGAACAAGATGGACGTCCGCGCGACGTGCACCGGCGGAGGATTCACCGGTCAGGCTGGCGCGGTCGTGATGGGCCTTGCCCGCTCGCTCTTCGCGTTCGACCACGGCCTCGAGCCGGTCCTGCGCGAGCACGGCCTGCTGACCCGCGACGCCCGCAAGGTCGAGCGCAAGAAGCCCGGCCAGGCTGGTGCCCGCCGCCGCTTCCAGTTCAGCAAGCGCTGAATCTTCTCAGCTACCGCTGCCGAGCCATCAGCTCGCGGCCGATCGCTGCAGCAACGACCCATGGGGGTCGGAGCATGTGGCGTGCGATCTCGTCGATCGTCTGGGGCTTGCCGGCGTGCCAGCCGTACCGCATCTGCGCCATGCTGCCCGAAGTGCCCGTCGGCTGCAGCGGACCCGCGAGCGAGAGCCGCACCGCCCGCGCATCGAGCAGCGGCGCGAGCGCGCACCACGGCGCGGCGCGCTCCATTGCATGCCGCACAGGACCGGCATCCATGCGAAGCGACGCACGCGCAAGCGCGAGGTCCATCTGCGCGCTCGCGAGCCGCTCGATGCGGGTCCTGCC
The DNA here is from genome assembly GCA_964412415.1 of uncultured Isosphaeraceae bacterium. Taxonomy (GTDB): domain Bacteria; phylum Planctomycetota; class Phycisphaerae; order Phycisphaerales; family SM1A02; genus ZLKRG44. The sequence goes on along the minus strand of CAYPOZ010000154.1, from coordinate 5,132 downwards.
GCTGCGCAGCGACGAGATGTCGGCAGCGCATGCCTCGAGCACGGCGCCGATGGCCAGCGCTGCAATGCCCGGCGGGCGCGCAGCGGATCGCGCTCCGTCAGCCGACGTGCGCCACACGCGAACGCGTGCGTCGATCGCGGGCATCGCATCGACCGTCAGCGTGAGCAGGATGCGCGCGGCCCAGCGGAGGTCGGTCTCGGCACGGTCGAGAGCGGCCGCCGACACGCGCGCTGGGCAGGCGCACGCCTGAGCCGACACCGAAGCTGCACGCGCCAGCAGCGCACGCATCACCACCGCAAGCGTGCCGCCCCGAGGACTCGCCGCCCCTTGCGGCATGCGCATCGAGCGCCAGCCTGCTTCGGTTGAGGGCAGCGGGATCGCGGCGAGCCCTGACGATGCCGCCGCCCACTCCAAATCGGTGACAAGCGACGGATCGAGGCCGCGCGCATCGTCCACGATCCGCTCGTGCACCGATGCAAGCCGCCGCACGCGCTCGCCGCGCAGGGCATGCTGGGCCATGCGGCCGCTGATGCCCAGGTGCCTCGCGGCCGACCCTACCGGCACGCCCCTGCACCACAGCCTCCAGATCCTCGTCGCTCGCGCACGCGACACTTGCGCGCGCCGTGCCGCGGCACGCGAGCGCTCCATGACCGGCACCACCAACGACCGCACCGTGCCCGCCGAACGACCATGCCGCTTCGCCACCTGCGCAATGACGCGTCGCTCGCTCAGGCCAGATCCTGCGAGCGCCTTCGCCGCCTCACGTAGCGAGGCCCGCTCGCGGACTGACATCTGCGTGAATCGCGCAGCGCGCGCGACCCGCTCGCGGTTCGAGCGCGCGAACGACTCGAGGTCGGCGCGAAGCACGCCGACATGCATGCCGCCGCGCCCATCTCCGATCCAGTGCAGGAGGAGCCCCTGCTCGCGCCAGCGGTGCAGCGTGCGGACCGACACCCCGCACGAGCGTGCCGCATCCGCAAGGTCCATGCCGTCGTCGCCCTTGGCCGGCACGCGGCGCGACAGTCGCAGGTGCAGCTCCGCGAGGTCCGCCCGCAGCGCCGCACCGACGAACATCGCGTCCGCATCGCCAGGCACCTGCTCGACCGGGAACCGCACGACCTCGCGCACGACCGTCGCTGGCGAGTGCAGCGCGTCAGGACCCACTGTGGCGATGAACGACCTGATGCGGGACACCATGCGCTGCGACGCCGCGGCGGGCGCATACTGCAGCTGCGACCACAGCGCCTCCATCGCCCCGATTCGGAAGCGTCCGGCGCGCGCCATGCGCCAAGTCTAGATGCGTGGACTAGGCGATCTTCGCGCGCGCGAAACGTCGCTCGCGCGGATCGGCCTCGTCGACATCCGGACGCGTCGCATCGGGGGCACGCACCGCAGAAGAGCCCGTACCCGCGCCGACATGCACGCGCGGCACCGACGGCCCTACGCGGCACAGCAGCTCATACGCGTGCGCGCCCACGCTCTCGGCCACCCGCGGCATCCAGTTCGCGGCGTTGCGGTCGGTGCCGTAGATCTCGACCTCAAGCCCGACCGCCGACTCGCCGTGCGCATGCTGCGAGGGGATCTCGCTGATGTCGATCACGGCCTGGTCCATGCTCACGGTGCCGATCACGGGCGCATCCCAAGACTCGCTGCCGCCTCGCGCGAACACCCGCATCCTGCGCCGGGACGCGTCGCTCACCGAGAGCGGATAGCCATCGGCATAGCCCACCGGCACGATGCCTAGCCGCGTCGCGCGCTCCGCGATCCACCGCGACCCGTATCCCACGGGGAAGCCGGACGGCACGCGCTTCACGTGCACGATCTCGCTCACCCAGCGCGCCACGCCCTCAAGGCTCTCGCCGTCGGCAGCGCCGTCAATGAACCCGGTCCACGCAAGGCCAGGCCGCACCATCGTCCTGCGGTACCGCCTCTCGCGCATTGCGGCGTGCGAGTTCGCCGCATGCACGAGCACGTCGTCAGGGATCAGCGGCGCGTGCGCGCGGCAGAACGAGTCAAAGGTGTCCATCTGCGACTGCGTGCGGTGCGGGTCGCGGGCGCTGTCGCTGAAGTGGGTGAACACGCCAGTGAGCCGCAGCCGCCTGTCCGCAGCGATGAACGACAGCGCGAGCGCCGCCTCCTCAGGCAGCGAGCCGCCTCGGCCCATGCCAGTGTCAACCTCGACCTGCACCTGCAGCGGACACCCGATCCAGTCGGACACTGCCGCAAGATCGCGTGCATGCGAGGGTCCGTGCACAACGAAGTGCGCGCGGCCGGCGAGCACAAGTCGGTGCACGGCGCCGCCGGGCTCGATCCCGCGCACCGGCATCAGGATGAGCATTGGCGCACGGATGCCCGAATCGACGAGGTCCTCGGCCTGGCCAGCGCTGTAGACCGCAAGCATGTCAGCCCCGGCGTCCACGAGCGCCTTCGCGATCGGACGCGCCCCAAGCCCGTACGCGTCAGCCTTTACGACTGCGCACACGCGGCAGCCATCCCCGGCAAGACTCCTGATCCTGCGAAGGTTCCGTCCTATTGCGTCGAGATCGACGTACAGCGTGCTGTGGTCGCGCATCCTTGCGTCCGGCGTCATTTGTATCGGTTTCCGGCGTCTCCTACCATCACCTGCAAGTGACTGAATCGAACACCACGCCGAACAAGGCGATCCAAACCCACGAGATCTTCGACACCGCCCGCACATTCGCCGACTTGGGGCTGCCTGAACCGCTGCTTCTGGATCGTCACGCAGCATTTTTCGACAAGCG
>CAYPOZ010000154.1:0-2360 GCA_964412415.1 uncultured Isosphaeraceae bacterium | reverse complement strand
GACCCACCCACATCCAGTCGCAGCTCATCCCGATCGCGCTCGCGGGCAAGGACTGCCTCGGCCAGGCCAAGACCGGCACCGGCAAGACCGCCGCCTTCGGCATCCCTCTGATGGCGCGGATCCCTGCCGATGCCGCCTTCGGGGCCCTGATCCTGGTGCCCACCCGCGAGCTGGCGATCCAGGTCGCCAAGGAGCTCCACGACATCGGTCGCCACACCGGCCTCCACATCGTGCCGGTCTACGGCGGCCAGCGCATCGACCAGCAGGTGCCCAAGCTCCAGCGCAAGCCCCAGATCATCGTGGGCACGCCGGGCCGGGTGATGGACCTGCGCGAGCGGCGACTGCTCCCCTACGACAACATCCGCTTCGCGGTGCTCGACGAGGTCGACCGGATGCTCGACATCGGGTTCCGCGACGACATCCGCAAGATCCTCGGGGGCATCCCGAAGCACCCGCAGACGCTCTTCGTCTCGGCGACCATCTCGCCCGAGATCGAGAAGCTCGCCCGCCAGTACCTGCACGAGCCCGAGAAGATCGTCACCGTCGCCAAGAGCCTCACCGTCTCGCAGGTGCGCCAGTCCTACGTGGCCGTCGAGCCCTGGGACAAGCGCAAGATGCTGCTGCACATCCTCAAGGCCGAGAAGCCCGCGCTGACCGTCGTCTTCTGCCGCACCAAGCGCACCGTCGACATCGTCACCGAGAACCTGCAGAAGCACGGCATCGACGCCCATGCGATGCACGGCGACATGTACCAGCGCAAGCGCGACAAGGTGATGGACAAGCTGCGCGAAGGATCCCTTGGTGTGCTCGTGGCCAGCGACCTCGCGTCGCGCGGGCTCGACGTCGACGACATCTCCCACGTCGTCAACTACGACCTGCCCGACGATCCTGAGGTCTACATCCACCGTATCGGCCGCACGGCGCGCGCGGGCCGCGAGGGCGTGGCCTGGAGCCTCGTGTGCCCGGACCAGGGCGAGCTCCTGAGCGCCATCGAGCAGCTCGCGAACGTGGAGATCCCCTCGCGCAAGTTCGAGGACTTTGTCCCCGGGCAGGTCCCCGCCGAAGTGGCCGCGCACCGCGAGCTCGCGGAGCGCCGCAAGGCCGACAGCGACGACTCCAAGTCACGTGACATCACTGCGGTCACGAAGGTCGACCCTGCGGACGCGTCGCGGTTCCCCGGTGGCCTCGTGCCGACCGCACCGCCGCCGCGCAGGCTTGGCGGGCGAGTCGCGACCCGCCGCCGATGAGTGCGGGACCTCACCCGGGCATGACCCATCCGGCGTTCACCTGCTCCGAGGAGGTGGCTGACGCGCTGTCACGCAAGCAGCCGGTCGTTGCGCTCGAGTCGACGATCATCACGCACGGTCTCCCGCGCGCGCCGCTCGAGATGCCCGGCGACTTCCTCGATGCGCACGCGCACTGGGACCCGGCGCTGCCGGCGAACCTGGCCGCGGCGCGCATCGCCGAGCACGCGGTGCGCGCACATGGTGCCGTGCCCGCGACCATCGCGATGATCGACGGGCAGGTGCGCGTCGGCCTCTCCGCCACGGAGCTCGAGGCTGTCGCGCGCGAGGGCTCGCCCGCCAAGCTCTCGCTGCGCGACCTAGGTGCGGCCGCATTCCGACGCCGCACAGGGGGCACAACGGTGGCGGCGACGGTCGCGATCAGCGCGCTTGCCGGCATCCGCATCTTTGCCACGGGCGGCATCGGCGGCGTGCACCGGAACTGGAGCGTGCAGCTTGACGTCAGCGCAGACCTCGTGGCCCTTGCCACGCATCCAGTGTGCGTCGTGAGCGCTGGCGCGAAGAGCCTGCTCGACCTTGGCGCGACGCTCGAGGCGCTCGAGGCCATGGGCGTGCCGGTGATCGGCTACCGCACGAGCGCGTTCCCCAGGTTCACGTCCGCGCCGGATCCGGCGCTGCGGCTCGCCGAGCGCGTGGAGAGCGCGGCGGAAGCGGCGCGCCTTCTCGCGTGCCATTGGCGGCTCCGGCCGGCATGTGGAGCGCTGCTGGCGCAGGCATGCCCAGATCGGTGGCATGTGGACGCACGCCACGCGGAGTCGGAACTTGCGGCTGCCCTCGCCGAGGCGCAGAGGCGCGGGATCCGGGGCGCCGAAGTCACGCCGTTCCTGGTGGGATCGGTGGCGGCCGGAGCTGACGGAATCCAGTCGGTCGCCGCCAACCTTGCCCTACTATGCGCCAACGCGGGAGTTGCGGCCGCAGTGGCGCGCGCATCGGCTTGACACCGCTGGGGTCTGCCGTCTCTACTCACCCCCGGTCCAGCGGTCTCCCGCCAGCAGGATCTCAAATGTCAACCATCAGTGGGATCATTGACCTCGGCGCAGGCCACGAGGGACGCAT
>CAYPOZ010000153.1:2765-6317 GCA_964412415.1 uncultured Isosphaeraceae bacterium | reverse complement strand
GGTTCGAGCGCTTCGTGATCATCGTCACCAGCCTCGCCAACGACTTCCTGCCCACGTCATGGCACGACTTCATCCCCACCTGGGTGGACATCGCCACGATGTTCGGCGCCTTCGGCCTCTTCGGCACGCTCTTCCTGCTCTTCTGCAGGTACCTGCCGATGATCGCGATCGCCGAGGTCAAGGCCACGATGCCTGAGGCGGATCCGCACCATGGCCACGCGCACGAAGGCGCGCATGGCGGGGCGCACGACCATTCGCATGGCCACGGGATGGGCGCAGCAGGGCTGCGGCCGGCGTTCCGCGACCCCGAGGCGCCCACGCACTGACGTGCGCCGCACGCAACAGCAGAGAGGACACGAGCCTTGAGCACCACCGCAACGACACATTCCCCCGCGATGCGCACCGACCGCGTCGACGTGCCCCTCCCCGGCACGCAGCGCGTGTGGGGCATGATCGCGGAGTTCGACACGCCCGCCGACATCATGGAGGCCGCGAAGAAGGTCCGCGCCGACGGCTTCCGCTTCTGGGACTGCCATACGCCATTCCCTGTGCACGGCCTCGACAAGGCGATGGGCGTCAAGCGCACGATCCTGCCGGTGCTTGTCTTCGGCGCCGGCTTCACCGGGCTGATCGCAGGTCTCGTCCTCCAGATCTTCACCAACTCGCTGAGCCTCAAGGTCTGGGCCATGGTGTGGGTGACGGGATACCCGTTCCTCATCTCAGGCAAGCCGCTGCTGTCGATCCCCGCGTTCATCCCGGTGGTCTTCGAGGTCACGGTGCTCCTGAGCGCTCTCTCGGCCGCAGGCCTCATGCTGCTGATGAACGGCCTTCCCAGGCTCTACCACCCGCTCTTCACGTCGAAGCGCTTCCTGCGCGCGACCGACGACCGCTTCTTCATCTCGATCGAGGCGCGGGACCCGCGCTTCGTTCGCTCCCGCACCGAGGCCTTCCTGCGCAGCCTCGGCGCCAGGAGCGTCGAGGTCATCGAGGACTGACCGGACACGCCCATGCCACGACTCATCGTCTACGCAATCCTGATCTCCAGCCTGCTCGCGCTGCTCCCGCCCGCGATCATCGCGCGCGTGCGCGCGACGCCTGACCCGAACCCGCCGGTGCACATCTTCCACGACATGGACTTCCAGACGAAGTACCTGCCGCAGTCGGAGAACCCGCAGTACGCCGACGGCCGCGCGCAGCGCCCGCCGGTGCTCGGTGCGGTGGCTCGCGGCGAGACCTACGTGGACACCCACTACTACGACGGCGTCGCCGGCGGCCAGTGGGCCGCGTCGATGCCGCCGCAGGTGCCGCTGACGATGGAGCTGCTGCAGCGCGGCGAGGCTCGCTTCAGCATCTACTGCACGCCGTGCCACGGCTACGACGGCGCCGGGAACGGCATCGTCAACCAGCGCGCGCTCGCGCTCGTGTCCAACGCGGCGGGCCCCGTCAACGGCACCGTGTGGGTGCAGGCCAAGAGCGTGCACGACGAGACGGTGATCGTGCAGCCTCTGGGCCAGATCTTCAACACCATCACCCATGGCGTGCGCAACATGTCGGGATACGGGTCGCAGATCCCGGTGCAGGACCGGTGGGCGATCGCCGCCTACGTGCGCGTGCTGCAGCGCAGCCAGAACGCAACCCCCGACCAGGTGCCCGCCGACCGGCGCGCAGGACTCTGAAGCAACCTAGGCATCACCCATGGCCCATTCGACAGCCACAGCAGACCTCTCCGACAGCAGCGTGATGGGCGACTCGCGGCTCGCTGCAGTGTCGCGCGCCGCGCTCGGCGTCGGCATCGCGGGACTTCTCGCGACCGCGTGGATCGGCTGGAACCGCGCCGACCCCGCGCAGTTCGCCAAGATCTACCTCGTCAACTTCATGTTCGTGCTCGCGCTTTGCCTCGGCAGCCTGCAGTTCACGCTGATCCAGCACCTGGTGCGCGCGGGATGGAGCGTGGTGGTGCGCCGCGTCGCCGAGTCGATCGCCGCCAACCTCACCTGGATCTGGATCCTCTTCCTGCCGGTGGCGTGGCTCTACTTCAGCAAGCCCCACTTCGGCGACCACGGGCCCTCCGGCCTCGGTCTCGTGTGGCCGTGGGCTGACATGGAGTGGATGCGCTCTCACGACGCGGCCGAGGCCGCGATCGTCGACAAGAAGGCCGCCTACCTCAACCCGAACTTCTTCATGATCCGCGCGATGGCCTACTTCCTCATCTGGGGCGGCACCGCAGCGTGGCTCCTGCGCACCTCGCGCACCCAGGACGCCACCGGCAGCGTGGCGCTGACTCAGCGCATGGGCAAGTGGGCCGGACCGCTCATCATCCTCTACGGACTCTCGATCACCTTCGCCGCCTTCGACTGGATGATGTCGCTCTCGCCGACGTGGTTCAGCACGATGTTCGGCGTCTACTTCTTCTGCTGCGTGTCCACCGCCGGGTTCTCGTTCCTGGCCTTCGTCGTGCTGCGCATGCAGCACATGGGCTACCTGCGCAACGTGGTCACTCCCGAGCACTACCAGGACCTCGGCAAGCTCATCTTCGCCTTCGGCGTCGTCTTCTGGGCGTACATCGCCTACAGCCAGTACATGCTGATCTGGTACGCGAACATCCCCGAGGAGACGACCTTCTTCCTGGCGCGCCAGGTGGGCGGATGGACGTGGCTCAGCGCGATCCTGCTCGTGGGCCACTTCATGATTCCCTTCGTCCTGCTGATCTCCCGCTGGATCAAGCGCTGGAGGCTGACGCTGGCGCTGGGCGCGGTCTGGATGGCCGCCTTCGCGTGGCTGGACCTCTGGTACCTGATCATGCCGCCTGTCCCGACCAAGTTGGCGACCTACGATTCCTACTCGGCATTTGCGGAAGCCAATGCCGGGGCATCGACCGGACTCTTCGACCTGCTGCCCTACACGATGCTCGTCGGCATGATGGGACTCCTGGTCTGGAGCACCGCATCGCGGCTCTCGCGCGGCTCGGTGCTGTGCCGGCGCGACCCGCGGCTGCCAGAGAGCCTCCGCTTCGAGAACATCTGAACCTTCGCACCCCGAAAGCAACTACAGAGATGGCATCACACGGCACAGAGCATGCGCAAGACCAGGGCGGCGACTTCGGCGACCCCGAGGCCGGCTCCACCTGGATCTGGTCACTTGGCGGCGCGATCGTCTTCACTGCGCTTGTCCTCGTGATTGCGGTCTTCTACTTCCGAGCCGAGGTTCAGGAGTTCGACACCAAGGTCGTCGACGAGCCCTCGGCCGAGTACCAGTCGCTAAAGGCCAAGCAGCTCGCCAACATCTCCGACTACGGCACCTACACGGTCACCACCGCCAGCGGCGCCGAGCAGCGCCGCATCCGTGTGCCGGCAAGCCGCGCGATGGAAGTGGTCGTGGCCAACGGCGGCGCGGCGTTCGCGCCAGAGGCCACCGCGCCAGCCACGGCGGCTGCACCTGCCGCACCTGCTGCGCCTGCATTGCCGGCGAGACCGCCAGCACCACCGTCGCCACCACGAACCGTGCCGTGGTTGATGAGCTTTGCTCCGTTGGCCAAAGTCACGGCGACACCGC
>CAYPOZ010000153.1:466-2755 GCA_964412415.1 uncultured Isosphaeraceae bacterium | reverse complement strand
GCTGGAGAGGGTTGGCGTGGCTGGGGCTGGCATCGCCCGCAGCACCATCGCCGAAGTGATTGACAGCACCGCACGCTGACCCACACACGAATCCGCACCGCCCGCAATGACCGCACGCCTCGCCAACCTCGCACCGCTCTCCGCCGCGCTGGCGCTCGCCTGCGCGGGCGCATCGGTGTCGGCGCAGATGGGGCTTCCGCCGCATGCGCCCGGCGAGGCACCGGTGATGGCCGATGGGGTGCCCGAGGAGGTGCAGGGCGTCGACATCGCCGAGCAGCTCGGCACGACCGTGCCTCTCGACGCGAAGTTCCGCGACGACAGCGGAAAGGAAGTGGCCCTGCGCGACGTGATTCGCAGTGACCGGCCGACGATGCTGCACATGGGCTACTTCCGGTGCCCGATGCTGTGCACGCTCGTGCTCAACGAGGCGTTCCGGTCGCTGCGCAACGTCGACTGGACGCCAGGCGAGGACTTCCAGCTTGTGAGCATCAGCGTCAACCCCGAGGAGACCCCGGAGCTCGCAAGGGCAAAGAAGATGGGCTACCTCGCCGAGTACAACCGCACCGGCGTCGAGTCCGGCGTGAGGTTCCTGACGGGACCCCAGGAGAGCATCGACGCGATCAGCGAAGCCACCGGCTTCCGCTACCGTAAGCAGCCCGACGGCGAGTACTCGCACCCCGCAACGCTCATCATGATCGCGCCGGACGGCACTCCCAACGTGCTCGAGTTCAACTGTCGCTTTCCGCCTCGTGCAGGTCGCCGGCCTGTGCACCATCGTGCTGCTGGCTGCCGGAATCCTCTGGATGCTGCGGCGCGAATCCCGCATCAGGGCCGCAGCCCGCCCGACCACCCACTCATGACGAGCCACCGATGATGTCCACGCACCACATCCTTGCACACCTCGCGCCGGCGACGATTGCCCAGGCTACGGCTCCAGCCGCAGCCCCTGCGGGCAACCCGATGCCCGAAGGCACGATCCCGCCCGACTTCTGGATGCCCGTCGGCGCCTCGACCATCGCCGGCTCGGTGGACCAGATGCTCGCGGTCATCAACTGGATCTGCTACTTCTTCTTCGCGCTCGTCGTGGTCCTGATGGTGTACTTCGCGTGGAAGTACCGCGTGCGCAGCAACTCGCACCGGTTCCGCATGGACGGCCCGGTCCACAACACGCCGCTCGAGCTCACGTGGACGATCATCCCGCTGCTGCTGTGCGTGGTCATCTTCTTCATGGGATTCCGCGGCTACCTCGACTTCTCGCAGCCGCCGAAGAACAGCTACGACATCGACGTCACAGCCGTGAAGTGGGCGTGGACCTTCAAGTACCCCAATGGCGCGCAGAGCGATGACCTGTACGTGCCGGCTGGCCGGCCCGTGCGGCTGGTGATGCGCTCGAACGATGTGCTCCACTCGCTCTACATCCCGGCCTTCCGCGTCAAGCGCGATGTCGTGCCGGGACGCTACTCCCACCTCTGGTTCCAGTCCGACGCGATGACCGGGATGGACCACGGCTACCACCTCTTCTGCACCGAGTACTGCGGTACGGGCCACTCCAACATGAACCGCCGCGTCTACGTGCTCGGCGAGACGGAGTTCAACGAGTGGCTCGAGCAGCAGGCGCGCTGGATCGACGAGATCGACGACGAGGAGCTCTACTTCAAGGCCGGTCCGAAGATCTACGCGCGCTGCTCGCAGTGCCACTCGATCGACGGTTCGGTGGGGACCGGCCCAAGCTGGAAGGGCCTGTGGGAGAAGGTCTCTGGCGGCGCCGGCAGCGACCAGAAGTTCGCCGACGGCAAGAGCTACCGCGACCTGATCGGCCCGGGCAAGGAGTACGCCACGCCCGAGGACTACATCCGCGACTCCATCTACAACCCAGGCAAGCACCTGGTGACCGGCTACGGCAACGTGATGCCGACATTCAAGGGGCAGCTGAGCGATCGCGCGACTGACGCGGTGATCGGCATGCTCAAGAGGCTCGACGAGTTCGATTCCAAGGGGCAGTGGACAAAGGCCCCCGCCCCCGCGGCGAAGTGACGCAGGAAGGATTGCACCCATGACCACCATCGGCATCCGAGATCCCCACAGCCTCGCCCCCGCGGCCGAGGACAACTACATCACGCACACGAAGGGCTTCCTCTCGTGGATCGTGACGCTCGACCACAAGCGCATCGGCGTCATGTACATGGTCGCCGTGCTGCTGTCGTTCCTGCTCGGCGGCATCTTCGCGCTGCTGCTGCGCACGGAGCTGCTGACGCCGGGCCGCACCTTCGTAGACGCCAACACGTACAA
>CAYPOZ010000153.1:0-312 GCA_964412415.1 uncultured Isosphaeraceae bacterium | reverse complement strand
TTCGCTGAACGGGTTTTGGGAATCTTCGTCGGCGTCTTCATTCTCGGCTTCTCGTCGATCTTCACGGGCATGAACTTCATCGTGACGATCCACGCGCTGCGCCCAAAGGGAATGACGTGGTTCCGCATGCCGCTCTTCCTGTGGGCGCTCTACTCGACGGCGATCATCCAGGTGCTCGCGACCCCGGTGCTGGCGATCACGCTCGGGCTGCTCGTCGTAGAGCGCGTGCTCAACGTGGGCATCTTCAACCCCTCGATGGGCGGCGACCCGGTGCTCTACCAGCACTTCTTCTGGTTCTACTCGCACCCGGCG
>CAYPOZ010000152.1:3427-6329 GCA_964412415.1 uncultured Isosphaeraceae bacterium | reverse complement strand
GGTCAGCCGGCGGCGCTGCAAAGTTGCCACGCGCCTTCCGTGCAAGCTCAATGTTCTGGAAAACCTCGTACGGACCGAGGATTCTTCCCCACAGCGCGCGTGCCTCGTCCTCTTGTCCAGCAAGCGCCCGCGCGAGCGCGAGGTTGCCGACAAAGTCCGCATCGCCGGGATCGGCTGCGTAGCACGCCTCGAAGTCGCGTGTTGCCGCAGGCAAGTTCGCGGACAGCACGTAGCACGTGCCCCGGTCGTTCAGCAGGATCGGGTGGTTGGGGAATCTCTCAAGCCCCCGGTCGATCCACTTGATTGCCTCTCCAACGCGCCCCTCGATGAGGAGAACTTCCGCGCCTTCGGTGTAGGTGCCCAGGTGATCCGGATACTCGACGAGCAGCCGGTTCATGAGGAACCCAGCCTGTGCGGTGCTTCCCTTTGCCGCGAGCATGCGCGCCGTGAGCTGCAGCGTCTCAGGGGATGCAGGCTGCATCGCGCCCCCGTCGAACCAGTCCTTGGAGTCATCGGGGACTGATGCGCAGCCGGTGACCGGCACGCCAATGCACACGCACGAGACGGCAAGAGTCAGTGCCGCCCGGCTCGCGGGCCGTGCCGCCTTCAACACGCCCCTGAGCGAAGTCGATGCGCGCATCATGGCGACCCCATCGATCCGGAGTTGCCTCCGAAAGGCGAGAGCACTTGGCCATCGGACAGCGGCTGCATCGGCGATTCCGCGATGCGCGCGCGGATCACCATGGCCTGGGCGGTGGAGACTCCGCTGCCACCGGGTGGCCTGTCGTCGAGCGTGATGCGGTTGTCAGCGATCCCCAGGCCCACAAGCATCCGGCGCACTGTGTCGAGCCGCTTCTCGTAGAGCGCATCGTTCGCGGATCCGCGCCGCACCGAGATGCGCCCGCCATCCTGCTTGAGCGCATCAGCGAGGACTGTGAGGTCGCGCTCGCCCCGCGACGTGAGCGTTGCCGAGTCTGGCTTGAAGTGGCTCTCGAAGAGCGCGCCCTGACGGATGACTGCGGCACGGGCCTGGTCAGCGAATGGCTCTCGCACGAACTCGCGGTCCGCGGCCTGTTCCATGTCATCGGGAACCTTGACCTTCTGGGCCTCGCTCGCCGGCGGCGTGGCGCACCCGCCGAGCATCGTGCTGGCCATGAGCGCCCCGCCTGCCATGGCGACGGTGATGAGTGGGATGCGTGGCGGTGAACTGTGCATGGTGTCCCTGAGGTGCGTGAAAGTACGGGGAAATGAAGGTCTAGTCGATGGTCACGTCGCCAAGCTGCTCGAAGAGGAGGATCAGCATGGGAGCGATCACCAGCATCAGGGTCGCAGGAAGCATCAGCGCGCCAAGCGGGAAGAGCATGCGGATCGACGCATGGTGCGCGCGTTCCTCGAGCGCCTGCATCTCCTCGTGGCGGAGCGAGTCGGAGAGCACGCGCATCGTCGATGAGAGGTCGCTCCCGAAGCGCTCGGACTGCTGGAGCAGCGAACCGAGCGAGCGGAACTCGCGGACCCCGGTGCGTGTGGAGGTCTCGTCAAGCGCTGCCGTCCATCCGCGCCCGAATCCCACCTCGATCTCCACCCGGCGCATCTCCTGCGCGAGCGCCTCGCTTGCGCCGCCAAGTCCTTGGGCTACGGCCGCCCACGCTGCGGGCAGCCCCATGCCTCCCTGGACGGAGATCTGCAGGAGGTCAAGCATCACCGGGAACTCCGATGCGATCTCGGTGCGCCTTCGCGAGCGGTGGGCCTCGAGCCAGGAGCTCGGCATCATCCAGCCCGCGACGGCACCAAGCGCAGCCAGCATGAGGCTGGCCTGCGTGGACGACTCCAGGTTCGTCGCGAGCAGCAGTCCGGCCACCGCGCCCACCACACCGCAAATGGGCTGCAGCAGCGACACCCACCGCGGCTCGCCCGGCGCCGCGGCGGGAGCGGTCGGCACAGCCCTCCTGATGCGAGCAGCGAGCGCATCAAGCCTTCCGGGTCGAAGCAGTGTGACGGTGGCCGCAAACGCCACGGCCGCCGCGAAGAGTGGCGCAAGCGTCATGTTGCCCTCCACTCGCCGATGGGGTCGAGCCGGCCGAGCCGCTGGATGAGCACGATGCCGGTCACGATCATCAGCGATGCGATCGCGAGCACGATGTTGCCGCCGCGGCTCTCGAGCAGCACATCGGAGTAGCCCTCGAGCAGCCAGCTCATTACGGGGATCGCGATCAGCGGCAGCACCGCGATCACGTTCGCCGCCGTGCGGCTGTAGGTCACGATCGTGCGCGCGCGGCGGCGCACGCGCATCCGCTCGACGAGGCTCTGCGCAAGCCTGTCGGTGACGTCGGCGAGATTGCCGCCTGCACGCAGCTGCAGCACCAGCGCCAGGCCGAAGGCCCTGAGCGCGTGCACCGGGGAACGCATGAGAACGGTACGCACTGCGGCACCAAGCTCCTCGCCGAGCTCGTCGCGCGCGAGGATCTCGCGGAATGCGATGCGCGCGGTGCCCTGGCTCTCGTCGGCCAGGATGCGGAGTACGCCGGAGATGGGGATCCCCGCGCGCAGTGCGCGATCGGCGGTGCGGATCGACTCGATGGCGTAGGACTCCTCCAGGCGCGCGTGTTCGTTGCGTCGGCGTGCGCGTATCACCATGAACGCACCGAGCGAGATCACGAGCGCTGCCAGTGGCGCTCCGCTGCCGCGCGACAGGAAGGCCATGGCAGTCGCCACCGCGACCCCGCCGAGAATGATGGGGTAGCCGCCAGGATCAGGTGACCTGTACCTCTCGAGCGAGGGGGACGCCGCACGCGAAGTCTCCGCCCCGCGCGTCGCAGGCCGCATCACGATCCACCACCATGCGATGCCCACGAGCACGGCCGCAAGCGAGGGAAGGATGATCGCCGATGCACCGTCCATCAGC
>CAYPOZ010000152.1:927-3238 GCA_964412415.1 uncultured Isosphaeraceae bacterium | reverse complement strand
CCGCGGCGAACATGGATTCCTCGAGCGCGATGCCGCGAGCGGCCAGCCGCGGAAGGAACGCGGGACGCACACCGGTGGCACGGAACTGCCCGTCGACGGTGCCACCGCTGATTCCGCCGATCTCGAAGACATGGATCGGCTGGAGGTCGGCGCCAGAGTCGCCGCTGCCGCGGAGTTCGGCAACCTCGCTCACCACGCGTCGACCGTCGGGAAGTCGCGAGAGGTGGACGACAAGGTCGATCGCCGATGCCACGTAGTCGCGAAGCACACGCACGGGCACGTCGAAGCCACCCATCGCCAGCAGCGACTCGAGGCGGATCACCGTGTCGCGGGCGCTGTTGGCGTGCAGCGTGGTCATCGACCCCTCGTGGCCCGTGTTCATGGCCTGCATCATGTCGTACGTCTCTGCGGCGCGGCACTCGCCAACGATGATGCGGTCCGGCCGCATGCGCAGCGCGTTGCGCAGGAGGTCCCGCGCATGGACTGCACCGACCCCCTCGACATTGGCGGCGCGCGTCTCGAGCCGCACGATGTGACGCCCGCCGAGACGAAGCTCCGCGGCATCCTCGATCGTGATCACGCGTTCCTCAGGGCCGATGCATGCCGACATCGCGTTCAGGAGCGTGGTCTTGCCCGCACCCGCGCCTCCCGACAGGACGATGTTGAGGCGGCCTGCGACCGCGGCACGCAGCAGGTCGGCGGTCGCTGGCGCGAGCGTCCCGAGCGCGACGAGGTCCTCAAGCTGCAGTGCGCGTGCAGGGAACTTGCGGATGCTCAGCTGCGGCCCGTCCACCGCAAGCGGTGGGATGATCGCGTTGACGCGCGAGCCGTCGGGAAGGCGCGCATCGACCATCGGGCTGCGCTCGTCGATGCGCCGGCCAGCGTTGCGCACGAGACGCTGGATCACGTGCAGAAGGTGCTGCGCATCGCGGAAGCGCGCGTCGGTCTCGATGAGACGGCCGCTTCGCTCGATGAACACCCGGTCGGGCGCGAGGACCAGCACGTCGGCGATGCCCGGATCGGCGAGCAGCGGCTCGAGGGGGCCGAGCGCAAACGCATCGTCGAGCACTCCCTGGATCAGCGTGTCGCGCTCGGCGTCGGACATCCGCCGGTCGAGCTGCTCCACCAGCGAATGCAGCAATGCCCTGCACTCGGCGGCGAGCTGGGCCTGGTCAAGCTGCTCCGCGCGCGCGAAGTCGATCCGGGCGACGAGCTGTGCGTGGAGCGTGACCCTCAGGTCGGCGGTCCCGGGATCGCTTGCGGCGCGGTCGGCAGCAGGACTGCCCGCGCGGCCCACCCCGTGACGGTTGCCGCGCGGTGCGACCGTCACGGCGTGCCCGCGGAATCCGCGGCCGACACCGGCTCGGCCACGCCTGTGGGATCGGTTGGCGGAGCGGGCGCTGGGGCGCCAGGAGATCCAGGCATCGCATCGGCGGCGATGATGCGCTGCTCGTCCGGTCGGCGCCATGCGCCGGGGCCCTTGAGGCCCTCGAGGCCGAGCGACTTCAGCCGCGCCATCGGATTGCCCATGTTCACTGCGCCGGAGAGGTCGCCGTTGGCGAAGAGCTCCCAGTCATTGGGCACCTCGTGGAGCTCGCCTGGAACCGGACGGTCCATGCCGTCATCAAGCGGCTCGACGAGCTCCGCGGTGACGAGCACCACGAGCTCAGTCTGGTCCTGCTCGTATCGCACGCTGCGGAAAAGCGCGCCCAGGACTGGCATGTCGCCGAGCACAGGCACGCGCGACGCACGCGCCTGGTCCTTGGTGCGCAGCAGTCCCGCGAGCGCGAACGACTGGCCGCTGCCGAGCTCCACGGTCGTGCTCGAGCGTCGCACCACAACGCTCGGAATGGTGAATCCGTTCTGGCGCAGCGCACCGATCTCGCTGAGCTCGCTGACTTCGGGCGACACCTCGAGCCGGATGCGGTCCTCGCCGAGCACCTCGGGCCTGAAGTTGAGGCGGACGCCGAACTCCTTGTACTCGATGGTGACGGTGCTTCCGCCGCCCACCACGGATCCCTGCACGATCGGGATCGGGAACTCGCCGCCGACGAGGAACGTGGCTTCCTGGCCGCTCACGGCCACGAGGTTCGGTTCCGCAAGGAGCCGCACGTAGCGGTTCTCCGAGAGCGCCTGCAGGTAGATCTCCAGGTTTGCCCCCGGGATTCCACCGAACAGCGTCGTTGCGCTCTGCACGATGCCGCTGCTCGTGTTGACGAAGTTCTGGCTGTCGACTCCGGAGAGGGGGGCCGGCCCCATCGACACCGGCTGGAACGGGCTGCCGCCCGGAGCCTGGATCCCTCCGAACGCA
>CAYPOZ010000152.1:510-803 GCA_964412415.1 uncultured Isosphaeraceae bacterium | reverse complement strand
TTGCCTCGGCGATGCGCACTCGCAGCTGCACCTGCTGCACACCAGCGATGCGCGTGAGGTCCACCCACTTCATGCCGGACTGTTCCATGAAGTTCGTGAGCAGCGCGCCGGTCTGCACATCGGGCACGCTGCCCCTCAGCGTGATGGTGCCGCCCACGTCCTCGGCATCGAGCTCAAGGCCGAAGATGCGGCGCAACCTCGACTCGAGCTCAAGGTCGTCTACGCCGACGCGCAGCTTGCGCACCACCGATGCGCCCGACTCCAGGCGGAAGATGACGTCAGTCGTGCCCATC
>CAYPOZ010000152.1:0-239 GCA_964412415.1 uncultured Isosphaeraceae bacterium | reverse complement strand
CGCCGACCACGATCTCTATTGGCGCATCAGCTGCAGCTTGCGTCGCCGCCCGCGTTCCAGGAGCTGCTGGGGTTCCCGAGGTTCCTGTCGCGAGCGCAGCGGTCCGTGCGGGTCCCGACTGCATCGCCCACCCGCTCGCGGCGCAGAGCGCCACCAGAAGTGCCGCGGCATACGCTCGTTTCGTGTGAGGGCTCATGTGGGGCTTGCGGGATGTGCGGCAGTTCAGCGTGCGGAGGCCG
>CAYPOZ010000151.1:5930-6345 GCA_964412415.1 uncultured Isosphaeraceae bacterium | reverse complement strand
TTCCCGCAAGAATCGCGTCAAGCGCAGCACGAAGGTCCCGTCCGCTGACCGGATCGGGCGAGCCCGGCCGGCTGTCGTCGAGCTGCCCGCGGTAGGCGAGCCTGTGGCCGCTGTCGTACAGGAAGAAGTCTGGGGTGCAGGCGGCATCGAAGGTCCGTGCCACCTGCTGGGTGGCATCATGCAGGTAAGGGAAGTTGTAGCTGCGGCGCTTGGCCTCCTCGGCCATCGGTCCTGGCCCATCGGCCGGATGCGTGGACTCGTCGTTGGAGCAGATCGCCACGATTCCAAGACGGTTCGCGTAGTCGCGGCTGATCCGCGCGAGCTCATCGGCCACATGCACCACGAAGGGGCAGTGGTTGCAGATGAACATCACGAGGAGGGGCTTGCCGGTGAAGTCGGAACGGGACACCGTCCG
>CAYPOZ010000151.1:483-5920 GCA_964412415.1 uncultured Isosphaeraceae bacterium | reverse complement strand
TTAGGGAGGGTACTTGCCTCGGACCACCGAGGAACAGATGATGGTGGCATGGCGAACCCGAGGTCGCACGCCTCTTCCCATGGTCCGGAGGACGACGAGGGCATCGACGAGGGCCCGTCGCTCGAGGACATCGAGCGCTTCTCGCATGGCAGCGGCCACTGTCCCGACTGCGGGCGCGAGTGCGCAGACGATGCCGATGTGTGCCCGGGATGCTTTGCGTACCTCGGCGGGGACACGCGCTCCGCGCCGCCGCTGCGTCGGGAGTGGTCGCGACGCACGGCCATACTCGTTGTGGTGGCGCTGCTGGTATCCCTCGCGGTAGGGCTCGGCCTCGTTCGTCTGTGGTAGGCGGCACGCGCACGACCTAGGCTCCGCGCGATGTCCGAACCAGAGCAGTCAGGCGATGCCCCCGCGGCAACGGTCCCGTCCGAGTCCGGCTACCACGTCTACATGGCGTCGGTCGCCATGCTGGCGATGCTGGTGGGGTCCGCACTGCTGGTTGCCCCGGAGCTGCCGGACGTGGCGGGTGTGCTGCTCATCGTCGACTTCGTGATCTGCCTGCTGTTTGCGTTCGACTTCGGCCGCTCCTTCTGGAAGGCCAAGTCCAAGTGGCGCTACATGGGCACCTGGGGGTGGATCGACCTGATCACCTGCATCCCGTTCATGGCAGAGGCGCGGTGGCTGAGGCTGGCGCGGCTCCTGCGGCTCTTCACGATCATGCGCGCAGTCCGCATCCTGTGGGTCTCGTCTCGGGCCGACCGCCGCAGTGTCGTGATGGCGGGCGCAACCTTCGTCATACAGATGCTCTTCGTGGCGCTGTGCGTGCTTGTGCTCTACTTCGAGCACGATGCGCCAGGCGGGAACATCCGCACCGCGAGCGACGTGATGTGGTGGGGCATCTGCACGGTGACGACCGTGGGCTACGGCGACCGATTCCCGGTGACGGACGGCGGCCGCATCTGCGGGGCGATCCTGATGCTGACAGGCATCGGGTACCTGACCACTGTGATCGGCCTCGTGACGCGCATCACGCAGCCGTTCACGTCCCGGGGCTAGGTCTCCAGGGTCCTGATCGGCCCAGGCAAGGCACGCATGGCGCCTAGGCCCACGCCGCACGGCGCCTGAAATGCCTCCTGAAGGACTCGAACCTTCGACCCGCTGATTAAGAGTCAGCTGCTCTACCAACTGAGCTAAGGAGGCGTGGGGCGGAGATCATACAGA
The DNA here is from genome assembly GCA_964412415.1 of uncultured Isosphaeraceae bacterium. Taxonomy (GTDB): domain Bacteria; phylum Planctomycetota; class Phycisphaerae; order Phycisphaerales; family SM1A02; genus ZLKRG44. The sequence goes on along the minus strand of CAYPOZ010000151.1, from coordinate 4,699 downwards.
CGTTTTCGACACTCCGCAGCACTGCTTGAACTTCTTGCCGGAGCCGCAGGGGCAGGGCTCGTTTCGGCCGACTATCCGCTTCGCCGTGGCGACCGCTGCGGCCTGCACCGGGATCGCGCGCATCGGAGTGCCGGCGCGCTCGGCGATGGCGATGTCGCGCTCCTGCGCGCTCTCGGGCACAGATGCCGGGATCGCGCCTGCATCCTCGGCTGATGCGCCTGCAGCGGGAGGGATCGCTGGCACAGGCGCGGCGGCGACGGGCGCGGGACGCTGCGCCATCTGCGGCGCAAGGCGCCCCTTGAGCAGCAGGTCGGTTGCCTTGTCGCTGATCGACTCGAGCATCTCGCGGAAGAGCCGCGCACCCTCGCGCTTGAACTCGATGCGCGGGTCCTTCTGGCTGAATGACCTGAACGAGATCGCGTCGCGGAGCTGGTCCATGTGCAGGAGGTGGTCCTTCCACGTCCCGTCGAGCACCTGCAGCAGCACCCAGCGCTCGAACTGCGTCAGCTCGGACCGCATCAGCGCGCGCAGCCGTCGCGCGACAAAGGCAGCACCGTCGCGGCTCGCCTCCTCGACCTCGGTGGGAGTCAGCGCCACGAGGCACTCGGATGCCATGCGTGCCGCGATCGCCTGCCCAATGGAGGCCGGTCCGGCCGATCCGGCATCAGCCTTGGCCGCAGCGACAATGCGCTCGGCCCGTGCAGCCAACGACGCATCGTCGATCGATTCCGCGCGCTGCACGAGCAGCTGCCGCAGCTCGGCGGGATTTGCGGAGGGGAGCGCCTGCGGATCCCAGCCGAGCTCGTACCGCGCGTTGGCCCATCCGCAGAACTGGCTGAGCGCCATCTGCGGGTTCGCCTGCATGTTGGCGGTCGTGTACTCCATCGCGAAGTCGATCGGGTACTCGATCTCGCGGCGCGCGTAGCGGTTCATGGCCTCCCGGAGGATGGTCTCGACTGCCTTCGCCGTGTCCTTGCCCGTGCCGAGCGAGGCAGGGTCAACCGAGATACCGAACTTGCGGCTGGCCCATTCGCCGAGCTCGCGCCGCCCGTACTCGGGCACCAGGTACTGCTCGAGCGGCGATAGGTCGATCGCCTCGAACTTTGCCTGCGCGGCCGCCTCGATGATCCGCTTGACCGCAGAGGGATCGCCGGCGCGCACCAGGTCCTCGGGCACATCGGCGCCATAGGTCGTCATTGCCCACTCTGCGACGCCGGCGGCGTCCCACTCCTCGGGATCGCCCTCTGCGGGCAGGTACTCCCCGAGCGTGGTGTCGATGTGCGACATCGCCTCCTCGAGCGTGTCCGTGCGCACCATGGCGATCACGCGGTCACGGTCCTTCCCGATGAACCGGTCCGGCTCGAGCTGGATGCCGAAGGCCTCGAAGGTCCAGTTGGTGATGCAGCGGGGGACATGCAGCGGCGAGAGGTACGTCTCCACCGAGGCCTCGATCGAGTCGCGCACCATGCGCACGACCTGGTCGCGTATTCCCGTGCCCTCCACGATCGGCTGGCGCATCCCGTAGAAGGTGGAGCGCTGGTGCTCCATCGGCGCGTCGTACTCGAGGATGTTCTTGCGGATCTGGAAGTTGCGCTCCTCGACCTTGCGCTGCGCCTTCTCGACGCTTCGCATCACCATCGGCGAGTCGATGAAGTCGCCCTCGCGCATGCCGAGCCGGCTGAGCACGTTCAGCACCGCCTTGCCCATGAACATCTTCATGAGGTCGTCGTCGAGCGCCAGGAAGAAGCGGCTCGACCCAAGGTCACCCTGGCGTCCCGCGCGTCCGCGGAGCTGGTTGTCGATGCGTCGGCTCTCGTGCCGCTCCGTGCCGATGATGTGCAGGCCGCCAAGCGCCTCGGTGCTGCTGGCGAGGCGGAGCCTGTGGAGCAGCCATCCCGCGCTGTCGAGCGCGGACTCGAGCTGCGGCGCGCCCATGCCGGATGCCTTTGCGGGTTCGATTCCGGCGTGCTCCGCAGCCCAGTGCGCCATGATGGCGCGGCGCGCCTCGTCGGGCGAGAGGCGCACGGCCTCATCTCGGTCCATCTTCGCCTGCGCCACCAGGAGATGCTGCCAGATGCGCGCGAGGCACGCATCCTCGCCTGCAGCAAGGGACGCGTCCTTGGGCGCAAGGTTGCGCCGCTTCCAGTGCTCGAGCAGCGCCTCGCTCGTGATCCTCGCGAGCTTGATGTCGGTGCCGCGGCCGGCCATGTTCGTGGCGATCATCACGGCGCCGAGCTGGCCCGCGCCGGCCACGATCTCGGCCTCGCGGTCGTGCTTGACCGCGTTGAGCACCTCATGGGGGATGCCCAGGCGCCTCTGGAGCTCCGCCGACAGCCGCTCGCTCTTCTCGACGCTTGTGGTGCCCACCAGCACCGGCCGCCCGACGTCATGGTGCCTTCGGATCTCCTCGACGACCGCGTCCCACTTGTCCTTCTGGGCGAGGTACACCAGGTCAGTGCGGTCCTCGCGCTGCACGACCACGTTGGTCGGGATGGAGATCACGTCAAGCCCGTAGATCTCGTGGAACTCGGTGGCTTCGGTGTCGGCCGTGCCCGTCATGCCCGCAAGGCGCCCGTAGAGCTTGAAGAACTTCTGGATGGTGATCGTGGCCATCGTCTGCGTCTCGTCCTTGATGCGGACGCCTTCCTTGGCCTCGACCGCCTGGTGGAGGCCATCGGACCACTGCCGGCCGATCATCTTGCGGCCGGTGAAGGAGTCGACGATGACCACGCCCATCTGGCCGTCCTCGTCGCGGTCCACGACATAGTCGCGGTCGCGCTCGTAGACGGTGTGTGCGCGCACGGCCTGCTCGAGAAGGTGCGGCATGTCCATGTTGGCGCCGACGTAGAACGAGCCGATGGCGGCGATGCGCTGCGCTTCCTCGATGCCCTGGGGCGTGAGGGTGGCGCGCTTCTTGTCCATCTCCATCTCGTAGTACTGCGGGTTGCGGTCCCGGGCACGCTCCAGCTCGGGCACCTGCGCGCGCGCAGCGTCGAGCGCCTTCCTCAGCTGGGGCACCTTCGCGCGGTCCCTCACGTTTCGGATGTCCCCCTCCATGGTCGCAGCCTCGGCGCGCTTGCGCTGCACGACCTCGTCGGCGCGGTTCCACTCTGCCTGCTTCGCGACGAGGTGCTTCGCGAGCTGGTTCGAGAGGTCGTACCGCGGCTTCGTCACGTAGGCCGGCCCGCTGATGATCAGGGGCGTGCGTGCCTCGTCGATGAGGATCGAGTCGACCTCGTCCACGACCGCGAAGTCGCGGCGGCGCTGCACCTGATCCTCGACGCGCAGCTTCATGTTGTCGCGCAGGTAGTCGAACCCGAACTCGGCGGTCGTGCCGTACACGACGTCGCACGAGTACGCATCCCTCTTGCCCTCGTGCGACTGCATGTGCACCGGATGGATCGCGCCAACGGTCAGGCCAAGCGCACGGAAGAAGGGGAAGGTCCAGTCGCGGTCGCGCTGCACGAGGTAGTCGTTGACGGTGACCACATGCACGGACTTGCCCTCGCACGCGGCGAGGTAGCACGCGAGCGGCGCAACGATCGTCTTGCCTTCGCCCGTCTTCATCTCGGCGATGCGTCCCTCGCTGAGCACGATGCCGCCGATGATCTGCACGTCGAAGGGACGCGCTCGGAAGGGCGGCCGCGACTCGGGGTAGAGCCCGCGCACGGCCTCGTAGACGGGATTCGGGATGTCCATCCACTCCCATGCCTCGACCGGGCGGTGGCATCCGCGGAGGTCGCCTTGCGGATCGCGTGCCTGCTCGGCAGCCATCGCCGCGCGCGTGGCGTCGTACATCGCGCGCACGTCGGCGGGCAGCACGGCAGGATCGAAGCCGAGCGCGGGGTTGAAGATGTTCCGGATGCCGACCGCGCGGTCCATCGCCTCGCGTGCGCAGGCGAGCACATCAGGGATCAGCGCCAGGGTGGTCTCGCCTGCGCCGCTGCGGGTGCGGAACGTGTCCGTCTGCTCACGCAGCTGCGCGTCGGTCATTGCGCGGTAGGAGGGCTCGAGCGCGTTGACCTGCTGCACGATGCGCAGGTAGCGGCGCACCATGCGCTGGTTGCGGGTGCCGAGGGTCTTGCGGACGAACCAGTCAAGGACGGGAATTGGCATTTGGGTACCTGTGCAGGCGAGTGGAGCGAGGGCAGCGCCTCGTCGGTCGATTCGGGATGGACGGGTTGCGCGGGCGGGGATCGCCCTGCGCGGGGAACTG
>CAYPOZ010000151.1:0-473 GCA_964412415.1 uncultured Isosphaeraceae bacterium | reverse complement strand
CACGCTGGCTCCGCGCTCGATGGCCCACTCCAGATGTGTCGCGCATGCAGTTGCGTGCGCGGGTCTTCGGCCGGGGCTGCACGTCTCGGATGTTGCACGGTGCGGTGCCGGCTTGCGCGCCAGGATCCCAGGTCGGTGTGCCGCGCCGAGGTCCGCCCCGCGCGCGACGGCCGAGCTTGCGCCCATCACGGTCCCCGGAGCCACGGCGCCAAGCAGCGGCACACCGCTCACGATCGCGATCGCGGCCAGGATGAGCAGGGGCTGGAGTACGGTCAAGTGCATGGCTACGGCCGCGCCGGATTCGCGATGGTAGCGGAGGGCATGCCGCGGCTCTGCCAGCCCGCGAGCAGGATTCCTGCAAATGGAATCCACCAGATCAGGTCATTGGTCAGGATCGTCCATCCGAAGCTCCAGGGGATGTCGCCCACGAAGACGCCGAGATCAAGTGGATCGACTGCAACATCGGCAGCCGC
>CAYPOZ010000150.1:0-6436 GCA_964412415.1 uncultured Isosphaeraceae bacterium | reverse complement strand
GACGACTGCAGGCGGCGGCCGCACGCCGACCGAGGCCGAGCGAGTGCGGCTCGAGGCGGCTGACAGCCTGCAGCAGCAGGGCTCCTACGAGGAGGCCCTGATCGTCTTCCGTGAGGTGCTTCAGCAGAACCCGCTGCTGCCTGAGGCGTACCTCGGTGTCGGGGATGTGCGCTACAAGCAGGGGCGATACTCGGATGCGGAGCCTGCCTACGCGCGCGCGGCGGATCTCGACCCGCGCAACTTCCGCGCGCACCATGGCCGCGGAAAGTCGCTGCAGATGCAGGGGCGCACGGTCGACGCGATCCGCGCGTACCAGCGCGCGCTGTCGGTGGACCCTGACAGCGCGGACGCGAACCTCAACATGGCGACGGCGTACCTCTCGCTCGGCGAGGCGCGCATTGCGACAGGGTTCGCCGAGCGCGCGGTGTCGCTCGACCCGACAAGTGGCGCCGCACGCGTGAACCTCGGCGTGGCCTACGAGCGCACGGGGCGCGCACCGGAGGCGGTTGGCCAGTACCGGCAGGCGATCGACCTGATGCCGCCGACGCCGCAGGTGTGGATCAACCTCATCAACGCGCTGGTGGCCGATGGCCGTTACGCGGAGTCGATGCAGGCGTGCGAGGAGCTCGTGCGCATTGACGCGAGCGCCGACAGCTGGGAGCGCGTCGGATGGGCGCGGTTCCGCGCGGGCGAGTACGTGGCGTCGTCGGAGGCGTACCGCGCGGCGGTCGCCGCTGACCGCCGCCACTGGCCGAGCTGGAACGGCATCGGCGTCAATGCGCTCAACACCTGGCTGCTGTCCGAGCGCCGCGAGGTGTCTGCGGCAAACGAGTCGCGCCAGGCCTTCCGCACATCGATGGAGATCAACCCCGACCAGCCGCGCATCCTGCGGCTCATGGCCACCTACGGACTGTGACACATGCCTGACCCCAGCATCCTCGAGTTCTTCCCTTCGCCCTCCGAGACGCCGTTCGTGATCGAGCACGTGCACGAGGAATTCACCAGCCTGTGCCCCAAGACCGGGCACCCCGACTTCGGCACGATCACGGTGCGCTACGAGCCTGGCGCGCAGTGCGTGGAGCTCAAGAGCCTGAAGCTCTACTTCCAGTCGTTCCGCAATGAGGGCATCTTCTACGAGGCCGTCACCAACACCATCCGCGACCAGCTCGCGCAGCGGATGTCGCCGCGATGGATGCAGGTGATCACCGACTGGAAGGGTCGCGGCGGCTTCCGCTCGCGCATCGTGGCCACGCACGGGTCGGTGCCCGCTGCGTTCGCGAGGGCGTGAGCGTGAGGCTCATCCGGGTGTCGCGGCGGCAGGTATGCCGGGCGCGGTACCAGCCGCGGGACCCGTCGCGGCCGCGCTCACCCGCGGCGCGGGACGCCGCGGCGGCAGGTCCGCGATCTCCTGGCCGAACTTCGCACCGAGAGCGGCGCGCAGCGCACGAAGCGTGCGTGCGTTGAGCTCGCTTCGCTCGGTGCGAAGCCGAGTGACCTCTCGGTTGGCGGCGGAGCGGCGCATGCGGGCCGCAGCCACAGCGGCCTCGTCGCGGGGCGACTTGGCAGTGGCTGCGGCGAGGTCAGCCGCGGCCGACTGGCGCGCGGCATCGGCCTGGACGAGCCGCGCGAAGATGGCGTCATAGGCCGCCTGGTACCCGCCAGCGACGCTGATCACCGCCTGCAGCAGCGAGTCGTCGGACTCGACCATCGACATGGCGCGCGCGATCTGCGGGTCCGCGCTTGTTGAGTCGCGCGCAACGGTCGGGTGGTTGGCCCGCGTCAGCGCAGCAGCAACCCGGCTCCGGCCCGCCGGCGTCAGCGCCTCAAGGAGCTTGCCGGACTGTGCGGTCTGCCACTCCTCGAGCCGCTTGCCGATCGACTGGCCGCGAGCCATCGCCTCCTCATGCTGGGTCCGCGCGCGGCCGAGGGCAGCCTCAATCGATGCAGGATCGAACGTGGCAGGCGTGTCGCCGGTGACCTGCGTGAACGGCCGCAGCGCGACCGCCGACATCAGCTGGTTTGTGCGCTCGATGTCGACAGCAGCCTCGCGCCGCTGCGCGAGCAGCGATGTCAGCGCCGGCTGGTATCCGTTCAGCGCGCCCGCGGCGGCCGCCTTGTCCGCCGATGACAGCGGCGTGGACGCAGTCAGGCCGTGAAGGTCGAGGCTTGCGGCGTATCCGCCCATGTCGAGCGATGCGGGACGGCCACTCGCCCGGACAAGGTCCCGCTCGACCGCAAGCGCCCGCCGCTCGCGCAGCGCCGCAACCGCGCTCTTGAGCGCCGGCGCCGAGGGAACCTCCGAACCGATGGCGATCGCCTGGGCGACGCCATCGAGCAGCGCGGCCTCGAGCTGCACGTAGGCGGCGGGTGCCCTGCGCCACGCGCCGAATCGCCGCTCGATGAAGTCGGTGTCGCTTGCGCGGCGCATCTCCTCGGCCCCACGCTCCATCGCCTGCTGGATCTGCTCCTGCTGCGTTGCGGCCTCGGTGGGTGGCGGCGCGTCGGGATCGCGCCCCGACCACTCCATCGCGAGCGCGCGCACAAGGGCCGCATGCTGCGTGGAGTAGGTCTCGAAGGCATCGCGCACGGCAAGCTCGGAAGGCTGCGAGAGTGGGGGCACGCCGAGGTCGCGAAGATCCGACATGAGCGAGGGGAGGCTGCTCGCATCAGTGCGCGGTGCAGTCATGCTGCGGGTGATCCGCGTCTCGTCGATGTTCTGCTCGTTGGAGGGCAGGATCAGGTCGTCGCCGCCCGAGTACTCCAGGGAGATCATGCCGTCGTCGCCGAACATCTCGCCAACCGAGATCTCAAGACCCTCGCCGAGCATGCTCGCGCCGTCGATGGTGGAGAACGCCACGACCTGGATAGGGCCGCTGATGTCGATTCCGCCGTCGCCGGCGCCCTCGGTACTGATGGCGACCGCTGAGGAGACCACCATGGATGTGGTCGTCGTGCCGGACTCGGCCGCCCCTGATCCGTCTGCAGATGCGCCACCCGCGGCTGCGCCCGACTGCTCGGCTGCGCCCGTCTCGCCCGCCGTAACGCTCTGGTCGACAGCGATGGTGACGGAAGACTCGCCCGCAGGCATCCCCATCGCCTCGGGCAGCTCCATCGCCCACTCGGGCAACATCTCGGATGGATCGAGTCCCTCGAGCTGCCCGGCACTCTCGCCTGCAAGTGCGCGGAGCGCATTCATGTCCTCGACGGCCTTGGCGAGTTCGCTGGCCGCTGCCGCATCTGGGATCATGTCGGGCTGCTTGGCCATCATGGGCGCGAGCATCGATGTCAGCATGGGGCCGACCGGCATCCCGCGATCAACCGCCTCCATCAGGGAGTTGCACCGGGTGTCGCGCGCCGAAGCCCAGTCGCGGTAGCGCTGCTCATTTCGCGCAGCGGCCTGTGCGTCGGGCAGTCCCTTGGCCGCCTTCTTAAGTGCGCTCAGCATGGCGCGGTCGGCACGAGACGCGTTGGCAAAGACGGATGGGTATGCGTTGCGCAGCAGGTTGGTGCGGAACTGCTCGTACTCGGCTGGGGGCAGCATCCCGCGGATGTCCGCGAGCATGGCACGCAGCTGCGTGCCGATCTGCGTCGACCATCCAACCAAGGGCGCAGCGGCCGCGATCCGCCGGGAGATCGCGTCGAGTTCTGCCGCTCGCGCGCGCGCCACCACAACGTCGGCGCACGACTCGCGCCACATTCGCAGCACCGGAGCCGCAATCCACTCGTACTGCTGGATCCTCTCAAGCGCGCGTGCACGCACATCATCGGCCAGCGCGATGCGGCTGATCGCCTCCCGCGGATCGGCAGCGCAGGCGCCCGGGCTCATGCCGACCATGCGGTCGCGCATCCAGGCGGCGGCAGCTCGGCGGGTGAGCCTGAAGGCAAGTACGGAGTCCACCCGCTGGCGCGCGTCATAGTCCGATTCCGGGACGCTGGCCACCACGGCATCGACAAGCTCGCGCTCGGCGGCCTCAACGGCCTCGCTTGCGCTGCGCATGGCACGCGCCGATTCCTGCGCCAGCTTGAGCTGCTCCTCAGGCGCGGCGTCGGCGCTCGGGCGCTTCATCGACTTCAGGGGCTCGACGCGCTCGCGCTGCGCGGCCATCGCGCGCTCGAGGTAGGGCGGGTACGCCGTGAGCGCGCCCCGGATCGAGTCGTCATCCACGCCGGCGAGTCGCAGTGCCTCGACGAGCTCCGACGACTTGAGTGGTGGCGGTCCGGAGGGCGCAGCGCTGGCGGTCTCCGAGAAGAGTGCGACCGAAAGCGCAATGGCGAGAGCCGCGGCCGCGCGCATGGCGAGACGCTGGGCAGGCCTCGGGACCGTCGTCAGTCTGTGCATGGGGCGCATTTTCGCATGAATCGGCGCCGGCCTGCTGGAATTGCCCAAATTGCGCCAAGGAACTGGGGGGTCGGCGATTGCATCAATCCCTTCGGTCGGTCATACTCGGAAGTCCGGCGCCGCCCGCCGCCCAGCGAGGGCCGGTGCCATGCCCAACCCGCTTCCTGAACCCCTACGAGGTGCACTGAACGATGTCATTCGAGGCCGCGACCCACGCCAAGTCGATCCAGCTCTGCCACTCCGTGCTCGATCGATGCGGAACTTCCGGATCCGGCCACCCAACCAGCGCCATGGGCATCGCGCACCTCGCCACGGTGCTCCTGTACGAGTCGATGAAGTGGGATCCGGCAGCGCCCGCCAGCGCCGATGCTGACGCGCTCGTCATCAGCGGCCGTCACGCCTCGCACATCATCGACGCGATCGAGGCTGACATTGGTGAGGCGGTGCGCACTGTCGCGCACATCGCGCCGGGCACTCCCGGCCGAGGGCTGGCCATCGCGACTGGCGTTGCGCTCGATGCTCGCGAGCGCAAGTCGCCGCGGCGCGTGTTCTGCATCATGGGCGACGGCGAGACGCGCGAGGGCGCAGTGTGGGAAGCGTGCGACCTTGCGGTCGAGCGCAGCCTCGCGAACCTCGTGCCGATCGTCGCATGCAACCAGTCTGGCCAGTCGGGCGCCACGGGGCCGGGCCAGTCCGCCGCCGCGCTCACGAAGAAGCTCGGTGCGTTCGGATGGCAGTGCGTGACGGTCGACGGCCACGACCCCGCGCAGATCCGGCAGGCGCTCGCCGACGCAGCGCAGTCCGCATCGAAGGGCACATTCACGGCGATCATCGCTCGAACCACCAAGGGGTGGGGCTCGAGCAGCCTTCAGGCGGGATCGTGGCACGGCCGCGCGCCCACCGGAGACCGGCTCAAGCAGGCGAAGTCGGAACTTGATGCGATGCGCGTGCGGTACACGAGCGCGCTCGCGAGCTCAGGCCACTTCCGCCGCCAGGCGCCGGGGCAGGCGCGTGCGTCTGCCGTCACGGTTGCGGGTGCGGCTGCTGGTGCAGCGGCATCCGGCAACGCGACGGCCGACGGAGTGGCGTCGTTGGCGGCTGTCTCGTCCTCCGCGATCCCCAACTTCGCGCAGGCGATGCGCGCTGCGGACATGGGCACCGTGCTCGCGGCGGGCAAGCTCTCCACTCGTCGTGCATTCGGTCTTGCGCTGCGCACGCTCGCGCAGGCGGACCGCCGCATCTGGTCGCTCGACACCGACACGCGCCACGCGACAGGCGCGGAGTCCGTCGCGAACGACCGCATGCTTTCGGACAGGTTCGTGGAGTGCCGCGCAGGCGAGCAGTCGATGGTCGGGGCGGCCATCGGTCTCGCATCCGCGGGCGCGATCCCGTTCTGCTCGACGTATGCGCGCTTCGTGTCGAGCGCGTGCGGCGACATCGAGTCTGCGGCGCGCGCAGGTGCGAACATCAAGGTGATCGGCAGCCACGCGGGTGTGCTCGGTCCGGCGACCGGCACGCCGGAGGCCGCGCTGTTTGATGCATCTGCGCTGCGCCCGCTCTCGATGCTCACGCGCGATGGGCTTCCCGCGTTCCACATCCTGCAGCCTGCGGATGCGTGGGCGGCGTACGCGCTCACCGTCGCGTTGGCCAAGCACGACGGCCCATGCATGATGCGCACGAGCGACATCGAGAGCGAGTTCCTCTACAGCGAAGACACGCACTTCGAGCTCGGCAAGTTCGAGGTGCTCACCGAGGGGCGCGACCTTCTCATCGTCAGCGCGGGCGCGATGATCCACGAGTGCAACCGAGCGCTCGATGCCCTCGACATGGCCGGCATCGACGCGACGATCGTCGACCTCTACAGCATCCCATTCGACCGCGATGCGCTGCTCGACCTGGCCAACAGCAATGGCGGCAACATCCTCGTGGTGGAGGACAGCGCAGGCGGCCTGCTTGCGTCGGCCATCGCCGAGGCATGCACCGAGTCGGGTGATGCGTTCACGATTGGCGCGATGCACGTGCAGTCGGCGGTCGCGGCGGGCAATGCCGCCGCGGCGCTCACGCACGACGACCGTCTCCGGGCCACTGGCCTGCACC
>CAYPOZ010000149.1:1654-6460 GCA_964412415.1 uncultured Isosphaeraceae bacterium | reverse complement strand
AAACGACGGGAACGCCGACGTGGTCGTGAAGGTTCTCGCCGACGCCGGGCAGCTCGCAGTGCTGCCGCACGCCAGACTCTCGAAGGCGCGCTGCGGGCCCGATGCCGGATCGCAGCAGGATGCTCGGGCTGCCGAAGACACCTGCGCACAGGATGACCCCGTGACGCGCGGAGATGATTCCCTCGTGCGCACCCGCGCACTCGACGCCGGTCGCGACTTCGCGCTCCATGATCAAGCGCCTGACCGTTGCACCGGGCATGACCGTCAAGCTGCCGCGGGCTCGGGCGCCCGAGAGGACGCCTGCAGTGCTGTAGCGCGCACCATTCCTCTGGAAGAGCGCAAATGTCCCGCAGGTTCCGGATCGCTCGCCCGTGAGCGCATCGACCCGCGAGAGGCCCGACTCGACACAGGCATCGACCATCGCACGCGTGAACGGTGCGGTGAACGATGGCGGCTGGACCGGGACGGAGCCTTCGCGACCGCGTTTGGTGGCGCGCGCCCATGCGCCGCGCACCTCGCTCCAGCCCCATCCTTCGCATCCGGCGGCGGCCCATGCGTCATAGTCCGATGCATGGCCGTGCGCCGCGATCATGGCGTTCACCGCAGACGATCCACCGAGCACCCTCCCCATCGGGTAGCGGATGCGCCGGTGCGCCAGCTCGGGCTGGGGCACGCTCTTGAAGTCCCATGACCATGGGCGGCTCAGGCGGTAGCTCGCGAGCGGGGTGCCCAGCGCTAGCGGGGGATAGCGCGGACCAGCCTCAAGCACCAGGATGGTGGCTTGCACGCGCTCGGCGATGCCGCGCGCAAGCAGGGCACCGGCAGTGCCGCCACCAACGATGATGAGGTCGAAGGTGTCGCCTGCAGGTGCGCGCATGCCAGGACCTCCAGGCGTCGAACGTTGAGCCTTGCTCGTCGCGCCCAGTGAGGGCGCCGCCGCGCTCAGCAGCGCTCGACCAGCATCGTCACTGCGTTGCCGCCGCCGAGGCAGAGGCTGCAGATGCCGAGCCGTCCGCCCGTGCGGCGCAGGCCGTGCACGAGCGTGACGAGCACGCGCGCGCCGCTTGCGCCGATAGGGTGGCCTAGCGCGATGCCGCCGCCGGCGACGTTGAGCTTGTCCTCGCTGATGCCCAGCGGGGCGATGTCCGCGAGCACCTGCGCGGCGAACGCCTCGTTCACCTCGAAGAGGTCGATGTCAGACACCTTCAGCCGGTGGTCGGCGAGGATCTTCTCGATGCCGAGCTTGGGCGCGATGAAAATGTCCTTGGGATCGACGCCTGCAGTGTTGTAGCCAAGGATGCGGGCCATCGGCGCGACGCCCGCGCCCTTGGCGCGCTCCGCGCTCATCACCACGACCGCCGCCGCGCCGTTGGAGATCTGGCTCGCGTTGCCTGCAGTCACCACCCCATCGGGCTTGAAGGCCGCGCGCAGCTTGGCGAGGCCCTCAGGCGTGGTGTCCGCGCGGATGCCCTCATCCGCATCGAGGCCAGCCTTCTGCTTGCACTGCTCGGCCGACAGCGGCGCAATCTCGGCCTTGAACCAGCCCGCGCTGGTGGCGTGCGCGGCACGCTGGTGGCTCTGCGCGCTGAAGCGGTCTTGTTCGGCGCGGGAGATGCCGTGCACGCTGGCGATGTGCTCCGCGGCCATGCCCATCGGCCAGCACTCGAAGGCGCACGCGAGCCCGTCGGATTCCATGTGGTCGCGCATCTCGGCCTTGCCGTACTTGACGCCCGCACGAAGGTGCATGAAGTGCGGCGCGAGGTCCATGCTCTCCATGCCGCCGGCCACGATGCAGTGCGATTCGCCGGCACGGATCGAGGTGGCCGCCTGCATCACGGCCTGAAGCCCGGAGCCGCAGACCTTGTTCACCGTGACGGCGCTCAGGGTGACCGGAAGCCCGGCCTTTAGGCCTGCCTGGCGGGCGGGGTTCTGCCCGACGCCCGCCTGGAGCACGCATCCCATGATGCACTCGTCGATCGAGTCGCGCACGGCGGGGACATCCGCAAGGGCGGCCGAGATGGCGTGCGCGCCAAGCTGGGGTGCGGGCACGCGGCTCAGGGAGCCGAGGAACTTGCCGATGGGCGTGCGACGGGCAGCGACGATGACAGGTGTGGACATGGGGCAGGAATCCTAGTGCCTTCCGCGGTCTTGGGCAGCCGTATCCTGCGCGCAGATGGCGCCACAGCAGAGCACGGACAACCTGTTCAGCCTCCAGAGCCACATCCTGGCGGAGGAGGCGCAGCACCCGGGTGCCTCAGGAGACTTCTCCTGGATCATCAGCGCCATCTCGCTGGCCGGCAAGGCGATCGCGCACCGCGTGCGCCGGGCGCGGCTCGAGAGCGTGCTCGGCGAGCATGGCACCAGCAACGTGCAGGGCGAGTCGCAGCAGGAGATGGATGTCATCTCCAACGAGATCCTGATGAGGTGCCTCGGCACTCGCGCGTCGATCGCGGTGCTTGCAAGCGAGGAGGACCAGGAGCCCACGATCCTCAGGCGCGGCAAGGATGGCGGCAAGTACTGCGTGCTCTTCGATCCGCTCGACGGATCGAGCACCCTTGACACCAACGGCGCGGTCGGCACGATCTTCACGGTGCTGCGCAACGACTCCGACGTGGCCGACGCCGAAGCCACAGTCTGCCAGCCCGGATCGCGCCAGATCGCTGCCGGGTACATCCTCTACGGGCCCAGCACTGCATTCGTGATCACAACCGGCAACGGCGTTGACCTCTTCGAGCTCGATCCCTTCGTGGGATCCTTCATCCTGGTGAAGCGGTCGCTGCGGATCCCCGATCGCAAGAAGGTCTATTCGGTCAACGAGGCGTACACCGACTCGTTCCCGGCCGGGTACCGCAACTACCTCTCGTGGGCACACGGCAACGGCTACTCGTCGCGGTACATCGGATCGCTTGTGGCCGACATCCACCGCACCCTGCTGACGGGAGGCGTGTTCATGTACCCGCCGACGAAGTCGCACCCCACCGGAAAGCTGCGACTGCTCTACGAGGCGAACCCGATCGGCATGATTGTGGAGCAGGCGGGCGGCAGGTGCCTGAGCGGGCTCGAGCCGACGCTCGACATCGTGCCCAACAAGCTGCACCAGCGCGTGCCGCTCATCGTCGGTTCGGCAGGAGAGGTGGATGCGGTGCGCGCCCACTTCAGGACGCCCGCCGACGCGCTGCCCTGAGCGCCGATCAGCTTCCCTAGGCTCCGATCAGCTTCCTTGCGCGCCGGTCAATCGAGGGGTGGAATGAACCGCATGGCGGTGGCATCGACCAGCCCGCGGTCGCTGAGCTTGAGCGCCGGGATCACGATGAGGGCCAGGAACGCGAGAGTCATGAAGGGCGCATGCAGCGGGGACCCGAGCGCGCGCGCGCCCTCGGTGAGCCGCGCGTAGGTCGCTGCCACATCCTGCGCCGGGCGGTCGCTCATGAGTCCCGCGATGGGGAGCTCAAGCACGTGCGTGCCGGATGCCGCGAGCGCGAGCCCGCCGCGCGCGGCGCATACGGCGTTGATCGCCTCGGCAAGCTCCGCACGCGATGCGCCCACCGCAACCACGTTGTGCGAGTCGTGCGCCACGCTCGACGCGATCGCGCCGCGCGCGAGACCGAGGCCGCGCACGAGCGCGAGCGCAGGCGGCGCATCGGCATACCGGTTGACGACCGCGAGCAGGAGCAGGTCACGCGCGGGATCGGGCTCGATGCACCCGTCTCGCACATCGACCGTCTCCTTGGCATGGCCCGTCAAGAGCTGCCCATCCTCAACGGTGATCACGTGCGCCGTGGCGGTGGCGCCCAGCTGCCGCGCTGGTCGCAGCCGCAAGTCATCGGGGCGCACGCGGCATGACCGGAACCTGTTGGGTGTCGCGCTTGCGCGGCGCGGGAGCCGAGACACGCCAATCTCGGCAACGACCGTGCCGGCAATCCACGTGCGGCGCACGCGGAACTCGCGCAGGTCATCGACAAGCGCCATGTCGGCGCGGTCGCCAACGCGCAGCAGTCCGCATGGCATCCTGTAGTGGGTCACGGTGTTGAGCGTGCCGGCGCGCAGCGCGTCGAAGGGGTCGATGCCTGCGGCCACAGCCCGCGCCATGAGCCGGTCGATGTGCCCCGAGAGCAGCGTGTCAGGGTGCGCATCGTCGGTGCACCACATGCAGCGGTCGGGATGCTCGCGCAGCACCGGCAGCAGCGCGTCCATGTTGCGCGCTGCGGATCCCTCGCGGATCGCGAGCATCATGCCGGCGGCGACGCGTGCGCGTCCCTCCTCGGCGGTGCGGCACTCGTGGTCGGTCTCGATGCCTGCGGCCGCATAGCGCTCGATGTCGGCGCCGAGGAGCCCTGGCGCGTGGCCGTCGACGCGCTTGCCTCGCGCCTTCGCCGCCGCGATCTTTGCCATGACCTCAGGATCGCGCGCGAGCACGCCCGGCCAGTTCATGACCTCGCTCAGGTAGGGAAGGCGCGGATCGTCGAGCAGTGTGGCTACGGCGTTCGCATCAAGCGCTGCGCCTGCAGTCTCGAGCGTGGTGGCGGGCACGCACGAGGGCACCCCAAACCAGAAGGTGAAGGGGCTGCCCGCCGCGTCGTCGAGCATGAAGCGGATGCCGTCCGCGCCCAGGACGTTGGCGATCTCATGCGGATCGCTGACTGTGGCCACCGTGCCGTGGCGCACTGCTACCCGCGCAAACTCCCACGGGGGCAGCATGCTGCTCTCGATGTGCACGTGCGCATCCACCAGCCCGGGAATCAGCACGCCCGGATCGATGCGTGTTGCATCAGTGCCGGTGAGCTCGCGCATCGACGCAATCCGCCC
>CAYPOZ010000149.1:0-1644 GCA_964412415.1 uncultured Isosphaeraceae bacterium | reverse complement strand
TAAAGATGCTCATTTGGATAGTGAGGTGCGGAAAGGAAAACGCAGCGGGGCATTTCGTGGTGACGGCTCCCACCATGGGCTCTTCGGGCGTGTTGCCTGCGGTTATCCGGCTGATGCGCACCTCCGCGGGCATCGTGCGCCGCGCGTGCACATCGGCAATCAGGTGGCGGAGGATCAGTTCGCGGTCGCTCATGGGCGAGTCACGCCTCCACCGCAGGCAATGCACCCGGCACCTGCCGCGCACGCCCGCACTCTGGGCACGGGCTCCCCGGCGGCAGTGCGCGAAGGTCGTATTTGCACGCTGGGCAGGTGTCGTCACGGAACTCAAGGAGCATCACGAGCCCGCACTCGCCGCATGCGCTCTCGCCGCGCGTGGCCATGTGCAGGCGCTGGCAGCGCGGGCAGGTCATGCGTGCAGATGTGACTGGGCGCGTGCGGTCACCCGACGGCCCGCTCGACTTGCCGATGCGCAGGAGCACGACCGCAGCAAGGATCGCGCATGCATCCACGATGAGCAGCGCCGCAAGCACACGGTCAATGAAGAAGTCGCGCCAGTCCGACCAGATGGCGTCACCGAAGTACGCAGTGACGATTGCGCCCGCGCATGCGGTGCACGCGACGATCGCATGGCGCAGGAGCTGCGTGAGGCCCTTGAGCGGAAACGTGGTGAGCATCAGCCACAGTCCGCTGCAGAGCGCGAGTGTGGTCATGGCCGTGGACAGGGCAAGGTGGTCACTCTCATCCAGCAGCAGGTCCGACCCTCCACCTGAACCGCCAAAGGGCTTGATGGCGTCGAGCGTCAGCCACAGCCAGAGGATGGATGCGATGCCCGTCGCAGCGATGCCGACCCATGCAAGCCCACGGTCCGCGGGACCGGGCGGAACAGCGTCGCGTGCGGGCTTTGCTGGCGGGTGCCGAAGCCCCATCGCACAGATCGCAGCGAGCACGGTCGTGCCGAGCAGGATGAAGTAGCACGACACTGCCCATTCGCCGCCCATCCCGGTCCCGAAGGACATCTGCATCATGAACCCGGCGGCAAACGAGATTCCCGCGCCCCACAGCGCCACTGACTCGGCGGTGCGGTAGGTGCGGTCCATCCCCGTCTGCCGTCGTCCGAGCGGCGCGACAGCAACCATCATCGCCCCAAGCCCATAGCCGATCCAGGACCCTGCAGGCAGCTCCATGCCCCAGCCCAGACCGACCGGTCCGCGGTACCAGATCGCCGTGATCACCAGCAGCGCCCCGATGCCCACGTAGCCCGTCCACACCGTCGCTAGAGGCGAGAAGCGGCGGGCGGCGTTGCTCGCGCTCACCGGGAGCAGCATCGCGCTGCCGATGGCGATCGTGAGCGAGGTGCCAAGCAGCCTGCCCGCCGGAATCAGCCCATCGGTGAAAACGGCGGTTACTCCGAACAGCGCAGCGAGCCCAAGCGCCCCGAGCATGACACGAAGGACGATCGCGCGCATGATCATGCGTGGAGGCTATACGTGCGGCGACGCTCGCGGACCTGGGCAGGTCAGGCACACGCGCGGTTCCGCGCTCGAGGGCACAGCGGGACGCCTACATCCTGTCCACCGCGGCGACCGTGAACTCGCGCTCGCCCGGACTGATGGCGACCGTCGCCGTGCACTCGCGCCACCCGTC
>CAYPOZ010000148.1:5888-6468 GCA_964412415.1 uncultured Isosphaeraceae bacterium | reverse complement strand
GATGGCGGCGGCACTGCGGTGGCGACCGGACCCGAGAGCGCCGAACCGTTCACCGTGCACGTGATCTGCGACCCCAAGTCGTACCTCTACCTCAACGGCACCACCATTGACTTCAAGGACGAGATCATGGGGCGCGGGTTTGTCTTCAATAATCCCAACGCCACCAGCTCGTGCGGATGCGGCTCGAGCTTCTCGGCCTGACCTTTCGGTTATGAGCCATTTCGGGCGCTAGGGGGCCGTTACGGAGCCCATAGGGCTGTCGCTTGCCGTTAAGCAGCCGCGGGTGCTGTGATCGAACTGGCCGTGTCGCGGGGATGTAGTTCGAGACATTGCAGGACTTTCTATGCGATGCGATTTGCGTCCCGGTCGCTGTGTCTTACTTTCCTAATGCCCAGTGGCGTCAATTCGGACTGATTTCGAGAGGAGCGGACACATATGACTCATCTTCATCATGCCGGTCGTGCGATCGCGGTTGCTTGCGCTGCGGCAAGCGCTGGATCGGCTGCCTTCGCGAACGACCTGATCGGGATCGACCTCCGCTCGCCTGCGTCGCCGGTTGCCGTGGGCGAACGGAGGTCGA
>CAYPOZ010000148.1:0-5878 GCA_964412415.1 uncultured Isosphaeraceae bacterium | reverse complement strand
ATCGGTGTCCAGATCGTCGCGCTGCGCGAGCCATCCGGCGGTTCCAGCTTCATCGGCCTCGGCGAGGCGTTCACGGTGCTGGACCTGTTCTTCACCTGGAATCCCCAGGACCTGCGGCTGATCGGGGTCGCGAGCACTGGCGGGGCGCCGGAACTGATCTCGTCGGGCTTCATCTCGCCTGGCGCTGACTACACGGGCACCAACGAGGCGCTGCCGCCAGCAGATGGCAATGCGTACTACTCCGCGCTCGCGCTCGGCTTCAACCCGGTGTACGCCACAGTCGAGGGGACGCTGGTGTCGACACTCAGGTTCCAGGTCCTGCGCGAGTTCGCCTCGACCGAGATCACGCCGATCGAGGGTGTGGCCATTCCGGGATCGTCGCTGATGGAGAACACCAAGGTGCTCGATGCGGCGGTGCCCGGCTATGACTCGACGGGCTCGTTGAGCGGTGCCATCATCACGCAGGGGTCGGGCAACACGTGCCCTGCGGACCTCAATGGCGATGGCACTGTCGAGTCCTACGACCTCAGTGCGGTGCTCGCCGCGTGGGGAACGGTGGAATCGCCCGCAAACCTCGTCCGTGACCAGGGAAGCCCGGCCGTGGACGGCGCTGACCTTGCCTACCTCCTTGCTGCGTGGGGTCCCTGCGGGGGCTGAGCCATGGGAGTCACATCGTCCGAATCATGGGCGCCCTTGGGGGGCACTGCTGTCCTGCGCTCTCGCAGCGTGGCGGCCATCGCCGCAGCCCTCGTCAGCGTGATGACCTGCGGTCTCGCGAACGGCGCCGATGTCCGGCTGGCGGGTCCTGCGTGCGCGGCACCGGGGACTGTGATTGAAGTCGAGCTTGTGGTCGATCCTGAAGGCGCGACGGTGGTGGGTCTTCAGGCGCTGCTTCGGTACGACGAGAGCGTGCTGCGCTTCGTGTCGTTCGACGACGGCGATGCGCCGTATGTGGTGCCGATCTGGGCATCGGTTGACGAGGCCATCGCAGGCATCGACGTTGCGGTTGGGTTCGATCCGGAGAATGCGCAGGCGGGATCGCCGGTGGCGGTGGCCAAGCGCATGCGCTTCGAGGTGCTCGCGACGGCAGCGGAGTGCGCGACCGCAGGCCTGATCAGCTTCCGCGAGGAGCCTCCGTTCAAGACTCTCCTTACGGTCTATGGAGGCAGCGGCATCGACCCCGACCTGGTCACGCTGAATCCGCTCACGGTATCTGCTGCACCGGTCATGGGGCAGGTGGCTGACATCTCCGTGACCCCGCTTCTCAAGATGGACTGCGCCGTGCCGCCGATCGAGCCGCCACAGGTCTCGTCATCGTGCGGTGTGGAGCCCGTCCTGACGTTCGTTCGTTCGGATGGCGCGATGACCCTCGGTGCTCCGGTGTGCCGGCTCAACTCGCCAGTGTCGATCAGTTGGACCGCGACGGATGCATGCGGGCGCGCAGTCACTGCCACTCAGGTGGTCACCGTGCCCGGGCTCGCTGCGGACCTGAACATGGACGGGATGGTGGATGCCTACGACCTGGCGGTGATCCTCGGGGCATGGGGATCGACGTCTGGAGTGGGCGACATCAATGGGGACATGATGGCGGACGGATTTGACCTGTCGGCCCTGCTCAGCCGCTGGACTGACAGCATCCCGTGACGTGGCCTACCGGGGGCCGCTCGGAACTTTCCTGCTCTTGCATGGAGGAGTTGGCATGAATCGTCGTGCGAATCGCATCGGGCTCGGGGCACTTCTGGCGTCGGCGAGCTGCACCTTCCTGCCGGCACTTGCGTCGGCGGGAGCTCCGCCAGCCGAGCCCCCGAAGGAGGTCAAGGCTGCGCCGGCGAGGCCGACCGCATTCGCCGTCCGCTACATGATGCGCGACATGGAGACGATCGCCGCGGTGCTCGAGCTTGACTCGACGCAGGTGTCGATTGTGGAGTCGATGCTCGGCGACTACCTCGCCGCATCGTCAGTGTCACGGCCGGTGAACGAGTACATGGCGCTGGCCGAGGAGTTCCGCTCGAACGTTCAGGCGGTGCTCTCCGAGGAGCAGTTCGCCCGCTGGCCCGAGGTCGACGCGGCGATCCGGCGCAGCCGCCTGTCCATCGGCGCGACGCTGCCGGGCGAGGGGATTGATGTCGTGGGCCTCTCGAGCGGCGTGCTCGAGCAGCACGAGCGGAGTGCGCGGGAGTTCATGGCGGCATCGCAGGAGTACTCCGCGGCACTCGATCCGCTGCTCCTCCGTAGAGGCGAGCTTGTGGATGCGATCAGGATCGGGGCATCGTCCGGCGTCGGAGACGCGACGCTGCGTGCACGCATGGACGAGGTCGGTCCGCTTCGGGTCGCGATCCGCGACCTCAATGAGCGGACGCTCGAGCAGCTGGCCACGCTGGTCAGCGCCGAGCGCGGCGCGCTGCTGCGCGACCGGATGCTCCGCACCGCATATCCGAGCGTCTACAGCGCCGGAGAGGCCGAGTCGCTCGTGCGCCGCGCCCGAGAGCAGGTGGGTGACGACGCGGACGCCAGGGTCCGCATCGAGTCGATCGCCGAGGCGATGGAGTCACGGCTCGCCGAGGCGCGCGGCCGTGCTCTCGAGGCAGTACGGATGCGCAGCGAGTTTGCCGTGGGGGTGCGCGGCTCGATGTCGCCAGAGCAGGTCGACGAGGCGATCAAGCGCAGCGAGAAGGAGCTGATGGATGTCGACGACTGGGTCATCGACACGCTGATGGTGGAGATGCCTGAGCGGTCTGCCTTGGCGATCGACTTGAGGACGATGATGGAGAACCGCGACCGGTACCGCCGCCTGCGGGAGGGCAACGGTTGGGGCAACCAGGAGGCCACAGTGCGCGAGTTCGACGCGAACGGCGACGGGACCCTCGATGCTGCAGAGGCGGATGAGGTCTTCCGCACCTACACGCGCAACGTGAGCCGCTTCGCGAAGTACCGCCTGTGAGCCCCGCTGGGTCACTTGCAGTCGCGGGCGCGTTCGCGGTCGTGCTCGGCGGTTTGGCGGCTGGTGGCGGCCCGGTGGCTGATGGCGCACCGTCGGGTGCTGCGCCTCCTGGTGCGGCCGCCGCCGGCGATGAGCGCAGTGCTGGTGTGAGTGTGGTCTCCGGTGGCGTCGAGCGGGACGCGCTGTGGGCTCGCAAGCCAGGCACGCTGCGCAGCATGGAAGGCGCACTTGTGGTGGAGGGCGCACGGACGGTGCTGTGGGCGCCGGTCGAGCCTGGCAGGGGCGACTTCACGGCGACATTCGAGCTGCTGCTGCCCGAGCTGGCGGCAGCGGGCTCTGGGGTTCGCATGGACAGCAGCGTGTTCGGCATCGACGGGCCAGGCGGCGAGCTCTACACGTCGGGGCCGCTGTTCTCCGGAGGCGCCACGGCAATCCCGGACTCTGCGGGCAAGGTCCGCGCGGGTGTGCCGTTCGAGGTGCGGGTGAGCAGAGAAGGCGAGTGGCTCGAGTGCCTCGTCAACGGCGAGCGCGTGATGCGGACGCAGGTTGGCGCGACGCCCGTGGGTCGCATCGGGATCTGGGCGGGGCGGGGTGCGATCGCCGTTGGCTCCTTCGCCGTGTCTGGCGTCGTACAGCGTGCAGTCGTGGCGGACGCCGTATGGAGTGCAGGCGGAGAGGTGTGGGACGAGGTCTCGCTCCCCGCGATTGCCGCGCTCGCGGATGGCACGCTGCTTGTGAGCGGAAGCGCTGTGCGCAGCGACGAGCAGGGCAAGGATGTGCGCGGGACCGTGGTTCGCGCGCGGAATGCTGCGGGCCAGTGGGGCGATTCGCGCGTGGCCGGGCCTGAGGGTCTTGGGGGCAGCGACTCGACGCTCATCGCGGACGCGGGTGCCGTGCACCTCATCGTTCAGTCAGGCGGTGCGCTCAAGCGCATGCAGTCGGCTGACGGTGGCGCGAGCTGGAGCGCACCGGCCGATGTGCCGCTCCCGTCGCCCCGCAGCCGACTCGCGGGCCACGGCATTCGCGTTGCGGTCGAGGGCGGTGCGGTGCTCTGCGTGCCAGTGACCGTGCCCGTTGATGGTGGCGGCCGCTCAGTGACACTGCTGCGGTCCCGAGATGGCGGAGCGACGTGGGCCGCTGGCGCTCCTCTTGTGGAGGCGTCGGATGCGCCAGCGGTGGTCGACCTTGGGAAGGGGAGGCTTGCGGTGGTCGGTGTGCGCCCCCAGATGGAGGGCCGCTGGATCTGGACGTCGGATGATGCGGGCGCGACCTGGGGCGCGCCGCTGGCGTGCGGAGGTCTCGATCCTGGCACGATGCGCGCGTGCGTGTGGCGTGGACCGGATGGTGCGCTCATGCTGAGCGAGAGCGCGCGCCGGGTGCCGAACTCGCTGCGCAGGTGGCGAAGCGACGATGGTGGGGTCACGTGGATCGAGCAGCTCCCGGTCCAGATGGCGCCGGCTGGCGCGTGTGCGGTCGCGGTCGTGCCGGATGGTGCAGCCTGGATCGCATACGAGGGCGGCGACTTTGCGCGGCGAGAGCATGTGCTCGTGCGCAAGGCGCCCTGAGGCTGCAGCCACGTTCGGTTGGTCGGCCGCCGTCGCGACCGCACGGCCGGCTAGGACGTGACGTGGCGGAACTAGCCCAGCAGCGCGAGTCCTTCTGCCGCGTCGCGCGCGAGCGGCCCTGCGGAGAGCGGCGCCCCTGTGGCGCGGCGCATCCAAAGGTCCGGCGTGAGTCGCCCGATTGACGTGATGCGGATTGTCTCTGCGGCGATGTCGCGGCCAGTGATGTAGTCGCGGATCTGGTGGCTCATCACGTGGCCGATCGCGTAGTCCGCGAGGTACAGCGGATGCGCGATCATGTGCTGGTATGCGGCGAGCAGGCGGTAGGGGTCGGGACCGTAGTGGCGCTCGTAGTGGCGCGCCCAGAGGCGGTCTGCGGTTGCAAGCACCTCCGCACGCAGCGCAGGTGCGTCGGCATCCGGGTTGGCGTAGAGCCAGCGCCACGTGTGCAGCTCGAGGAGGCTCGGGCCCGCGATCTGGCACGTGGCAAGCATCGTGGCGACCGCGTCCGCAGCCCGTGCGCGCGCGGCGCCGCCCGGGGGCTCGATGCCAAGGACGCGGCGCCCGAGGGACTGGTAGAGGAATGCGAAGGCCTCGGTGCACGCCGTGTTCGGCACATTGCGCAGCGCGGGGCGCGCGACCCGCAGCGTCGAGCAGAGCTGCTCGAGGTTGTGGCCGAGCTCGTGCATCGCGGTGTCGAACCCGTCCCATCCGAGCTCGCTTGCCAGCCGGCTCGTGCGCAGCCATGCGTCAAACTGCGGCAGCGCAGGACGCATCGCGTGCCCCGATCCGCGCGCGATCTCCACCCGGATGCGCGAGCCGAGGTCGTCCGCGTCCTTTGCGGAGAAACCTAGGCCGCGGAGCACTTCCGGCAGCGCGCGCTCGAATGCGCCCTCGTCGGGGAACTTGGCGCGCACCGCCGCATTGAGCGAATCGGCGTCGGTGGTGTCGCCTACATCCTCAAAGTAGATGTCGAATGCCTCGAGCGGCCGGCCGAGCCTCCTTGAAAGCCACGCGCTGAGCGCATCGCGCGCAGGGTGGTCGAGCAGGTCGGTGAGCAGCCTCTCGATGTCCGACTCGGGCATCTCTCGCGCGAGCTCGAACTTGCGTGCGATTGCGGTGGGATGCTCGGGATGGTGCGCGTCGAACTCCTGCGCCAGGCGGAACTGCTCGAGCCAGCGCTCGTAGCGGACGGGGCCCATGACATCCTCGCCGTGGCGCGAGCCGTCGCCCTTGACGGGGGCGCCGCCGAGCGTGTTGCGCGCGGCATCCCAGTCAGATGCGGAGCGGCGCTCCATGATGTCGCTTGGGATCGAACCGTCGATCGCGCGTGCGAGCACGTGCGCGAGCGCACGCTGGCGCGGGAACCCATCGG
>CAYPOZ010000147.1:5975-6473 GCA_964412415.1 uncultured Isosphaeraceae bacterium | reverse complement strand
CGCGGACTGCTTCATGGGCCACTCGACCACGATGAGCCAGAGCGGCGATGGACCCGCGTACCGCCAGGGGGTCGCGCTGAACGTGCTCGTGGACTACATGCCCTTCTACGACCCCGCGCTCGGACAGCGCTCGATCGAGATGGCGGCGTGGCACCTGAAGCAGATGATCGTGCGCTACCCGAAGCAGCACTCGTGCTTCGTGATGGAGCCGGTGCAGGGCGAGGGCGGATTCAACACCGCACCTCCGGAGTTCTTCCGCACCCTCATGGGCATCTGCCGCGATGCTGGAATCCCAGTGTGGGCCGATGAGGTGCAGAGCTTCGGCCGGACGGAGCGGATGTTCCACTTCGAGGCGCTCGGCGTCGGGGATCTTGTGGACGTGGTGACCATCGGCAAGATGAGCCAGGTGTGCGCGTGCCTGATGACGCCGGAGATGAACCCCAGGCCTGGCCTGCTGTCGGGCACATTCAGCTCGAGCGTGACCGCGTATCACGTGGG
>CAYPOZ010000147.1:0-5947 GCA_964412415.1 uncultured Isosphaeraceae bacterium | reverse complement strand
TTCCGCGACCACGCCGAGCGGCTGGTGAAGGCGCATCCCGAGTGCTTCCCGCCGGTCGTGGACTCCCACGGGCGGACGCAGCCATCGCTCTACGGCGGCACCGGCGGCATGATGCGGCTGACGCCCTTCGGCGGCGACAAGGACCGCATCACCAAGCTTCTCCACGCGATGTATGCCGAGGGCGTGATCGCCTTCTACTGCGGGCACGGCCCGTATCACATACGGTTCCTTGCGCCTGTGGGCGTGATGGAGCCGCAGCACATGGAACCTGTGTTTGCGATCATCGCAAGCGCGCTCCGGAAGGTCGCCTGATGTTCATCATCCGACAGGCCACGATCGACGACATGGGAGAGCTCCTGAAGCTTTCCCGTCTCGTGCACTCCTTCAACCTCCCGCAGGACAAGGATGCGCTGGCGGCGAAGATCGCCCGCAGCAGGAGATCCTTCTCGGGTCAGGCTGCGAGCGAGCGCGAGCGCGAGTTCGTGTTCGTGCTCGAGGACACCGAGTCGCGCAGCGTCATCGGCACGAGCAGCGTGTACTCCTGCATCTCTTGGCCGGGCCATCCGCACCTGTTCTTCCGCGTCCGCAAGCGTGAGCACTACTCGGACGACCTTGGCACCGGCCAGGTGCACGTGACGATCCAGCTCGACACCGACGAGTCCGGGCCGAGCGAGGTGGGCGGCCTCATCCTTGCGCCTGGATACCGGCGGCATCCCGAGCGTCTTGGGTGGATGCTGTCGATGGTGCGCTTCCACTTCATGGGCCTCCACCGTCGCGACTTCAAGCAGCGCATCCTCGCGGAGATGATGGGTGCGCTGACGCCTGACAGCCGGTCGAGCCTGTGGGACTACCTCGGCCGCCGGTTCATCAACCTCAGCTACACCGAGGCCGATACCTTCAACCAGCGCTCGAAGGAGTTCATCACGAGCCTGTTCCCGCGCACCGAGATCTACATCTCGCTGCTGCCGCCCGAGGCGCGCAGGCTTGTTGGCACGGTGGGCGACGAGACGCAGCCTGCGCTGCGCATGCTCGAGCGCAACGGATTCGTGAACCGCGACCACGTGGATCCCTTCGATGGCGGTCCCTACCTCGAGGCGCAGCGAGACGAGATCCCGGTGGTGCGACGCACCTTCGCCCGCAAGCTGCTGGCGGCGCGGCCCAAGGGCCGCAGCCTCCAGGCGATCGTGAGCGCGCACGGCACCCACGGATTCAAGGCCACGCGAAGCCGCATCATGCTGTCGGGCGAGGGCGTGTGGGTTCCCGGCGACGTCACGGCGGCGCTCTCGGCCAAGGCAGGCGACCGCATCGGCGTGACGCTCATCGACTCCCACGGCAACGCTGTCGATGCGCCGGGCGCCGGTGTCGCGGGGAAGAAGTCCAAGCGTGGCGCTGTCGCGCGGCCCCGGGCCGCACGTGGCTCTGCGACGCCGATGAGCGCAACTCGCGAGCGACGTGTGGGCCGCCGCCGATGAGCCCGGCGGGCCACGACCCTTCGTTGGGGCCCTCGGTGGCCCCGGCGCACTGGATTGGTGGCGCATGGGAGCCCGCGGGCGAGGCCCGCATGCAGCTCTCCGATCCCGGCCATGTGGTGCGCAGCGCGAATCCTGCGCATCCATCGGAGACGGTTTGGATCGGCCAGTGCGACCCGGAGGCGACGGATCGCGCGGTCGCAGCTGCGCGAGGCGCTTGGCGCGGATGGCGCGATGCAGGGTTCGAGGCGCGCAAGGCGGCGCTGCTCGCGTGGCAGTCCGTGACGCAGCGAAACCTCGAGCGAATCGCCCGATGCATCACTCGGGAAATGGGCAAGACGCTCGCCGAGAGCCGCCTCGAGGCGAAGGCCCTCGGCGAGAAGGTAGCCGTCACGCTCGACCCGATCTCACAGGGCCGGGTGAGCGGCTACGAGGTGCCGATCTCCGAGTCGCGTCGGGGAGTGTGCGCGTTCCGCCCTCACGGAGTCATGGCGGTGATCGCGCCATTCAACTTCCCGGCACACCTGGCCAACGGTCACATCGTGCCCGCGCTGCTTGCCGGCAATACGGTGGTGCTGAAGCCGAGCGAGCGCACGCCAGCTGTCGGCCAGCTTCTTGCGGAGCTCTCGGCTGAGGCCGGGTTTCCCGCCGGAGTGTTCAACGTGGTGCAGGGTGGGGCGGCAACTGCCGCACGGCTCGCGGGGCACGCCGATGTCGACGGCATCCTGTTCACTGGATCCTGGCCCGTGGGGCGGCGGATCCTGCAGGCGAACATCGACCGGCCGGGACGGATCGTGGCCCTCGAGATGGGAGGCAGCAATGCGACGGTCGTGTGCAGCGACTGCGACCTGCGCCAGGCCGTGATCGAGTGCGCGCGCGCAAGCTTCGCCACGACAGGACAGCGATGCACGTGCACGCGCAGGATTGTGGTGCATGCATCGGTCGCCGACCGCTTCGTGGCGGCCCTCGGCCGCGCCGCGAGCACGCTGGTGGTGGGACCTGGCGACGCGGCGGAGCCCGTGTTCATGGGACCGCTCGTGAGCGAGTCGGCAATGGAGGCGGCGCTCCAGTTCCAGCGTGACCGGGCTCGCGCTGGCGGCCGGGTCGTGCTGCAGTCGACGCGCCTTGACCGCGACGGGTGGTTCGTCACTCCGGGCATCGTCGAGGTCGACCGGTTCACGCGCGAGACGGATCATGAGGTGTTCGCGCCGATCGTGCAGGTTGCGGTGGCGGACAGCGACGACGACCTTGTCGCTCAGGCGAACGCCACCGACTTCGGCCTTGCTGCGAGCGTGTTCACGCAGGACCGTGCACGATGGGAGCGCATCGCGCGCGATCTCCGCGCGGGCTGCGTCAACTGGAACATGGGCACCGCAGGCGCAAGCTCCAAGCTCCCGTTTGGTGGGCTTGGGCTCAGCGGCAACCATCGGCCCGCGGCAGCCTTCAGCGTCGACTACTGCGCCTATCCGGTGGCGCACATGGAGGAGCGCGGGACGTCGGCGGCAGTGCCTGAGGGCATGCTGTGGAAGGATTCCTGGTTGGCCTAGGGCGCCTGGCGAGGCACTTCTGGCGTCAAATTGTCAATGCCAGGCTCGACCTCGACGTAGGTAGGGCTACCCTGAGGCTGGGATGCCGCGCCACACGTGGGCAATCCCTCCAGAGATGTGTGCTCCCGTTCGCCCAAGTCAGTCAGGGCTGCTGCGCTTCTTGGGTGTGGCGCTGCTCGCTGGAGCGCACGTGTCGTGGGCGTGCCCCGCCGCCGCGGACGGCGGCATCCGGATCAACGAGATGCTTGTCAATCCGCTCGGCGCCGACCGCGGGCAGGAGTTTGTCGAGATCAGCGGGCCGCCTGGCTCGCCGATGACAGGTATCTGGCTCGTCGTCATCGAGGGCGATGCGACTGCGTCTTCATCGATCCAGAAGGGCAGGATCGACAATGCGCTGAACCTGGGCGCATACTCGATTGGCGAGAGCGGGCTGCTGCTGCTGCGGGACGGCGTTGGCATCATCGACTGCGATCCGGGGCCCGATGTGGCTGGACCGCTGTTCAACACCAGCACTGTGGTGTTCGGATCGTCGGCGACGCAGTCTGGCTATGCGCCGCAGTTCGGGGGCGTCATCGTGTCCGCGCTTGCGACAGGATTCGACATCCCCATGCTCGTTCGGCGCGATGACGGGTCGTGGATCACCGCACCACTGATCGGCGTCAACCCGACGGCCGGTCCGCCCACAACGCAGGACTCGGGGCCCTACTACTGGCTGCCGGGGAGGGAGTTTCCTGAGGTCGAGGGCGTCCAGTACCTGATGACTCCAGGCCAGCCGAACGGACCGATCCCAAACGGCGACTCGCCGTGCGGCTCTCTGCGAGTGGTTGCCGGTGAGGGCAACAACGCACTCTGGAGCAACTGGGGATACCCGGACTTTGACCTCGCGGGCAGCCCGGTGCAGTTCGAGGCGCCGCCTGGAAGCTCGGTGCGGCAGGCGGTCGGTGCGGCGGTGCGTGCGTCGTTCGCTGCGCCAATCACATGCCGCTACCGGTTCGACCTCTGCCAGAGCGAGATCGCCGACACGGTGATGGTGGCGCTGTCGACTTGCGGCGACCCCATCACGGCCTTCGCGCTCAACGATGACGCGCAGCAGGTATGCGGGGCGGGCTCGAACCGGTCGTCAATCGATCTTGACCTTGAGGCAGGGCAGGTGGTGGAGCTTGCGGTCGGCAGCTACCTGTACGCGAGCGATCCGTTCCCGCTCGAGACCGGCGCGATGATCCTGAGGATCAGGCGCGACAGCGACTCTGACGGCACGTTCGATGACGTCGACGGATGTCCTCTGGAGCCGCAGCTCACCGAGCCGGTCGAGTACCCGATCGATGCCGATGGTGACGGATACGGAAGTGATGCGGTCGGTCTCGTGTGCGCAATCGCGCCACCTGAGGGCTACTCCGGCAACGCGCTCGACTGCGACGATGGCGACCCGTTGTCGTTTCCGGGCGCCAACGAAGTGTGCGACGGCGCAGACAACGACTGCGATGGGGATGTCGACGAGGACGTTCAGGTGCCTGTGTACGCCGACCAGGACGGCGACGGCGCTGGGGACCCCGCCACGAGCATCCTTGCGTGCGAGCCGCCGCAGGGGTTCGTGGCGAATGCGGATGACGCGTGCCCGTTCGAGCCTGCGCTCACCGAGCCGGTTGGGTTCTACGTTGACGCAGATGGTGATGGCTTCGGTGCCGCACAAGTCCTTCTCTGCGCCACATCCGTCCCGGCCGGGCACTCGCTCAAGGGCGGTGACTGCGACGACGCATCGGCGACCGTGCATCCGGGACGCGACGAGACGTGCGCCACAGTGGGCACCGACAACGACTGCGATGGCGACGCGTACGACGTATCCGTTCCCGACACCTTCTACTCCGACACTGACGGCGACGGCTACGGGGCTGGAGATCCGGTGCAGGGCTGCCCGATGCCAGACGGGTACTCGCGCGTCGATGGCGACTGCGACGACGGCGACGTGAGCATCTGGCCGGGCGCGCCCGAGTCCTGCGACGGCCTTGGCACCGACAACGACTGCGACGGCGATGCCGATGAGCTCACCGACCCGCGCACCTACTTTGCGGACGCAGATGGCGACGGGGCAGGCGATCCCGCTGTCTTCGTGCTCGGCTGCACCGCGGCAGATGGGTACGTGGCGAATGCCGACGACGAGTGTCCGGCGGATCCCGGTCTGGTCGGTGCGGTGGTGCACTTCCCGGATGCCGACGGAGATGGCTATGGGTCGGTCGTCGGCGTTGCGCTCTGCTCCGTCGATCCTCCGGCTGGATTCCTTGCGGACTCATCCGACTGCAACGACTCGCGTGCCGATGCCTATCCGGGTGCCGCGGAGCTGTGCGCGAACTGGCCCGGCGACAACGACTGCGACGGCGACGCATACGACGCCGACGATCCGCTCACCTTCTACCTCGATGTGGATGGCGATGGTCTCGGCGATAGCGCTGTCACGATCCAGTCGTGCGTGGCACCTCCTGGCTATGTGCCGGTCGGCGGTGACGGGTGCCCGCTCAATCCGTTTGCGCAGGCTCCGATCCCGTGGTACCGCGACCAGGACAACGACAACTTCGGGAACGCTGCGGTCTTCATCGTCAGTTGCGTCCAGCCAGCGGGCTACATCCCGGAGGACACAGACTGCGATGACACGCGTGCGTGGGTGAACCCGCAGGCGCAGGAGCGGTGCGATCCGCTGAACATTGACGAGGACTGCGACGGTCTTGCGGATGATGCTGACCCCTCCGCGACCGGGCAGTCGCTGTGGTTTGTCGACGCTGACGGCGACGGATACGGGGCAGGGGAGGCGGATGCGGCATGCGATCCTCCGACCGGTCAGTATGTCGGGCGCACGGGGGATTGCGACGACCTGTCGCCCGCGTCGTACCCCGGCGCTGCGGAGCTGTGCGCGACTGCGGGCACCGACAACGACTGCGA
>CAYPOZ010000146.1:5364-6476 GCA_964412415.1 uncultured Isosphaeraceae bacterium | reverse complement strand
TCACGGCTGCCGCACTGCTCACAATGGCACTGATCCCAGACGGCCCGCTCACCGGGCAGGTGCAGCGCCACGGCACGACCACGATGGTGCCCGCATGGAGCGAGGCGATCGTGCCAATGATCCTTGTGATCTTCCTCGTGCCGGGCGTCGCATACGGGCTCGTGTCGGGCGAGATCAGGTCTGACCGGTGCGTGGCCGCACGGATGGGTAGCGCGATGAGCGACATGGGCACCTACATCGTGCTCGCGTTCTTCGCAGGGCAGGCGATCGCGTGGTTCAGGCACTCGAATCTCGCCACCGTTGTTGGCATCGAGGGCGCCGTGTTCGTGAAGGAGCTCGGGCTGGGCCTGTCGCCGATGCTGGCGGCCGTGGTCCTCGTTGCCGCAGCGATCAACCTGCTCATCAGCAGCGCGAGCGCCAAGTGGGCGTTCCTCGCGCCGGTGCTGGTGCCCATGCTCGCCTCGGCGGGCATGAGCCCCGAGACCGTGCAGCTCGCCTACCGCGTGGGCGACTCGTGCACGAACCCCATCGCACCGCTCAACGCGTACTTGGTGATCATTCTGGTGGCCATCCGGAGGTTCCAGGGCGATGCAGGGCTCGGCACCCTCATTGCGCTGCTGCTTCCGTACTGCGCGAGCGCGCTGATCCTCTGGACTGCGTTCCTCGTCCTGTGGAACGCGCTCGGGATCCCGATCGGGCCGGGATAGCGGATCGCGCCCCGCACAATTCGCTCCGAAAACGTGCCGGGCACGCATTAGCGTTCCCGCCGATGTGCCCTGCCGCCCCCTCGGAGCCTTCCCATGATTGACCTTGCCCATGCGCGCAACACGATGGTTGCGCGGCAGATCGCCGCCCGTGGCATCCAGGATCCGCTCGTCATCGCCGCCATGCGCACAGTGCCGCGCGAGGCGTTCGTGCCCGAGCGGCTGCGCGAGTTCTCCTACGAGGACGCACCACTGCCCATCGAGGAGAGCCAGACGATTTCGCAGCCCTACATCGTCGCGCTCATGGTCGAGGCCGCGCAGATCAGGCCTGGCGAGCGGGTGCTCGAGGTTGGCGCAGGGTCCGGCTACGCATCGGCAATCCTCGAGCACCCGCTCGCCAGGCCTGCT
>CAYPOZ010000146.1:4252-5327 GCA_964412415.1 uncultured Isosphaeraceae bacterium | reverse complement strand
GACGTGCACGCCATCGAGCGCCATGCGGCGCTGGCGGCGCTTGCCTCCGAGCGCATGGAGCGCCTCGGTTACTCGAACGTCCACGTGGTGCAGGGTGACGGCACGCTCGGGCTTCCTGCACACGCCCCCTACGACGCCATCATCGTCTCTGCCGGCGGGCCTGATGTGCCCGATCCCCTGCTGCGCCAGCTCCGCATCGGCGGACGGCTGGTGATCCCTGTCGGCGACCAGCCACGTTCGCAGGAGCTGATCCGCGTCACGCGCACAGCAGAGCACGAGTTCGAGCGCGAGACGCTTGGTGCCGTGTCGTTCGTGCCGCTGATCGGCACGGAGGGATGGTCGGCCGACGGCACAGCGGTGGCGCCGCGGCGCACGCGCCGCCCGCTGAGGATCCGCGAGTCGAGCCGCGATGCGCTCTCTGCGCTTGTCGCGAGCTGCGCGGAGCCCATCGGCGACCTCGAGCGCGCGCCGATCGACGGGCTTGTGAACAGGCTCGCGCCCGCAAAGGTCGTGCTGATCGGCGAGTCGACGCACGGCACGAGCGAGTTCTACAGGTTCCGCGCGCGGCTCACGCGAGAGCTCATCCGTCGCCACGGCTTCAGCATTGTCGCGCTCGAGGCAGACTGGCCCGACACCGCCGTCGTCGACCAGCGTGTGCGCGGACGCAAGGTGCACACGCTCCGCGAACCGCCGTTCTCCCGATTCCCCCGCTGGATGTGGCGCAACGCCGAGATGCGCGACTTCGTGGCCTGGCTCGATGACCACAACCGCGCGATCCCGCATGTGGGAGAACGGGTCAGCATCCATGGGCTCGACGTCTACAGCCTCAACAACTCGATCGGCGCGGTGCTCGACTACCTCGAGTCGGTCGATCCCGACACCGCGGAGAGCGCGCGCGTGTTGGTCTCGGACTGGATCGAGATCGTCGCGTCCACGGCGCCGGCATAGGCCCGCTCGAACGGCGGCAGCGTGGCGAAGTGGTGCGGACGGGTCACGCGCTCGGACAGCGCGAAGGCATGAAGCTCCTCAAGGCGCTCGAGGTCGCGACGCGCGACTCGACGCTGCGGGACAGGCT
>CAYPOZ010000146.1:2568-4242 GCA_964412415.1 uncultured Isosphaeraceae bacterium | reverse complement strand
ACCCCGCGACGTACGGGCGCGCAGTGACAGGCGGCCGGATGGCCAGCTGCGAGCCCGAGGCGGTGGCCATCCTCACCGACCTGCTCGCCAAGCGCGTGCAGTACCACGGCCGCGACGGGGACAGTCACTTCGATGCGGCGCGCAACGCCACCGTCGTACGCGAGGCAGAGCGCTACTACCGGGCCATGTACTGGGGGTCGCGCGAGTCGTGGAACCTGCGTGACCGCCACATGATGGACACCCTCGAGGCTGTGCTCACCCACCGGGGCCCGCACGCGCGTGCCGTCGTGTGGGCGCACAACTCCCACGTGGGCGACGCGAGCGCTACCGAGATGGGCTCACGAGGCGAGACCAACATCGGCGAGCTCGCCCGCCAGCGCTTCGGCAGCGCGGCATGCCTCGTGGGCATGGGCACGCACACCGGCACCGTCGCGGCCGCCGACAACTGGGGCGATCCCGTGCGCATTATGACCGTGCAGCCGTCGCACGCGGACAGCTACGAGCGCATCTGCCACGACAGCGGCGTGAGCGCATTCTCGATGCACCTCCGGCAGCCGCACCATGCGGACCTGCGCGGCCGCCTCCTCTCACCGCATCTCGAGCGCGCCATCGGCGTGATCTACCGGCCAGACACCGAGATCCTCAGCCACTACTTCCAGGCGTCGCTCGCGCGGCAGTTCGACGAGTGGATCTGGTTCGACCGCACGAGCGCGGTCGAGCCGCTGCCGGGAGCGACCGAGCCAGGGCTGCCGGACACGTACCCGTTCGGGCTCTGAACTGGGTCGCTGTCCTGCCGCCGCACCCCGCCGCGCGCACCCCCCAAATGAAAAGCCCCCGGCCGTGATGGCCGGGGGCTGTAGGAGTCTCAGGCTAGATCTGCTGGAACGGCTGCCCGGTCAGGGGCAGGTGGTGTTCCAGGCCGACAGGATCGTCGTGATGTCGATGCCGTTGGTCGTGCCGTCGCCGTTGGTGTCACCCGCGGGGGTGCCCCAACCTGCGAGCACGGCGCTCAGGTCGAATCCGTTGATCACGCCGTTGCCGTCGAGGTCGGCCGGGCAGTCGTTGCCGCCGCCGCTGCAGCTTCCCGCGGTGCCATTGATGATGACCGGCCACTGGTAGGCGTTCGCGCCCACCGCACCGAACTGCGTTCCGCCACAGGCCGCGGCGAGCGTGAACACGTTGGACGGGTATGCGCCCACCGCAACGCCGATGCCCGCGCGGTAGCCGGCACCCGCAGGGACGCCATCGACCGTGCCGTTGAACAGGTTCGGCGTCTTGAAGACGAAGACCAGGTTGGTCTCATTCTCGACGCAGATGGGCTCGTCAGGGGTGAAGGCGCCCATGTAGACGCCAGACGGCAGGAGCACATCGAAGGACTGGATGAGCTCGAGGTCGTTGCCGTCGCCCGCTGCGGTGCTGATGTTCCGGGGATCGCCGCCGTCGGTGTCGCGGTAGAGCGCAACCTCGCACGGGATGAGCAGATCGGACGCGCCATAGCCGCAGGTGCCGCCTGTTGGCGTCACGGAGCGAAGCGCCGCCGCACCGAAGCTCATGCACGAGATCTCCTTCAGGAGGTTCGCGCCCTGGATCTTCGTCGCGAAGAACACATCCGCACTGCCACCCGAGAGGTTCCCGCAACCCGTTGCGCACGCCTGCAGGAAGTTGCCCGTCGGC
>CAYPOZ010000146.1:1643-2558 GCA_964412415.1 uncultured Isosphaeraceae bacterium | reverse complement strand
AGCCGGGACGGAGAGCTGACGGCTGTCCGGTCCGGGATCGGTGCACGTCGTACCCAGGATGACCGGGCACTCTGCGGGCGAACCCGTGACGCTGAGCGTGTAGTTGTTGAACACGCCATTTCCGCATGGGTTGCCCTCGAAGGCCCCGGTTCCGTCCGCATTTGCGGTGCCGACGAACAGGAAGTACTCGCCCGACTTCAGGCACACGCTCGCGGTGGCCGGGCATGCGCCCGACCCCGTCGTGAGCACCGAGATTCCATCACACTCGGGAACGGTGATGTCTCCACCCATGATGAACACCTGGGCAAAGCTCGCGCTCTTCACCGATACGGAGACTTCGGTATCGCTCGCGATGCTGAGACGGTAGAAGTCCGTGTCGCGTGTGCCATTGTCGGCCCAGAACGTGCCGGCCACTGTGGCTCCGAGCAGGATGTTCTCGGTCTCTCCGGCAGCGTTGCAGCCGTTGTTGGTGGCGCTGCCGCATGCCTCCGACTCAGCCTGTGTGGCGTTGTCGAGCTGGCAGGGCGTGGGCACCGCGAAGGCGATGGAGCCGGATCCGATCTCACCCTCGGTGAACGAGCCCATGCGCACGAGGTACGTGCGGCCGGCCTGGACATTCACGGTCAACGCGGATGCAAAGTTGGTGATGCCGTCCGTGAGGAAGCACTCCCCGCCCGCTCCGTCGTCATTGCAGCCGACGAGCGTGTCAGGCAGCGTGTTGAAGTCGTACGAGGCCGGGTCGGTGCCCATGTCGTACACCGCCAGCTTGTTGTCGTAGGGCGTGGTGCCGCACGTGCTGACGGACAGGGTGCCGTTGGCAGCGACCGGCACGCGCCACCACACGTCGTTGTAGAAGAAGTCGCTGCCGGAGGCGCAGGCGTCGCCGGGGTGAGTTGGGCCATCCGTAGTTGCCCC
>CAYPOZ010000146.1:0-1590 GCA_964412415.1 uncultured Isosphaeraceae bacterium | reverse complement strand
GCAGTTGTTGGCAGGTCCGCCGCTGGTGCACTGGTAGAAGAAGATGCCGCACGCGTCGACAGCACCCTGCACGCAACCCGCGTCCCATGCGACCTCGCAGCACAGCGGGTTGAAGTCGCAGACCGCCGCGCAGCAGACCGGGTCAATGCAGCCAAGACCGCCGTGCGGCTCGCCGCAATCGCCAGTCGCTGTGGCGCAGGAGCCGCTCACCGCGGTGAAGGTGACGGTGAGTGCACCGGGACCGCTGTCACTGCCGGTTGCGCCCGTGTACCCGCCGATTCGGATGAAGAAGACGTCGCCCGCGGTCGCTGAGACATCGGTGATCCGAGAGTAGTACTCCTGACAGCCACCTTCACCCTCACCATCGCCGTTGCACGCGATCAGAGTGGCGTCAGCACAGGATGTGCCGCGGTAGACCGCCATCGAGGTGTCGTATGAGCTCGCGAGGCACGTGGAGAAACCCACAATGCCGCCTTCGGGAGCGACAAAGCGGAACCACACGTCATTGCTCGTGCCCCAGCTCAGGTAGGTGCCTGGACACAGCGCATCGGTCGGCGGATCGGCGCTCGGCGTTGCGTTCGTCGTGTCGAACGACGCAGGTACACCCGCGGTTACCGTTGGCGCGCTCGTGCACTCATCCTGCGCTAGCGAGGCTGAGGCCACAAGTGTCGCGCCGACGGTCGCCATGGACCAAGTCAGCGTCGAAGAGAGCGAATTGCAATAGCGCATGGTGAATGACTCCTGGTCTAGATCGGGAACGACAATCGGGGTTTTCGTACGTCCAAAACGTCCTACGGGGGCGGTACGCCACTGACGTACCGTTTTCCAAACTAACCCATCTTTATTGAAACCCAAGCGGGAGAGTCAAGGATTCCGGCGGACTTATTTTATCGGACTTTTGAAGGCGCGACTGCCGTTGCTTCAATTGTCGCACCAACCCGAGAACCCGAAGTCCCTTTGGTGACTACCGACTGCGTGGTCTCGGCTGGTAGGTGATGCGGTCAAAGCCTGCGTCGCGAGCCGCTTGGGTCGCGGCCGCGACTGCCCCCACAGAGACACCGTCATCCGCGCGCACCACGAGTCCGGGCTCCTTCGGCAACGCCGAGATCAGGTCCACCAGGGCCGCCTTGCTGTCGATGACCCGGGCACCGAGCCGGTAGACCTCTCCGCCACCGAACCGCACCACTTCCACCACCTGCGGCGCGAGCGGGCTGCTCGATGCGCTGGCGCGCTCCGCGGCGAGCGCTGCGGCCAGCTCCCGCTCCTCGGACTCGAGGTTCCCCGCGAACAGGAAGTACATCAGCAGGAACAGGATCACATCGATGAGCGCGATCAGGGGCAGCCTCATCTCGGCCGGATCCAGAAGGTTCGCGCGCCTGGCCGAGATCATCCGCATCAGCGACCCTCCGGCATCACCGCGATGGACCACTGCTCGACACCCGACCCGGCGAGGCTGTCGGCGAGCCGGTTGAGCGCGCTCGCAGGGCAGCTCCGGTCAGCGCGCACGACCACCGCACTGCGCACCATGCTGCCCGAGGCCGTTGGCCGAGGTGCGGCCATCCGCGCAAGCGACTCGAGCGTCGCCGGCTC
>CAYPOZ010000145.1:0-6543 GCA_964412415.1 uncultured Isosphaeraceae bacterium | reverse complement strand
TGTCGGCGATGTTGGCCGCGCGATCACGGCACTGAGGCCAGCTGGGCGCGCAAGTTTCGGCGCGGGACCGGTGGACGCGCAGTCGATCGGCGAGTGGCTCGATGCGGGCACGCGCGTGCGCGTAGTCGCGCTGCGCCCTGGGTCCTGCGAGGTGGACCGCTTCGACGACGAGGCTCCCGGAGGCGCGACACGGGATGGAGACGATTCCAGAGGAGACGCATCCGCATGAATGTCGCCGCAGATCCAGACACCACGTACCTGTTCGTGTCGCTCGGCTTGCTTGGCCTGGCTGTCGTGCTGCTCGCGCTTGAGCTGCTGATCCCGAGCGGCGGTGCGCTTGCGGTTGCCACAGGCGTAAGTGCGATCGCATCTGTGGTGGCCATGTTCGCCTACGACCTCACATGGGGCGCCGTGTACCTGGCGATCGTGTGCATCGCAGCCCCTGTCGTCGGCATCGGCGTGGTGAAGCTCTGGGTGAACACGCCGATCGGCCGTCGCATGGTGCTGTCGGATGCCGCGGGCGGGGCCGGTGCGAGGGCAGTGTCGGTGGGTGACGAGGGCGTGACGATGACGGTCCTGCGGCCCGTGGGCGCGGTTCGTATCGGACAGTCGAGGGTCGATGGGCTCGCTGAGAGCGGGTTCATCGATGTGGGGCGGAAGGTTGTGGTGACGGAGCTGGTCGACGGCAATGCGAAGGTGCGGGAGATCGACGCGGCGAAGGGCTAGGATCCGCCACCATGAACCTCCTTGCGCTTGACACTTGGGTGTGGATCGGGCTCGTCGCGGTCTCGATCGTCGGACTTGTCATCCTGCTGGTCATCGCGCAGTACGTCCAGCTCTGGATGCAGGCGTGGCTTTCGGGCGCGCCAGTGAGCCTGGTCGACCTCATCGTGATGCGCCTTCGGAAGGTGCCGCCTGCGGTCATCGTCATCAACCGCATCAGCGCCAAGAAGACCGGCATCGACATCAGCACCGCGCAGATGGAGGCGCACTTCCTCGCGGGCGGGCGTGTAGGCAATGTCGTGCGCGCGATGATCGCGGCGGAAAAGGCCAAGATCGACCTCGGATGGGACCGCGGGGTGGCGATTGACCTCGCGGGCCGTGACATCGTCGAGGCCGTGAAGACATCGGTCGACCCGAAGGTGATCGACTGCCCGAGCGCCCAGAGCGGCCGCGTCACGATCGACGCGGTTGCCAAGGACGGCATCCAGCTCAAGGTGCGCGCGCGCGTGACGGTGCGCACCAACATCAGCCGGCTCATCGGCGGCGCGACCGAGGAGACGATCATCGCGCGCGTCGGCGAGGGCATCATCTCCACCATAGGCTCCGCCGTCGACCACAAGAGCGTGCTCGAGAACCCCGACAAGATCTCGAAGACTGTGCTTGCCAAGGGGCTCGACTCGGGCACCGCGTTCGAGATCCTCTCGATCGACATCGCCGATGTCGACGTTGGCGAGAACATCGGTGCGCAGCTGCAGGCCGCGCAGGCCGACGCCGACACGAAGCGCTTCCAGGCGCAGGCCGAGCAGCGGCGCGCGCTTGCCGCCGCTCAGGAGGTGGAGTTCCAGGCCGAGGCGCAGAAGAACCGCGCGCTTGTGATCCTTGCCGAGGCGGACATCCCCAAGGCGATGGCCGAGGCATTCCGCAGCGGCCACATGGGCATCATGGACTACTACCGGATGAAGAACGTGATGGCCGACACCGAGATGCGGGCCTCGCTCTCCAAGGGCTCCTGACGGACGCTCGCCCTGCCGGTCCTCCACGTCGTCGTTCCCTGCTTTGACGAGCCGGACACGCTCATGCCGTGCCTGCGGCGCGTGCTCGAGGCGCCGCTGCCGCGTGGGTGGCGGCTGTCGGTCGTGGTGGTCGATGATGCCAGCGGGGCCTCGTCTGCGAACACCCTGCGCGAGGCCCGTGCGGTGCTCGAGTCCGCGCACGTCGGCAGCGCACGCGGTGCGCCCCCTGCCGCCGGCGATCTCGTTCGGCCCCTGCTCGTGGGCTGCGACGTTCTCGAGCATGCGGTCAACCGCGGCAAGGGCGCCGCGCTGCGCACCGGATTCGACTGGGTGCTTGCGCGCAGCGCCGACGATGACGATGAGCTGGTCGTGATCCAGGACGCGGACCTCGAGTACGACCCGCAGGACTTCGCTGCCCTCATCGCGGCTGCCGAGCGCTGCAATGCGGCGCGCGGGTGCGTCGCCGTCTACGGCAACCGCTGGAGCCGTGATGGCACACGCTCCCGGAGCCTCTGGCACCGGATCCACCGGCTCGGCAACGCCACGCTGACTGCGGCGAGCAACATCGCCACCGGCTACGCGCTCAGCGACATGGAGTGCTGCTACAAGTTGATGCCTGCCAGCGTGCTCCGGCGCATCCGCCCGATGCTCACCGAGGACCGCTTCGGAGTGGAGCCCCAGCTCACCGCTGCGCTCGCGCGCATCGGCGCACGCATCGACGAGGTGCCCGTGCAGTACGACGCGCGCGCCTACCGTCAGGGCAAGAAGATTGGAGTGCGCGATGCGCTGCGGACGATGTGGGTGATCGTGCGGGAGCGCCTGCGTGCACCGGCACACTGAACATCGCATGGACACCAACCCGCCGGACCGGACTGCAGAAGACGAGCTGGCGCAGGCGCGGCGGAAGACATTCTCGCCCGGGCGGATGGCGCTTCAGATCGTCGGCTTCGTGGGCGGTGTGCTGCTCGTGGCATGGTGCGTGCGCACTGCGACCGCGGGTGCGGACTGGTCAAAGCTCTCGGGCGCTGGCGCAGGCAAGCTCGCGGCGCTGTTTGC
This sequence comes from uncultured Isosphaeraceae bacterium, assembly GCA_964412415.1. Lineage (GTDB taxonomy): Bacteria > Planctomycetota > Phycisphaerae > Phycisphaerales > SM1A02 > ZLKRG44. The sequence continues at coordinate 3,751 of CAYPOZ010000145.1, read as the reverse complement.
GCTGTCGGTGCTGTCGATGGTGCTGAACGGGTGGGCCTTCTACATATCGTGCCCCGCAGTGCTTCGGCCTGACCAGTTGCGGCCAGGGTTCATGGCACTGCAGGGCGTCAACGCGGCGGCCACACTGGGAAACTTTGCGCCACTGAGGCTCGGCATGCTCGAGCGCATCGCGTACCACCTGCGCGTGGACCGCTTGCGCGCGATGCAGATCGCTGGGTGGTTCACGGTGCTGCTGGCGAGCGTGCTCGGCCCCACGGCGGCAGCCGGCATTGCGCTGGTGGCGGGCATCACGTCGCCGGGACCGCTCATCCTGGTGATGGTGATCGGATCTGCGGTGTTCACGCTGATCGGCCAGGCCATCTGCATCCCGCTGCAGCGCTTCCGCGGCATCGGCCCGCTGGCTGCCGCCGTGGCAAAGGGACCGACGCTCTACAAGGCGACGGCCATCCGGGTCGCTGACTTCCTCGGCCTGTCGCTGCGCACGTTCATCGCCGCGGACATCGTGGGAATACCGCTCGACTACGCGGGATCGCTGGTCGTGTGCACTGCCGGATCGCTGGCCAGCCTCGGCCCGCTCGGGCGCGTCGGGTTCCGGGAGGCGGGCATGGCGCTTTCGGCGCAGGTCATCGCGGGCACCGGGTTCGAGGGCGGGCTCGATGCCGCGAGCGCGCAGCTTGCGCTTGTGGATTCGCTTGGCGAGGTGGCCGTCGCGGCAACCTTCGGCGCCGCCGCCACCGTCTGGCTGGTCATGCGCGTGCTGCGAGCAGGCGGGCAATCTCGCGCGATGCCTGCCCGCGGTGGCTGATCGAGTTCTTCTCGTCGGGCGAGAGCTCTGCGGTGGTGCGGCCGAGCGCACGCACAAGGAAGTGCGGGTCGTAGCCGAACCCATGCGTGCCGCGCGCGTCGTCGACGATCTCGCCATCCACGCTCCCGCGCCGTGCGTGCGTGCGCAGGCACGCCGCGAAGCGCCGAAACCAGCCTGGCGTTGTTGCGCGCATCCCGTGCCGCACGGTCACCCTCGGTGCCGGCCCAGATGGCGCTGTCGACGCCAGGCTCGCCGCCAAGCGCATCGACCTCAAGCCCCGAGTCGTCGGCGAGCACCACCTGTCCTGTCGCGGCCGCGTACACGATCGCCTTCAGCCGCGCGTTGCACGCGAAGGTGCGCTCGGTCTCTTCAGGCTCGGGAATGCCGGCGAACCCCGACTCGACCAGCGATGCCACCGCGATCCCCAGCGGCTCGAGCGCACGGCGGATCTCGTCGACCTTCTTGGGGTTGCTCGTGGCGACGAGAATGAGCTCGGGCAATGTCATGGCTCCCTACGGTCGGATGGGCGGCGGGGCGCGGCGGGCGCCCGCGCCAAGCTCACGTCTGCAGCACGCCGGTGCGGAAGGTGCCGTTCACCGGCGCCTGCGCCGCGCAGCGCAGCGCGGTGATGAGCTCGTCGCGTGTGCGCTCAGGCTCGACGATCCGGTCCACCCAACCGCGGCTCGCGCCGTAGAGGATGTCCTGCTGCTCGCGGTAGCTCGCGGTGATGGCCGCGAGGAGCTGCGCGCGCATCGTGCCATCGACGGTCTCGCCCTTGCGCTCGCGCGCCGCGAGGTCGATCTGCAGCAGCGTGTTCGCCGCCTGCGATGCGCCCATCACGCTGCAGCTCGCTCCAGGCCACGCAAACGTGATGAATGGGTCGAACGCGCGTCCGCACATCGCGTAGTTGCCGGCGCCATAGGAGCCACCGGCCACGAGCACGATCTTGGGCACGACCGAGTTGCTCATCACGTTCACCATCTTCGCGCCGGAGCGGATGATGCCGCCCTGCTCGCTGTCGCGGCCGACCATGAAGCCTGTCGTGTCGTGCACGAAGAGCAGCGGGATGCGCCGCTGGTTCACGTCCATGATGAAGCGCGCAGCCTTGTCGGCGCTGTCGTCGTAGATGACGGCCGGCATGCCCATCGCGGTCGTGGGTCCCGCCTTGCCGCCGGGCATGCGGCGCGTGGAGAGCTTGCGCTGGTTGGCGACAATGCCGCAGGGGAACCCGCCGATGCGCGCATAGGCGCACACGATCGAGCCGCCGTACTCGGCGCGGTACTCGTCGAGCGAGTCCGCATCGACCACACAGCCCAGCAGCTCCACCATGTCATACTGAGACGCGGGATCGTTCTTGAAGACCGAGTACACGTCAGCCGTGGCGCGTGCAGGCTCGCACGGCTCGCACGGCGGCTCGCGCTCGCCTGCATCAGCCTGCGCAGCCGCTCGATGCATGAGGGGTCGTCCTTCTCGCGGAAGTCGATCGTGCCGGAGATCTGCGCGTGCATCTGCGCGCCGCCGAGCTCCTCACTCGAGACCTCCTGGCCAATTGCGGCCTTCACGAGCGCGGGGCCCGCGAGGTAGAGGCCGCTTCCCTCGGTCATCAGCAGCGTGTCGCAGAGCACGGGCAGGTATCCGCCGCCGGCCACGCAGTTGCCCATGATCGCCGCGTACTGCGGGATGCCCTCGGCCGAGATCACCGCGTTGTTGCGGAAGATGCGGCCAAAGTCGTCGGTGTCGGGGAAGACATCCTCCTGCAGCGGCAGGAAGACTCCCGCGCTGTCGACGAGGTAGATCAGCGGCATCCGTGCACGACGCGCAATCTCCTGCGCGCGGATGATCTTCTTGCACGTCATCGGGAAGAACGCGCCCGCCTTCACCGTGGCGTCGTTGGCGATGATCATGCAGAGGCGGCCCTGCACCTGCCCGATGCCCGTGACCACACCCGCCGCGGGCGCGCCGCCATACTCGCGGTACATGTTCCAGGCGTACATGAGCCCTGTCTCGAGCAGGGTCGTGCCCGGATCAAGGAGTCGTTCGATGCGCTCGCGCGCGGTAAGGCGCCCATGACGGTGCTGCCGCTCTGCGCCCGACGGCCCGCCGCCCTGCTCGATGCGGGCCGCCAACGCCCGATATTCATCGGCAGCCGCCTTCAGCCCCGCGGGGCGCGCCGCGCTCGCTGCTGAACCAGAAGAGGCAGGACCCGACGTTGGCGACTTGGTCATGGCGAGATCAGGATAGGGTGCCATCAACACACGAGTCAGGCAGTTGACCATCGCCCAACCCACCCGTACATTGGTCGATTCACCACTGAAGCACCGAAGGGCGACCGGGAAGGGTCGTCCGGACAAGCACATACCACTCATGATCTCAGCCACAGTCAAGTCCAGCGTCATCTCGAGCCACCGCAGGCACCCGACCGATTCGGGAAGCCCTGAGGTGCAGATCGGCGTGCTCACCGAGCGCATCAACTCCCTTCAGGGCCACTTCAAGGCCCATGCGAAGGATCACGCGGGCCGTCGCGGCCTGCTGCTGATGGTCGGTCGCCGCAACCGCCTGCTCCGCTACCTCGCTGAGCACCACCGCGAGCGCTACAACGACATCGTCAAGAAGCTCGGCCTGCGCAAGTAGGCCGTCTCGGCCCGCCCCGGGCGGGCAGTCGGCACGTTGCAGTCGTCGTTCGCGGGGTTGCGCGCAGGCGCTCCCACCCATCGACCGCACCATGCCCTCTGCCCCCGAGGGACCGGGCCTTTCATTTCCAGTCCGCCTCGATCGCGAGGCCTGCCACGAAAGGCACCCATACCCATGTCACAGAAGATCCACACCTTTGTTGAAGGCACCATCGGGGGCCGCACTCTGCGCCTCGAGACCGGCAAGGTCGCCAAGCTCGCCAGCGGCGCCGTCATGGCCACCTACGGCGAGACCGTTGTCCTGGCCACCGCCGTG
>CAYPOZ010000144.1:0-6601 GCA_964412415.1 uncultured Isosphaeraceae bacterium | reverse complement strand
AGAGGAAGTTGGTGCCGAGCGAGCCGGTCGACCCGATGCCTGCGTAGTAGGAGCGGTAGTTGAACTCCGTGGGGAAGGTGCCCAGGCCAGGGGGAAGGTCGGCCACCTGCCCCGCGTTGCCGTCGGACTGCCCAAGCGCGTAGATGTAGGGCCGGTGACCCGCGAATCCCGAGTACTCGAGCCGCGCGCCCCAGTACATGCGGTCGGTATCCGTGTCGAATCCGGGCCGCGACAGGTCCCAGTCGACGGTGTCGTTGCCCGCCGTGACACCGAAGAGCGCACCCACCTTCCAGTCGCCCGCGCTCACCTCGCCCGTGAGCGCGTACATGTAGGTGCTGAGCGTCAGGCCCTGGCCCCAGATCACGTACTGGCGCCCAACCTTCATGTTGACGTTGAAGTCGGGGCGCTGTCCCGTCTGCGCGGCCACAAGTCCGGCGTAGTCGAACTCGTACCAGTAGATCTCCCCGATCGGATCCTGCCAGTCGGCCTCGGTCGAGTCGATGCCGATGCCGCGCGTGTCGAGGTAGTCCCACGCGTTGTACTGGAAGCGCAGGCGCCCGAAGAACCGGTGACCGCCATCGAGCTCGACGCGAGTGAAGAGCCGGAGGTCGAACACGTTGAGTATCTGGTTCTGGCTCTGCGGCGTCTGGATGATGTTGAACGCGTAGCGGAACGTGCCGCCATAGTCGACGAGCAGCCGCTCGGCGATCGGTGTTGACGAGAAGAAGGCCTGCCTCAGCTCCGCGTCCTCGACATTGAGCTGCCTCTGGAGCTGTGCGGCATCGAATCCAGTCCCTTGACCCGATGCTGCCTCTACGGCACAGCCCGCGGCGACCGAGGCCACCACCACCACTCTCCGCCTCCGACGTGTAGCGCGAGGCGCTCCCTGCACGTGCACAGTATCCCGTCTGGCAATGGGTTCGGCAAACCGCCACTGCCTTCATCGGGCTTTCGTCAGCCCTCGCTGCACCCCCAAGTCGCATAGTCTCCTCCGGTGGGCCTCAGGCTCGTCATTACTGGCAGCGGAGACGCATTCTCCGCTCGGCACTACGGCAGTTCCGCGGTCGTGCTCGGTCCCGCGGGCCCCATCCTCATCGACTGCCCCGACCCGATCCACCGAGCCCTTCGCGAGGCGAGCGGGATCTCCGGCATCCCGCTCGATCCCGCATCGATTCTTGACGTGATCATCACGCACCTTCACGGGGATCACGCCAACGGGCTCGAGGCGTTCGGATTCACGCACTGGCTCCTGCGCAGGAAGGATCCGTCGCGGCCTAGGCCGCGAGTGCACGCATCTGGTCCGGTGCTGGAGCGACTCTGGTCCAGGCTTGCCCCGGCCATGGACCAGGGCGGCACGGTCTCGCTCGAGGAGTACTTCGATGCGCGGCTGCTTGTCCCTGGGAACGCAGCCACGATTGCAGGACTGCATGTCGACTGCCGGACCACGACCCACATGATTCCCACGATCGGGATTCGGTTGCGACACGGCAACGAGAGCATCGGATGGAGCAGCGATACCGGCTTCGAGCAGGCTCACGTCGACTGGCTCGCCGAGTGCGGCGTGATCGTGCACGAGACGAGTCCCCCGCCCTTCCACACGCCGGTCTCCGACTTGCTCGCGCTGCCCGAGCGGGTGCGCAGCAAGATCCGCCTGATTCACGCACCCGACGACTTCGACGCCGCATCATGCCCCCTGCCCCTCGTGCAGGAGGGCGACGTCATCGACGCGCGCTGAGGGCAGTGTCGCGGCGCGCTGAACGCGCGGCCCCGGACCGCGGGATCAGCGCTGCGCGATCGCCACGTACTTCACGCCGTGCGGACCGACGTAGTCGGCCTGCGGGCGGATGAGCCGGTTCGACTCGAGCTGCTCGATGCAGTGGCCCGCCCAGCCGCCGACGCGGCTCATCGCGAAGATGCAGGTGAAGAGGTCAAGGTCGAGGCCGAGCGAGTAGTACGTGGTGGCCGAGTAGAAGTCGACGTTGGGGTAGATGCCCTTGGCCGCGACCTCTCGCGCCATGATCTCCTCGATGCGCCGGCTCATGTCGTAGAGCTTGATGTTGCCCGTGTCGGTGGCGACCTGCTGCGCGAAGGTCTTCAGGAACCCGGCGCGCGGGTCGTATGCCTTGTAGACGCGGTGGCCGAAGCCCATCACAAGCTCCTTCCGCGAGAGCTTGCCCATGATGCAGTCGTCCACCTTGGAGATGTCGCCGATCTCGAGCAGCATCTCCATCACTTCCTGGTTCGCGCCACCGTGCAGCGGGCCCTTCAGGGTGCCCACCGCTGTGGTCATCGCCGAGTACATGTCGGACAGCGTGGCGATCGTCACGCGCGCGGCGAACGTCGAGGCGTTCAGGCCGTGATCCGCATGCAGCACCAGGCAGATGTCGAGCGCACGCGACATCGCCTCCGTCGGACGCGCGCCGTTGAGCATCCACAGGAAGTTCTGGGCGATGCCGATCGACGCATCCGGCGCGATGAAGGGCTTCCCCTTGCGGTGGCGGTCGAACATCGCGATGAGCATGGGCGTCTTCGCGAGCAGGCGCAGCGCCTTGCGCCGGTTCGCCTCGGGGGTGTTCTCGTCAGCCTCGCGGTCGAAGTGAGCCAGGCTCGACACGAGCGTGCGCAGCGCGTGCATCGGCGGTGTCGAGCGCGGCAGCGCGCGCACGATGTCGTGCACGCGCTCGTCCACGGCGTACTCCGCGCGCACCGACGCGCAGAAGGCCTCAAGCTCGGCAGCCTTCGGCAGGCGGCGGTTCCACAGGAGGAAGACGGTCTCCTCGAAGGTCGACTGCCGCGCGAGCGAGTCGATGTCGATGCCGACGTACTCAAGCACGCCCTTCGCGCCATCAATGAAGGACATCTGCGTCTCGGCGGCGACCGTGTTCGCGAGCCCCTTGTCTCGGAAGGGCAGCGTCGGTGCGGAGGGCGATACGGGCGCAGCGGCAGTCGTCATTGGGTCATCCATCTACAGGGGGACAAGTCGAGTTGTGAGGAGCGACCACGATAGCGTGGGCCGGGGTTCCTATCCTAGGCACATCATGTTCATACCTGTGGGCTCGGATCGGGATCCGCGGAGGCTTCCCGCAGCCACCCTTCTCATCATCCTCGTGACCGCCGTGACCTACGCGGCAGTCACGATTGGGCTTCGTGCGGGCGCACCATGGGCAGAGGCCGCGCTTGTGAAGGGCGCATTCACGGCGACCCGAACCGGTTTCCGCTGGTGGCAGCCGTTCACCTACCAGTTCCTGCACGATCCCTCGTCGATCGCGCACGTTGCCTTCAACATGATCTTCCTGTGGGTCTTCGGGCGATCTGTCGAGGGCCGAATCGGGTCCTGGTGGTTTGCGGCCTTCTACCTCGCCGGCGGGGCCTTCGCCGCGCTCGGGCAGTGGATGGTCTCAAGCGGTCCCATGATCGGTGCGAGCGGCGCGGTCGCGGGCGCCACTGGCGCCTTCGCGGCGCTCTTCCCGCGGAGCACGGTGCGGGTGCTCGTGGTCTTCTTCCTGATCGGGATCTACGAGGTGCCGAGCCTGCTCTTCGTGGGCATCTACGTGGCGATCGATGCGCTGAACCAGGGGCTCAACTTCCTTGGCAGGTCCAAGGAACCTGTGGCGTACGCGGCCCACCTCGCCGGCTACGCATGGGGCCTGGGCGTGGCCATCCTGCTGCTGTCGACGCGCCTGCTCCCGCGCACCGAGATGGACCTCTTCGCCATGTGGACGCAGTGGCGCCGTAGGCAGGCGATGCGCGGGGCCGTGCGCGGCACCGCAGGTGGGCCATGGGCCAGCGCATCCGCGGACACGTCCGCGCGCGTGGCATCCTCGCGCGTAGCCGGTACGGCGCGTGGCGCGCAGCCGGATGCGCAGGCGGCGGCACCCGAGGATCCTGCACGAGCCGCAGCGCGAGGCAAGCTGAACGCGGCAATCGCCGCAGCGGATGCGGCATCGGTGCGCGACGCATGGCATGCGCTCGCCGCGATCGACGTGCGCACGCCGCTCCCCGAGCGCACGCTGCTCGATGCCGGCGCACTGCTGCATGCGCATGGGGACCTGGCCGCCGCAGCCGACGCATGGACCCGCATGATCGAGCGGTTCCCGCGCAGCACGCAGGCACCGGCCGCTGCACTGCTCGCGTCAGCCGTGCTCGCGCGCAGGCTCGGGCAGGCCGAGCGAGCCGCGCGCATGCTCACCGACTGGCTTCCACGGCTACGGGATGGAGACCATGACGAGCAGGCGCGCGCACTGGCTGCGGAACTGGGCGTCGCCTGGCCCGCAGTGGGCTAGCGCGCCGCGACGCTCACGCGCGACGACGCGCGATCGTGCATCCACGTGCGCATCGCATCGCGCTGCGCCGCCCACGAGTCTGCAGTGCGCTCCATGAGGAACGCGGTGTAGAGCGACACGAGCGCGCGGTCGAATGTCAGGAACGAGTCCACGCGCTGCTCGATGGCGACGCGTTCGGACGACGGCGGCTCCTCCGGCTTGGGGATCGCGAGCCCCGCACACTCGAGGCGGTCGGCCTGCAGCGTGAACCGGTAGGCGCGCCCCTGCGCAGATAGCGTCATGCCGACCTTGCGCGGCCACTTGCCCGAAAGCAGCGCACGCGCCGCCTCCGGCGTGCGTGTCGGCGCATCGCCACGCACCGCGCTTTCCCCCGATGCGCCCCACGCGCACGAGAGGTCGACAGTGCGCTCGAGCACGAACGCGACCTCGCCCTCCTCAGTCTCGACAACTCCCTCCTGACGCTCGGTCGCCCACCAGAGCCACAGCAGGAACTCGTTGCCGAGCCAGTCCGCAGGATGGATCGTCGCCCACGGCACATCTGGATTCGCGCCGAGCGTGCGCGGCGCGCCCTCCTCGTCCGTGGCCACGCCCTGCGGTGGAGGCACGAACGCCGACGGCAGGAGGTCGTCGAAGTTGCGCGAACGGCCCCGCGAAGTGAGAATGGTGGCGGCGAGCCGCCCCGCCGTCTGCCGCTCGATGCGGCATCCGAACGTGGAGTCGATCAGCGTGTTGAGCTGCTCGAACGCGGCGTCGGACCCGACCGGCGACCAGATGGTGCCAAGCGCGAGGTCCCACAGCACCGGCCGCTCCGCGATGCGGCGCCAAAGTCCCTGCGAGAGTTCCTCCTGCCCGCGCCGCTCCGCCCGGTCCTTTGCATCGAGGCGATCGGCGCGCGTCACGCGCCGTGGCTCGCCGGCGCTCGCTCCACCCGCAGTCGCCGCCGCGCGAGATCGGCCGCCGATTCCCGCCGCCTCATCGAGCGCAAGCGCGCGGTAGGCGCGCAGCAGGCCCGCTGGCACCTTTGCGGTGTCGGAGCGCATCGACGCCAGCAGGCACCCGCCGAAGGCGTTGGCCTCGTACCCGAACCAGAGGTCGAGCAGGTGCCGTCCCGCGGTCCATCCGCTTGCGGTGTCGGTGCCCTGCCCTGCGGATTCGGGCCGGATCCGGTTGGCCTGCAGCGCCTCGAACAGCCCGTCATCCACGGACTGCGGCGCCGTGCCAGAGGCGACAGCGCACCGCACGCACGAGACCGATCCCGACCTGAAGCTCACGCCGCGCCCTTGCGGGCCATCGCACGCGCCGCATCTACGTCAGTCGCAAACCCAAGCTGCACCAGATGCGCGATCGGCCCGTGCGGACGCGTCCTCTCCTCGTCGAGCTTGCGCCGCGCCACAGGGTTCGCGTAGGTATTGAAGACCATCGCCTTCACGGTGGCGAACAGTCCGCCGAAGCTCGCGAACGTGTGGTTGACGGCGCTCGCCTCGTACCCGCTGTGCACCATGCAGTTCGAGCACTTGGGGTTGCCTGACGCGCGGCCGTAGCTGTCCCAGTCCGTATCGCGCATGAGCTCGCCGAAGGAATCCGCGTATCCCTCCTGCAGCAGGTAGCAGGGCTTCTGCCACCCGAAGAGGTTGTAGGTGGGCATGCCCCAGGGAGTGCACTCGTACTCGCGCTTGCCCATCAGGAACTCGAGGAAGAGCGGCGACTGGTTGAAGCGCCATCGGCGCTTCCCGTCGCGGCGGTTCGAGAGGATCATCTCGAAGAGCTCGTTGGTCATCTTCCTCTTGAGGAAGCTCTTCTGGTCGGGCGCCTTGTCGTAGGCATACCCGGGGCTGACCATCATGCCCTCGACGCCGATCTCCATCATCGCGTCGAAGAAGTCGCGCACCGCGTTGGGGTCTGCGCCATCGAACAGGGTCGTGTTCGTCGTGACGCGGAAGCCGGAGTTCACCGCCTGGCGGATCGCGGTGACGGCCTTCTGGTAGGTGCCCTCGCGGCACACCGCAAAGTCATGGTTCTCCTCGAGGCCGTCCATGTGCACGCTGAATGTCAGGTACTTGGACGGCGTGAAGACGCCCTCGTCGAGCCGTTCCTTGAGCAGCAGCGCGTTGGTGCACAGGTAGATGTACTTGCGGCGCCTGACCAGCTCCTTCACGATCTGCCCGATGTCGGGGTGAAGCAGCGGCTCGCCGCCGGGGATCGACACCATCGGCGCACCGCACTCGTCCACCGCCCGGATGCACTCGTCCACCGAGAGGTGCTTCTTCAGGATGTGGGCCGGGTACTGGATCTTGCCGCAGCCGGCGCAGGCCAGGTTG
>CAYPOZ010000143.1:0-6626 GCA_964412415.1 uncultured Isosphaeraceae bacterium | reverse complement strand
TCAGGAGAGCGATCTCCTGGGCGCAATTCGTCAACACACCCTCGTCCGCCTTGAGCGGAGAGGTGCGCGGCAACGCGCGCCAAAGGCAACCAACTGTTCATTCATCAGCGCCCCGGTTCACGCCGGGGCGCTGTTCTTTTTGGCGCATGGGGGCCTGGACTGCGGCTCCCCGCGCGCGGCCGGCTTGGCGCGCGCATGTGCTGGGGTACCGTCTGTCTGACCATGGACGACCCACACGCCCTCGGCCGACGCCAGTTCATCGCCGCATCCTCGGTCGTTGCGGCGACGGGGATCGCCGGTCTCCATGCCGCGGCAGGCGCGCCTTCAGCGGATGGCGGTGCCGCCGCGCCGTCGTCGGCGGGTGGTCCCCAGCAGGACCAGTCCTCCGCTGGCGTGCCAGCATCGCCACCGTCCACCGGCCGACTCAAGCAATCCGTGTGCCGCTGGTGCTACGGGAGCATGGGCCTCGAACCGCTCTGCGTGGCCGCGAAGTCGATGGGCATCACCAGCGTGGAGCTGCTCGGCGAGCAGGACTTCGCCGTAGTCGCCAAGCACGGTCTCACGTGCGCCGTCGCCGAGGGTCCGACCGGCATCGGCAAGGGCCTCAACCGCACCGAGCACCACGACGAGATCGTGCGCCGTGCCGAGCCGATGCTCGCCGCGATCTCTGCGGCGCAGATCCCCATGATGATCGTCTTCTCGGGCAACCGCGAGGGGCTCTCCGATGCCGAAGGCCTTCGCAACTGCGCCGCCGGACTCAAGCGCCTGATGCCGATGGCCCAGGAGCGCGGCGTCACCATCGTGATGGAGCTCCTCAACAGCAAGGTCGACCACCGCGACTACCAGTGCGACCGCACACGGTGGGGCGTCGATCTCGTGAAGGAAGTGGGCAGCGACCGGTTCCGGCTTCTGTACGACATCTATCACATGCAGATCATGGAAGGCGACGTGATCCGCACCGTCAGCGACAACCTGTGGGCGATCGGCCACTTTCACACCGGCGGCGTGCCGGGGCGCGCGGAGATCGACTCGTCGCAGGAGCTGCAGTACCCCGCGATCTGCCGTGCGATTGCCGACGGCGGATACCGCGGATGGATCGGCCAGGAGTTCATCCCGCGCCGGGATCCGATGACGTCTCTGCGCGAGGCCGTGCAGATCTGCACCGTGTAGGCGCTCGGCAAAAAGGGGCACCGGAGCCTCCCCACGAGGAGCTCACGGTGCCCGTTGAACAGAGATGGCGGAAGTCGTCCCCACGTTGGGACCTCCTCAGCGGAGCGAGGTCCGAAACCATCCGCAGCTTTCGCTGCAGGCGATACTTCCGTCACCGAGCGTCACCCTATCCCACGGATCGCCGAGCGCAAGCCGGGACGCCGAAATCGCCGGTTCAGTCGTAGGCCGCAAACATGGCGTTTCCGGCGCCCATGCCGCCGAACGCCCACTGGCCCCCCGCCTCGCTCGCCACGCCGCCGTACGCGCCGATGCCGCCGAGGTACTCGGGGGCGGGTCCCGGCACCTGACCTGCGCCGCCTGAACTGTTGTAGTAGTGCCAGTGGGAGTCCATCGACGTGTTCATGCTGCCCTTTCCAAGAGCGCTCACGACGTGGTAGTGCCAGTTGGGCTGCGTGGTCTGGGGGTTGACGATCGGGGCGTTGGCGTAGCCGGGGGTCTGCGTGGCGCCAGGGCTCATCACGTGATAGTGCACCTCGGGATTGCCAAGTGCCGCCGACTCGAGCGCCATCGCGCTGAGCTGGCCGCCCTTCTGGTTGAAGCCGACGCCCGGGGGAATCGCCGGACCGGACGGAACCTTTGGGGGACCGGCGACTTCCACATCCGAGTCGCCGTCGCCGCTTGAGCTCGGTGGTCCCGGCACTTCCTCGTCTGAGTCGGGGATGGCGTCGGAGTCGGACCCCTGCGCTGCCCCAGAGCCCGCCTCGGCCTGCGCGAGGCCCTGTGCCGCGCTCTCGCCCACCGACTGTGCAGATGCGGTTGCGACCGCCGACGCGAGCGCCGCGCTGGTGGCGAGCGCAATGAGCCGCACACTGCGGGGTGCATAGGTCGGGAAGAGCAGGGAGGGAACGTGGGTCATGGGAGTCTCCAGTCGGGCGCGGAACGTGAGGTCGTACGCGGTTGACCGCCGTATCCTCGCCCCTTCGCGTTGCCTGCGGGAAGTCTATCCGCGGCGATGCAGGAACGACTGACTTCTGCGGCCCCACACATCGAGAGACTCCATGACCACTGCCACTACGACCGCTTCCGGCACCTCCATCAGCATCGACCAGCTCGCGATCAACACCATCCGCACGCTGTCCATGGATGCGGTGCAGAAGGCGGACTCGGGACACCCCGGTACGCCGATGGCGCTCGCGCCCGTCGCATACGCGTTGTGGCAGGACGAGCTCGGGTTTGACCCGGCTGATGCGCACTGGGCGAACCGTGACCGATTCGTGCTCTCGAACGGTCATGCCTCGATGCTGCTCTACTCGATGCTCCACCTCTCCGGCGTGCAGGCGCTTGACCATGCGGGCAAGCCCCTGGGGCGCCTGTCGGTGACGCTCGACGACATCAAGGGGTTCCGGCAGCTCGGCAGCATGTGCCCTGGGCATCCGGAGTCGCATCTCACCACGGGCGTCGAGACGACGACCGGCCCGCTCGGCCAGGGATGCGCGACGAGCGTTGGCATGGCGATGGCCTCGAGTTGGCTCGCCAACCGCTACAACCGCCCGGGCTTCGAGCTCTTCTCGTGGCGCACCTGGACGATCTGCGGCGACGGGTGCCTGATGGAGGGCATCTCGGGCGAGGCCGCATCGATCGCCGGCCACCTCAAGCTCGCGAACCTCTGCTGGATCTACGACAACAACCACATCACCATCGAGGGGAACACGTCGCTCGCGTACAGCGACGACGTGGCGACGCGCTTCAGGGGATACGGATGGAACGCGCTGCACGTGAGCGACGCGAACGACCAGGACGCGCTGCGGAAGGCGTTCGCGGCGGCGAAGGCGTGCACCGACCGGCCGACGATCATCATCGTCGACAGCCACATCGGGTTCGGCGCGCCCAAGAAGCAGGACACCTCTGCGGCGCACGGCGAGCCGCTCGGCGAGGACGAGATCAAGGGCGCCAAGCGCTTCTACGGATGGCCGGAGGATGCGCAGTTCCTGGTGCCGGATGGCGTGCGAGAGCGGTTCGCGGCAGGTGTCGGTGCGCGTGGCGCCAAAGCGAGCGCGCAGTGGCGCACGCTCTTCGGTGCCTACGCGGCGAAGTTCCCGACCGAGGCCGCGGAAATCAGGATGATGCTCGCGGGCGAGCTGCCCAAGGACTGGGACGCGGACCTTCCGGTGTTCAAGACCGACGCGAAGGGCGTCGCGAGCCGCGCATCTGGCGGGCAGGTGCTGAACGCCGTCGCGAAGCGCATCCCGTGGATGGTGGGCGGGTCGGCAGACCTTGCGCCGAGCACGAAGACGCTGATGACCTTCGACGGCGCGCGCAGCTTCGGGCCTTCGGACCATGGCGGCCGCAACCTGCATTTCGGCATCCGCGAGCATGCGATGGGCGCGATCTGCAACGGTCTCGCGCTGTCGAAGCTCCGCGTGTACGGATCGGGGTTCCTCATCTTCACCGACTACATGCGCGGGTCGATCAGGCTGAGCAGCCTGATGCAGCTGCCGGTGACGTACATCTTCACGCACGACTCGATCGGCCTCGGCGAGGACGGTCCCACGCACCAGCCGATCGAGCATGTGCCGGGTCTGCGTGCGCTGCCCGACGTGCTTGTGTTCCGGCCCTGCGACGCGAACGAGGTGTCGGAGTGCTGGCGCGCCGTGATGGCGCACGGCCACATGACGTCGATCTTCGCGCTGTCGCGGCAGAACCTGCCGACACTTGACCGCAGCGTGTGTGCGGCGGCATCGGGTGTGCAGCGTGGCGGATACGTGCTGCTCGAGTCGGGCGGCACCGACGGCGCGAAGCCCGACGTGATCCTGATCGGCACGGGTAGCGAGGTGCACCTGTGCCTTTCCGCGCATGCGGCGCTTGTGGCCGGTGGCGTGCGCGTGCGCACCGTGAGCATGCCATGCACGCAGCTCTTTGACCGCCAGGACGCGGCGTACCGCGAGAGCGTGCTGCCGTCTGCGGTGCGCGCGCGCGTGAGCGTGGAGATGGCGGCGACGTTCGGTTGGGAGCGCTACGTCGGCCTTGACGGCGAGACCGTAGGCATGACGACCTTCGGCGCGTCGGCACCGATCAAGGACCTGCTGCCTCACTTCGGGTTCACCACGGATGCGGTGGTTGCGCGCGCGAAGGCCTCGATCGCCCGCTGCGGAGGCTCGAAGTGAAGGTTGCCGTTGCGTCAGATCACGCCGGGTTCGCGCTGAAGCAGGAGGTGGCCGAGCATGTGCGCGGCCTCGGGCACGAGGTGGTGGACCTAGGCACGCACTCGACGGATCCGGTCGACTATCCCGACTATGCGGCGAAGATCGCAGAGGCGGTGAGGTCGGGGCAGGTCGAGCGCGGGATCCTCTTCTGCGGGAGCGGGATCGGCGCCAGCGTGGCCGCCAACAAGTTCCCTGGCGTGCGCGCCGGCAACTGCATGGACCACTACTCGGCGCACCAGGGCGTCGAGCACGATGCGATGAACGTGCTGGTGATGGGTGGGCGTGTCGTCGGCGCGATGGTCGCGATGGAGATGGCGGAGGCGTTCCTCGGAGCCTCGTACACCGGCGAGCCGCGGCATGCCCGGCGGCTGTCGAAGGTGCAGGCGATCGAGGATCGCTTCATGAAGCAGGGGTGAATGCGGATGTTGCGGGGGGCCGCGGGCGTGCCCGAACGGGTGCAGCGAAAGGTCCTCGCGCCCTATGCTTTCGCCCATGCCCCGAACCCCCATCGTCCTGATTGCGTCCGCAGCGGCGGCGCTTGTCACGTCAATCTCGCTCGCGCTGCAGGGCCCGCCTTCGCAGTCCGGCACCGACTACAGCGCGCTGCCTGCGGATCCTGCCGAGAAGGCGCAGAAGATCTCGGCCGCGAAGGTCGACCTCATGAAGGCGGTCGAGCTTGCGCAGACTGCGGGTGGCGGCACCGCCGCTCAGGCCGAGGCACGCATCGGCGCTGATGGCACGATCACCTACGAGATCATCGTGCTCGGCCCCGGCATCACCAAGCGCGCCATCGTCAACGGAGCGACCGGCGCCGTGGCGGTGGCAAGCGTGGACGCTGCAGGTGCCGTGAAGGCTGCGACCGCGAAGGTCGACGGGATCGTCGAGAGCGTCGTATCCGACTTCGCGGCCGACCCGCCGACATGGGTCGTGAACGTGCTCGCTGCGGGCAAGTCGCATGCGGTCACCGTCAGCGCCGTCGACGGCTCGGTAGTCTCGGACACCATGAACGGAAGACTTCCTGGCATCGACACTGAAGGCGAGATGGTGGAGACCGGCAGCGGGCTCTCCTACATCGACATCGTGGAGGGCACCGGCAAGCAGCCCGCTGGCCCGCAGTCGGTCGTGAAGGTGCACTACACGGGCTACCTCGTCGACGGCAGCAAGTTTGACAGCTCAGTCGACCGCGGTACGCCCATCGACTTCCCGCTCGGCCAGGTCATCAAGGGATGGACCGAGGGCGTCGGATCGATGAAGGTGGGCGGCAAGCGCAAGCTGATCATCCCGTACAAGCTCGCCTACGGCGAGCAGGGCAGGCCGCCGGTGATCCCGCCGCGCGCGATGCTCGTGTTCGACGTCGAGCTGATCGACATCGTGCGCGACGGGCCGACCCCTCCCTGAGCGGGAGGCCAGAGTCGGCCGAGGTGAACGTGGTTCTGCCGCGAAGGCGCGCACGGCCCGCGGGGGTGCGGCTACGGGTTCTTGAAGACGTCGTCGGCCATCTTGCCGATCTCGGCGTCGCGCTCCTGCATCTTGTCGCGCGTGCGGACAGCCGCGTCGCGCGACTTGCCCAGCGCGGACTTGCTGCCGCCATCGGGAATCGTGTCGAATGACTGCTGCCGGCTCTCGGTGGGCTGGGGTGCCTCCTCGGGCCGCTTCGTCTGGCCGCGGTTGACGCTTGGCTCGCAGCCGGTGGCCGCGGCGAGGGTCATGGCGGCGAGTGCAGCGACGCTGGCGGCGCACGCTCGGCAAAGTGCATGTGGGTGGGTGCGCATGGGGAAAGGGTACCTGTCGACGCCACGCGACTGCCGGAACGTCTCAGCGGGATGCATTTCGCAGTGCCCGCTCGAGGAGAGTTCGGGCCGCCGGGTCGGACCCGTAGAGCCGGAGCGCGAGCTTCAGCTTCAGCACCGCCGGCGGAAGAGGTCCCTCTTGGGCGAGGATCTGCCGGGTGATGAGATCGCGTGCCCATCCGGCGAGTGCACACGCACGCGCGACGCGCTCCGAAGTGCCGAGCGCGTCCTGCGCCTCAAGGAATCGTGCGTCGATGTCCCTTGGGACGGAACTCATATCACACAGGGTAGCCGCCATGTTCGGCGGAACCGCGGGTTCAGGCTGAAGCGCCGGCGAGGCGGTCGGGGTTGAGGCCGAGCAGGTCGGGCACCGTGAACAGGCCGTCGCGGCGGATGACCTCGCCGTCGAAGCTGATGGTGCCGCCACCGAACTCGGGCCGCTGGATGCAGACGAGGTCCCAGT
>CAYPOZ010000142.1:0-6826 GCA_964412415.1 uncultured Isosphaeraceae bacterium | reverse complement strand
AACACGCCGCCCACCGAGTAGCCCGGCACATCCGTGGGCTCGGTCGCGGGCTCGGGCATTGGCCATCGCTTGATCGCCACGCCAGGGCGCGCCCAGGAGTCATCCGCTGCGACCTGCGCCGCACCCATGCCTCCGCGCGCCGCGCCCGCGCCGTCCGGGGCCATCGCGACACCGCGCGATAGGCGGTCCTCGAGCTGCCCGATTCGGCTCTCCACCTGCTTGAGCTGGGACTGGATGTCGCGCATCAGCATCCACTGGCGGTCGCGCTGCACCATCGATGCGATGCCGCCGATGGCGATCGCCAGGAGAAGCAGGATGACGAACAGGTCCTTGATTCCGAATCGGTTCTGCATGGTTGTCGTGCCCGGCGGAGGCCGGGGCTCCGAAGGCTATCACGCACGCGCCCGGCCACGCGTCGCCATCGGGTCGAAGCGGTCACGCATCGCGTCCGCGACGAAGTTGAGCGACAGCAGCGCCACCGCCACCAGCACGCAAGGCCACAGCGGCAGCCACCATCGGCTGCGGACCGTGTTGACCTCGTTGAGGCCGCTCGCCGCGAGATTGCCCCACGAGGGCAGCGGCTCGCGGATGCCGAGTCCGAGAAAACTCAGGAAGCTCTCGGAGAGGATCGCTGCAGGCACTGCGAGCGCCGCATACACCGTGATGGGCCCGACAAGATTCGGCAGCAGGTGCCTCGAGAACTGACGCCACGGCCCGATGCCCGCTGCTCGCGCGGCTTCCATGAACGGCTGCGCACGAAGGCTCAGCACCTGCCCGCGCACGACGCGCGCCACCGTGAGCCAGCTCGTCGCGCCGATGGCGATTACGAGCACTGCGACGTTTGTCGCCTGCGAGCCCGCACCTGTGCGCTCGATGCCCAGACGCATCAGCGCGCCGTCGACAGCCACCGCGAGCAGCACCACCAGCAGCATCGACGGCAATCCGTAGAGGACATCGACGGTGCGCATGAGCAGCGCATCGGTGCGGCCGCCGAGCCATCCGCTGGCGGCTCCCCACAGTGTGCCGACCACCACCGCGATCGTGGCCGCAGAGATCCCCACGAGCATGCTTACGCTTCCGCCTGCCAGCACACGCGCAAGCATGTCGCGGCCGAGTCGGTCGGTGCCCAGCAGCGTGGTGGGCACATATGCCGCGGCATCTGGCGCAGCTCCGGTCGCTGGCGCATTGCCTGTGGCCGCAGGCGTGCCCGATGCGCCGATGGGAGGCTTCGCTGCAGGCGCGAGCAGCGCGCAGTCGAGGTTGCCGGCCGCGTACCGCGGCACGGAACCGCCGCGTGACTTCACCTGCCCCGCGCTCCATGGAAGCGATGCGACACAGGCCACAAGGATGAGCGCCAGGAGCGATGCTCCGATGCGGCCCGTGAACGATCCGAGCCATCGCGACGACTGCACGCTCGCGAAGCGCGTAGGCGCTGCCGCTGCATCTGCCGGCGGCATGGTCTGCGCGACGCTCATGGGCGCAGCGTCACGGCGCAAGGGAGGGATGTCAAGGGGTGCCCTGCGCGGGCGCGGGGGCTGCCGGGGTCTTCGGCGCAGGCGCGGGCGTGCGCGCTGACGCTGGTGCTGGCGCCTTCTGCGCGGATGCGCCCTCACGTGGACCCTTCGCGGGCGGAGCGCTCGCGGCGGCATCAGCCGCTTCAGGTGCCGCGCCGGACTGCGGCACAGCAACCGGCGCCCGTCCAATCGCAGGCTCCTCGCCACGCCGATAGGCCTCCAGCGCTTCCATCACCGTGGCGTCGCGGGCACGCGCGTCACGCTCGAGATCCCCCCGCATCGACCGCATCACCTCGTCAAGTTCCGCGAGCTCCATCGCGCGCGAGCGCAGGTTGAGGTCGACCATCGTGCCGACCTTGCTGCGGAGCTGGGCCTCGATCCCGGTGGCTTCCTCAGCACGTCCAGTGCTGATCGCGCTACGCCACTGGTCTGCGAGCGCGGTCACCTCGCCCTGGATGCGCAGCTCCTCGACTCGGAGGGCGTACAGCTGCGGCTTGCGGTCCTTGAGCACCGCGAGCGCCTTGAGCCTCTTCGCGAGCACGCCAGTTGCGCGCTCAAACCCGGCAGGATCGCGCTCACGAACCTTCTCGAGCGATTCGGCCCACTCGGGGGACACGTCGCGGGCCACTGCGATGATGCGCTCGGCAGGATCCTGCGCTGCAGGTGCGGGCGCCTTTGCGGGTGCGGCGGACTGCGGCGCAGCTTCGCCCTGCGCTTGCGCGCTCGCCACCGCGCCGGCGGCCACGCACAAAGTCAGCAGCGTTACCGCGAGCATCGCCCTTGCCTCACGCGATCTCATCGATGGCATGGCTCAGCGGGTCCCCACGCCTGCGCTCACCACCAGGAGCACCTCACCCTGCAGCTCGGAAAACGATGCGTCACGCATGCGCAGGATCGCCTCTGCGGGATGCTCATCAGCACCTGCAGGATCGACCTCGCTTCCAGCAAGCAGAGACACGAGAACCGGCTCCGAATCAGTCAGTCCCGCCGAGGGATCCGGCACTCCGGCGAGCTGCACCGCATCAGCGGCCGTATCGCGCGGCGCGCGACCGGTGAATGACGCCACGATGGCGACGCCGGCGAGAAGCGCAAGCGACGCGGCGACTGCGAACCTGCGAAGCCGAGCCACCGCAACCTCCGCGTGACCTGCGCGTGCATGCTGCGCACCAGACGACCGCATCGAGTAGGTGGGCGGCACGATCGCGGGAGCGGTCGCTCGCACGATCCGGCCCACAAGTTCTGGCGACGCGCGGTGCGATCGGGCGCGCTCAGAGAGCAGCCTCTCGATCACCGGATCGACGGACTCCTGATCTGCCGGGGTGTGAAACGCCGTCTGGTGGTTGCGATTGCATGCGGGAACTCCCTTCTTCGGTCACTTTGGGGTCACTCTGGGGTCACTCTGGGGGTCTTCCGAGGTCCTTCTCGATGAGCGCCCGCAGCTTCGCGAGCGCCCGGTGGTGGCGGGCCAGCAGGGTGCCCACGGGCTCCCCCAGCGCATCCGCCATCTGCTTGAAGCTGAGGCCGCCGACGTGGCGGAGGTCGATCACGTCCCTATCTGCCTCGCTGAGCTGGGCTAAGGCGTGGTCAAGTGCAGCCGCGGCAGCCGGATCTTGAGACCGATAATCCGCGGGACCACCAGTTCCGCCCTCTGCGAAAGTTCCGCCGCCCGCGCGCCCGCCTCCGCCCCCCGGCAACCTGTCCAGCGCATCGCCGGCCGCCGCTGTCCTCTGCCGCTGCCGCCGGCGCAGTTCGTCGCGCCAGCGGTTCATGGCGATCTGGAAGACCCATGGACCGAACTTCCCCTGCTCGGAGTAGACCGGCAGCTTCTCGGCGACGGAGGCAAAGACCGCCTGCGTGATCTCCTCCGCCAGCTCAGCGTCACGGCATCGCGAGTGCAGCAGCGCGTACACGCGCGGGGCGTACTCACCCACGAGCCGTGCCCATGCGGCCTCGTCCCCCGATGCAGCCAACCTCACGTCATCGGGCTGGTTGTGCTCGCCTCCCTGCGGCATGCAGGGATCGTACGAGACGCGCGCGACTCACACAGGAATGTCGTCACCCGCCATCGGCGACTCGTACGGCCTGAAGGCCACACCCTCGGGCGGCGTACGGCTCGAGTAGCTCTCGAAGCGGGTCTCACGCGAGTTCCACGAGAGCGTCACGACGCCAGTCGGACCGTTGCGCTGCTTGGCCACGATGAGCTCCGCGACGCCGACCTTCGTGGGGTTGCGCTCGGCCCATTCGGGATCGGCCTGGTGGTAGTACTCCTCGCGGTGCAGCATCATGATGACGTCCGCGTCCTGCTCGATCGAGCCTGATTCGCGCAGGTCGCTCATGCGCGGCCGGTGGCCATCGCGCTGCTCGGCCATGCGGTTGAGCTGCGCAAGGCACACCACAGGCACGTCGAGCTCGCGCGCCATCGCCTTGATGCCTCGGCTGATGTCGCTTACCTCCACCTGGCGGCTCTCTGTGCGCGAGCCAGACGTCATCAGCTGCAGGTAGTCGATGAAGATCGCCGACACGCCGCACTGCTCCTTGAGCCTGCGCGCCTTCGAGCGCAGCGACATCAGCGACAGCGCAGGAGTGTCGTCGATGAAGATGCTCGACTCCTGCAGGCTGTCGGCAGCGCTGATCAGCCGCTGCAGGTCCGACGACTTGAGCATGCCGCGCCGCATGCGCTGGCTGTCGACCTGCGCGCGCGCGCACAGCAGTCGCTGCACGAGCTGCTGCTTGCCCATCTCGAGGCTGAACATGCCCACGGCCTTGCCGGTGGCGGCCACGCCCTCCATGAGGTTGAGGGCCATCGCCGTCTTGCCCATTGAGGGACGCGCCGCAAGGATGATGAGCTCGCCGCGCTGAAGGCCGCTCAGCATGTCGTCGAGGTCGTCGTAGCCGGTGGCCAGCCCAGTGAGCGATGCGCCGTCGCGCTGCTCGAGGTGCTTGATCGCCTCCTCGAGGAGCGATCGCAGGTCGGTCACCGAGCTGGTCTCGCGGCGCTGCGCGATCGAGAAGATCCGCTGCTCCGCCGCCTCAAGGAGCGCCTGAGAATCCTCGGCGTTCGCGTGAGCGTCGCAGAGGATCGCGCCCGCGGCCTCGATCAGCTCGCGGACCGCCGCCTTCTCGCGCACCTCGCGTGCGTACTGCGCGCCATAGGTGGCGCTGGGAACGCACTCGGCGACCTCCTGCAGGTACGCCAGCCCGCCGACATCCTCGAGGATGCCGCGGTCGATCAGCAGCTGGTGCAGCCGCACCAGGTCCACCGAGCCCGACTTGTCGAACACGTCGATCGCCGCCTGGTAGATGGAGCGGTGGCGTGCCTCGAAGAAGTCGTCGCCCGTGCGCAGGATGTCGTGGACGTCGCTGACGACGTTCTTGTCGAGCAGCATCGCGCCGAGCACGGCCTGCTCGGCCTCGATCGCATGGGGAGGAGTGCCCTGGAGGAGCCGCGCCGCAGCCACGAGGTCCGCGGCTGTCGGCATCCCTCGTCCGGAGTTTCGGTCGCGCCTGTCTGGCGCTGGGCTCACCGAGCCGCCACGGTCTCTGGAGCGCGGGACGATGAGGAGGCGCCGGGCGTCTCGATGCGGTCACGCATCAGGCGACCCACCTTGAAGCGCACCGAGCGCCGCGCGGGCACGCGCACCTGCTCAAGCGTCTTGGGGTTCTGTGCGGTGCGCGCGGCACGGTCCCGGACCTCAAACACCCCGAAATCGCGGAACTCAAGTCGGTGACCGCGGCCAAGCTCCGAGATGACCTCGTCGAGGAACCCCTGCACCACGCTCTTGACGTCGTGCCGCTTCACCCCGGTCTTGCTCGCGATGCGCTCGATCAGGTCCTTCTTGGTCGTCGTGTTCGTCTGGGACATTCCTGCTCCGAAAGATGCACAGCCCTAGGTGGTCGGAAGTGTTGCGAGAGGCAGTATCTGCACCCGATTCAAACCAAGTCAAGCGTCAAGTGCGATGTTCACCGTTGTCCACCACTCATGAACGTCTCGCGCACCCGCTCGATGACACCCGTTGACGATGTGCCGGGCCTGTGCGTGAGCGTGCGGAAATCGATCCCGAGCCTCTTGACAAGTTGCGACTCCGCCACCTTGTCCGGCGCGTAGTCGCCGCCCTTGACGTAGATGTGCGGGTGCACTGCCTCTATGAGCGTATGTGCAGTCGGCTCCGGGAAGACGCAGATGTAGTCGACGCATGCGAGCTCGCCGAGGATCTCGAGCCGCTCGCGCTCCTTGAAGATCGGACGGCCCTCGCCCTTCTGCGCGCGCACCTGCTCGTCGGTGTTGACGCCGACGACGAGCACATCGCCGAGCGACCGTGCCTCGCGCAGGTACGCCACGTGCCCTGCGTGGATCACGTCGAAGCACCCGTTGGTGAGCACGATGCGGTGGCCTGCCGCGCGGTGCGCCGCAAGCTCCACCGCAAGGTCCTCGCGCGAGCGCACCTTGCCGGTGTGGCCGCGCACCTGCCTGAGCACCTGCGCGCGGATCTCGCCGAGCGGGATCGGGCGGATGCCGAAGACCTCGACCTCGAGGCCGGCGGCCACGTTCGAGAACGCAGCGGCCGCGCGCCAGTCCATGCCCTGCGCCACCGCGCCTGCGAGCGCAGAGAGCACCATGTCGCCCGCGCCCGTGACGTCGTACACCTGGCGCGCCACCGTGGGCACATGCACCAGGTCGCCGTTGCGCAGCGAGATGACCGCGCCGTGGCGGTCAAGCGTGACGATTGACGCATCGAGGTCGAGCCGGTCGCGCAGCATCGTGGCCATGTCGACGCTCGCATCGATCACCGCATCGCCGTGCACATGCACGCCGGTCGCGCGCTCAGCCTCGGAACGGTTCGGCGTGACGACCGTAGCGCCGCGGTAGCGCGTGTAGTCGGAGATTGGCGCAGGGTCGACCAGCACAGGCTTGCCGTGCATGCGGCAGATCTCGATCACGCCCGCGCAGAGCCGGGGCGTGCAGACGCCCTTGGCATAGTCCTCCAGGCACACCACATCGACCTCGGCGACGCGCGCCTTCACCATATCAAGCAGCGCATCCTCGATCGCGCGCGAGATGGGCGAGCGGTCCTCGATGTCGATGCGGAACATCTTCTGCGGGTGGCGGTGCTGCGCGAGACCCACGAGGCTGCGCTTGACCGTGGTCGGGCGCGAAGCGTCCTCGACCAGGCCACTCACGTCGCAGCCCGCATCATGCAGCACCTTCTTGAGCAGGCGGCCCTCGGCATCGGCGCCAGTGACGCCAACGCAGTGCACCGATCCCTCGAGCGCGCGCGAGAAGATGCCCACATTGCCGCTGCCGCCTGGAGTGT
>CAYPOZ010000141.1:6420-6842 GCA_964412415.1 uncultured Isosphaeraceae bacterium | reverse complement strand
TCGCGGACGGGACCACGACCGACGTCCCGAACGGCACGTTTGTCGGCGTTCGCAAGCCTGACGGCACGCGGATCACGGTCTGCCGCCAGGGCGATGCTGCGCCGGGAATCAAGGGCGGCGTCTTCAGCAGCCTCAACGGCAGCACGAGCATCTGCGCGAGCGACAGCGGCGCGGTCGTGTTCGCGAACAACGTGACCGTCGGTGCCGACTCGGTTGCGGCGATCTACGCGTGGGACGAGTCCGCTGGACTTCGCCTGATTGCCAAGGCTGGGGACACGAACTTCACCGGCACGCCGGCGAACCAGCTCACCCTGATCGGGGGCACCGGCCAGAACGGAGACGGCGGCGGCACTGGCTTCAACGCGAGTGGGCAGCTCGTCATCCGTGCGGGGGACTCCGTCAACTCGGTGAACGCGGTCGCG
>CAYPOZ010000141.1:0-6410 GCA_964412415.1 uncultured Isosphaeraceae bacterium | reverse complement strand
CAGATCGGCAATCCGACGTCGTCGTGTCCGGCCGATCTCGATGATGACGGTGATGTGGACGGAACGGACCTCGCGGCGCTTCTGGCCCAGTGGGGCACCGACGGGTCCGCTGACATCAACGGTGACGGCACCGTAAACGCCACCGACCTCTCATCGGTACTTGCCGCGTGGGGCAGCTGCTCCTGACGTGTCGAGCGCTTTGCATGACGCACCCACCGGGCTGCGCGCTGCATTGGCGGTGCGCGGCCCGCGTGTGCGTCCTGAAGGGCACTTTCGAGTACGTCAGACCTGCACAGCACGCATAGGAGCACCCATGGCAAGAGCCACTCTCTCAGCCGCAGCACTTACGATCAGCGCCAGCATGTCGGTCCCTACCCTTGCACAGGACCTGCACATCGTTCCAGGCGTGCAGTACCTCACCGGGATCAGCGCCGATGGCCGTGTCGCGGCCGGGTACACGCCCCTTGAGTTCGCCTACTGGACGCTTGAGAGCGGAGTCGTCTATATCGGAGGCGCCCCGCCGGGAACGCAGGGGATCGGCGGCAGCTGCGGCATCTCGGACGACGGGACGCGGATCGTCGGCAACACATTCAACGAAGCTGGCAAGACCGAGGCGTCCACCTACTCCGTTCCTGCCGGGGAGTGGACCAGCACAGGATCGCTTGGCTTCAACTGCGATATCTCCGCGAGCTCCGGGTGGGCCATCTCTGGCGACGGGCTTACGGTGGGCGGCGGCATCATCGCCGGGGGGTCGTGCGACTACCGGGGCCTGCACTACTCACCGACCGTGGGCATCCGCACCTTGCCTACTGCGTACTTCTTCAAGCCCACTCGCGTGAACGCCATCAACCGCGATGGCACGGTGCTCGTGGGGTGGAACGACGACTTCAATGGGTTCCGCCAGGGCTCCGTGTGGGCATGGAATGGCACGTCATACACCCAGACGCTGATCACCACGCCAAGTGGAGTCAAGATGGGCGAGGCCGCGGCGGTGACCGCTGACGGAACGAAGGTGTTCGGGTTTGGGCCGATCGGCGGCGTGCAGAGGAACTACGTGTGGACGCAGGCCACGAAGGCCGTCGCCCTCGGCGACTCGCCGACTGGCCTCCCGAGCTACGTGACCGCATGCAACGCTGATGGCACGGTCGCTGCCTGCTTCTTCCGTGCAGGTCCGCCTGCAACTTCGGGTGAGGGCTACGTGTGGATCGAGGGGCGCGGGTACGTGGCACTCGAGGATTGGGCAGCGGAGAATGGCGTCGATGTGCCCTTCGGCGTGCGCATGTCGCTGCCTCTGGCGATGTCCGCAGATGGCCGGTCGGTGGCTGGTACGGGTAGGACGGACTTCGGCGACCGCGCCTTCGTGCTGAACTTGCTTCCCCTGGCCTCGTGCGACGGGGACCTGGACTCGAACGGGGCGGTGGATGGCCTTGACCTTACGGCGCTGCTTGCCGGATGGGGCGTGTGCGGCGCGAGTTGCAGTGCAGACCTCAACGAAGATGGATTCGTGGACGGCCTTGACCTGACGGTGATCCTGTCAGCATGGGGCGAGTGTCCATGACGCGTACCCGAAATGCCCCGTGCACCCGGTACCGCATGCCGGTCGTGCGGAGGGAGACTTGTGACCATGCTTGACTCGTTCGTTCGCTCCCCTCGCCTGGCGATCCTCGCATCGTGTGCTGCGTGTGCCCTCGCGCCGGCCGACGCAACCGCCGGCGAGCTTCACCTGCTGGGGTTCGTGCCGTATGCATATGCGGTCGACGTGAGTGCCGACGGTCGCGTCGTGACTGGCTACGACCAGGGCAA
Organism: uncultured Isosphaeraceae bacterium; assembly: GCA_964412415.1. Taxonomy (GTDB): domain Bacteria; phylum Planctomycetota; class Phycisphaerae; order Phycisphaerales; family SM1A02; genus ZLKRG44. The sequence continues at coordinate 4,607 of CAYPOZ010000141.1, read as the reverse complement.
CTGCTGGTACTGGACGCTCGACACCTGGGTGGTCCTGATTCCCGATGCGCGTCCTCCGGGCAACGGCGTTGGCGGCAGCGTGCTCATCACCGGTGATGGCGCGCGTGCGATGTGCAGCACCTTGCAGGGGGATCCGGAAAAGACCGAACCGACCTTCTTCGAGATCTCGACGCAGGAGTTCGATCCTGCCGTCGGGAGCCTTGGATACAGCTGCGACATCTCTCGCGCGAGCCCGTGGGACATGTCTCCGGATGGCCGATTCGTGTGCGGGCTGGTGTACAGCAGCGCCTGCTCGGCGATTGGCTACGTGTGGGATGCAAGCACGGACGCGATCTCCACGTTGCCCACCCTGTACTTCTTCAAGCCGACGCGCGCCAATGCGGTGAGCGACAACGGCGCACTCGCCGCAGGCTGGAACGACGACTACAACGGCTACCGGCAGGGATGCGCGTGGCGGCGTAACGCCTCAGGCGCCTTTGTCGGCACGCTTCTCGACGGCGGCTCCGCAGCGGTCAAGATGCGCGAGGCGAGTGCCTGCAGCGGCAACGGGCAGTGGGTGTACGGACAGGGTCGCAGCTCGTGGAATGGCGGTGCGCCTTACCGGTGGAACTCGTCTGCGTCCACGGGCACCTGCGAGCCGATCGTCCCCGCGCCGGCTGGTGAGGGCAGCGTGCAGGCCGCCAACCATGACGGGTCCATGCTGCTGACGAACTTCTCCAGCGGAATCCACATGTGGATCGCGGGTCGCGGCTATGTGCCAATCGCGACCTGGGCGGCAGAGCACGGCGTGATCCTGCCAGAGGAGTGGTTCCTCCGCGGCTTCGAGATGACCAACGATGGTCTGACGATTGTCGGTCACGCCATCCGAAGCGATGCTGCACAGTCCCCATTCGTGCTCGACCTGCGGTCCGGATCGCCAGTGTGCGGGCCCGACTTCAACGGTGACGGAATGGTCGATGGCCTTGACCTTACGGAGTTGCTTGCCGGTTGGGGCGTGTGCGGCGCGAGCTGCAGTGCAGACCTCAACGACGATGGAGTCGTGGACGGCCTTGACCTGACGGTGATCCTGTCAGGCTGGGGCGAGTGCCCCTGAGTGGTGTGCGCGACGTCAGTCGCGGTAGGCGGCATGGCAGGCCTTGCACGTGGCCGCGACCTGCGACGAGATCGCGTTGAGACGCTCGGCGTCCTCGGGTGAAGGGCGCGTGCCCGCGGCGAACTTCGCCAGCAGGTCCTCGAGCGATTGCGCCTGCTCCGCGTTGCGTGCCATGAGTGCCTGGAACTCGGCGGGCTTTGCCTTCACGGTCGCGTCGTCGCGCAGCAGGCGCAGCGTGTCGGCGAGGCGTCCCGCCTCTGCGGCGGGCACGAGGTCCGGGTGGTCCGCGGGAACGGTCCAGCCCGCCTTCTGCACCGCCTTGAGGTTGTCCCACGTGAGGTCGATGTCGACCATGCCCTTGACAAGGCCCGCAGGCCGCGAGACTTCCGGGAAGTCTGCGCGCGCAGTGCTGATCGCAGCATCTGCGACCTTCACGGCTTCTGCGGTGCAGCGGTACAGGCCTGAGTAGCTCGGCGCGGTACCTGCGACCTTCATGCGCGCCACGGCCTGCTCGGGTGCGAGCCATCCGAGCGTGACCGCCGCGGCGCCAGCTGCGCCCGCGCTGCGGTGCTTTCCGTGATGGCAGTGGATGTAGACCGGCCGGGGCAGGTCGCGCAATGCGCGTGCAAGCTCGAGCTTGCGTGCCTCGTCGAATCCGTGGTACCCGATCGGCAGGTGCACGTAGCGGATGCCGCGCGACTTCGCGCGATCGAGGTCGGGCACTGCGCCGTCAACAGAGATGACCGTGAGCACGCCCCATGACTTGAGGGAATCGAAGCCTGCGTCACCCTCAGGGACCGATCCGGAGAGGACATCGGGAGCGAATGCGACCACATTGTGAAGACCCGGTGCATCGGCCGGTGCCGCGGCGTCGATGGCTGGGCGAGGAGGGGTCGCGTGCGCGGGAGCAGATGCAGCGGGCGTGACGGCGGCGGGGGGGTTCCTGAAGTCCTGCGCGAGCGCCGCGCATACGAGCGTGGTCCACAGCATGCACGCAGGCTAGCCTTCCATCCATGCTCCACGCCTTGCTCATTGCGATGACGATCACGGTCGCGACCGTACCGCCTGCCGCTGCACCAGCCGCATCTGCGCAGTCTTCCGCCGTGCCGCCCGCTCTGGCTACACCGCCTGCTGCCGTGCCTGCCGCGTCCACAGCAGTAGCGCCGCCCGCGCAGGGTCCGGGCGACATTGCGGCCGCCGCACCATCCAAGCCGGAGACCGATGCGCGCCTTCGGGCACTCGGTTTCCTGACCGGCTCGTGGTGCCTGTCGCAGCCCAAGGGCGCGATGATCCAGGAGCAGTGGACAGAGCCATGCGGCAACTCGATCGTGGCGGTCTTCCGACGCGTGCTCGGGAACGGGTACACGCCCTTCTACGAGTTCTCGCAGATCGTGGCCGAGGATGATCGCGTGGTGCTCCGGCAGATCCACGTGCACGCGGACTTCGATACGGATCCCCGGCGCGCCAAGCCGATGGTGCTGAGAATGGTCGAGTCGAGCGACTCGCATGTGGTGTTCGAGCCTGCGGGCACGCCTGAGGAGGCGCACTCTGCGGACCTTGCGCGGATCACATACCGGCGACTCGATGCGGACACGCTGACGCTGACCGTGGAGTCCACGCCGCCGAAGGGTCCCGCAGATCCATCGAAGCCAGATCCTGCGCCTGCGCAGGTCCTTGAGTTCAGGATGACGCGGTGCGCGCGATGAGCGCATGCAGTCGTGCCATCGCGGCGCTCGCGCTGTGCGCGATCGCGTGTGTCGGTATGGCTGCCGCGCCGCAGGGCGCGCCGGTGCCGTGGCAGCGCCCGCTTCGTGGCGGGCCCGATCTCGTCGGCCTCTACCTGACGTGGTCGAAGGACCCGACCACAACGATGACCGTCAACTGGGTGGACCTCTACGCCGACAGCCCATCGTCGGTGCACTGGCGCAAGGTGGGTGACTCCACGTGGGCCGCGGCGAACGCATCGCGCGCGGTCGTCGAGCCGTCGGCACTCCAGCGGCGCTGGACTGAGCTGACTGGCCTGCAGCCCGACACGATGTACGAGTTCGGGATCGGGCCTGCGCCGGCAGCGCCCACCGACGAGAAGTCGGCGAAGGAGATCGAGTCCGCGACGTGGCGATTCCGCACGATGCCGGCCACGCTCACGCCTGCGCGGCCGCTGCGCATCGTCAACGGCGGCGACATGATGCACACGCGCGCCATGGTGGATGCGATGAACGCGCAGGCGGCGCAGATCCAGCCCGACTTCGCCATCCTTGGCGGCGACCTTTCCTACGACGACGGCGTTCGTGGCTCTCGCGTCATCGACTGGCTCGAGTCCTGGATGCGCATCTGCGTGGCCGAGGACCGTCGCCTGATCCCGATGGTGGTGGGCATCGGCAACCACGAGGTGCGTGGGGGCTATGGCGGCCGCATCCCCACCGATGCGCCGTACTTCTACGGGCTCTTCACGCTGCCGGATGGTCGCCCGCATTATGCGCTCGACTTCGGCCGCTACCTGTCGATCGTGATGCTCGACAGCGGGCACACGACCGAGATCGGTGGCGCACAGGCGCAGTGGCTCGATTCGGCGCTGGCGGCACGCACCGCATCGCAGTTCCTCATCGCGTGCTACCACTATCCGGCGTATGGCACGACGAAGGCGCCTGAGGGCGGTCTCCCCATCGACAATCCGCGGTCTGTGGCGATCCGCGAGGCGTGGGTCCCTCACTTCGAGCGCTACGGCATCACGGTGGCGCTCGAGCACGACCACCACAACTTCAAGCGCACGCACCGGCTGCGGCGACATGCGCGCGATGACGACAACGGCATCCTGTACATCGGCGACGGGGCGTGGGGCGTGGATACGCGCACGGTGCCGACGCCAGAGCAGGGATGGTGGCTCGCGAAGGCGTCGCCGACGCGTCACCTGTGGGACATCGAGCTGCGCTCCGACGGCACCGCCACCATGCGCGCCGTCGCAGACGACGGCAGCACGCTCGACACCGTGACGCTGTCCTCACCGCGTACGAGGCCGGATGCACAGCATCAGGCCGACCGCCACCAGGGCCAGTGACGCGAAGATCGCGAAGATGCCGTTCAGCGGCAGTTTCGCATCCCGCATGACGCCGAATCCCCAGTCGGCGAGCCCACCGCAGCTGATGCTCACGAAGTTCATCAGCCCGTAGCCGGTGGCACGCAGCTGCGGACGCGCGATCTGGCACAGGATCGGCATGTTGTTGCAGTCGAAGAGTCCCCATCCGAGCCCGAACAGCATCAGGAACAGGACGGCGACCAGCAGGCTGCCTGCATTGCCGACGCCGAACATTGCGGGCACGATGAGCGCGATCCCAAGCGCGCCCGTCAGCACGCGTCCGCGGTCGCTGACGCGCGACCAGCGGTCGGCGAGCCATCCGCCGAGCATCACGCCGCAGATCGCCGCGATGTTCCACCAGAGCGATGCGGAGACGCCGGCGGCGCCCTGTCCGATGCCAAACTGCTCCTTGAGGATCGCCGGCATCCAGTCGCGCACGAT
>CAYPOZ010000140.1:5562-6898 GCA_964412415.1 uncultured Isosphaeraceae bacterium | reverse complement strand
AGCAGGAAGCTTCGCCACCACGGAGTGGCGAGCCCCTCCTCCTTGGTGACGCCGACCATCGAGCCCGCCTGTGCGCTGATCTCGATCGCCTGCTTCTCGAACATCGCCGTGCCGCGGATCAGGCCCACCAGCTTGCCGGCGGCATCGCACACCGGATAGATGGGGTAGTGCTTGTTGAGCACCTCGCGCATCGCGTCCATCAGCAGCATGTCGGCGCGAAGGAAGAAGGGCCTTGCGATCATCACCGTATCGATGGTGCTCGTCGCGGGCGCGAGCATCAGGTCGCGCATCGTGAGCACGCCAAGAAGCCTGCCGTCAGCGTCAGCTACGAATCCGTAGGTGACGAAGGTGGTCTTGACGATCTCGCGGATCGCCTCGATCGTCTGCGTGACGGTCATCGAGGGAGGGAACGTCGCATGGACGGGCTCCATGAGCTCGCCGACGGTCAGGTCTCGGTACTCGCTCTGCGTCTCCGCCACAGCCCAAACCATACATGATGGGCGGGACAGGTGTCTGTCTCGCGTTCAGGAACCTATCGCGCGCCGTTAGGCTCTAGCCCCTATGGGCATGGCCGTCTCGGTCCTTGGAGGTGTTGGCCTATTCCTGCTGGGAATGGCGGTCATGACCGACGGGCTGAAGGCCCTCGCCGGGACAGCCCTTCGCAGGCTGCTGTCGCGGACGGCATCCACGCCCATCCGGGCCACTGCACTCGGTGTCATCGCGACCCTCATCGCGCAGTCCTCCTCAGCGACCACGATGACGACGATCGGTCTCGTCAGCGCAGGACTGCTGACGTTCACTCGCGCCATCGGCGTGGTCTTCGGCGCCAACCTTGGGACCACCGCCACGGCGTGGTTCGTGGCCATCGTGGGCGTCAAGCTGTCGGTGGATGCAGCGGCCCTGCCGCTGGTGTTTGTGGGCGCGCTCATGCGGCTGCTCGGAAGCGGTCGCGTCAGCGCCATCGGCTCGAGTGTCGCCGGGTTTGCGCTGCTGCTGTTCGGGCTTGGCGTCCTCCAGCAGGGGATGTCCGGCATGTCGTCGGTCATCAACCCGGAGGACCTTCCCGGGATGGTCGGCGTCGGTCCCTGGCGTGCGGTGATGGCCACCGCCATCCTTGTGGTCGCGGGCGCATTCATGACGACGGTGATGCAGTCGTCGACTGCAGCAGTTGCCGTCACGCTGTCGGCCCTTCATGCAGGCGCCATCGCTCCCGACCAGGCGGCCGCGCTGGTGGTGGGCCAGAACGTAGGCACCTCGATCAGTTCCGGGCTTGCGGCGATCGGCGCTACCACCGCCGCGCAGCGCACGGCGCTTGCGCATGTGCTGTTCAACGTGA
>CAYPOZ010000140.1:4257-5552 GCA_964412415.1 uncultured Isosphaeraceae bacterium | reverse complement strand
GTGATTACGGGAGCGGTCGTGCTGTGCACGTTTCCGCTCGTCATCCCGTGGATCGACTCTGCGGCGAGGTCCGTGGACCCCACGCTGCTGCTCGCGGGGTTCCACACCGCGTTCAACGTGCTTGGGGTCGCGATCCTGCTGCCGATGGTCGGTCCCTTCTCGCGCATGATCGAGAGATTGCTCCCCCAGCGCGGACCCGTGCTCACGCGTCACCTCGACCGTGCGTCGCAGTCGATGCCTGATATGGCCGTTGAGGCGGCCCGGCGCACGGTGGCGATCACGCTCGAGCTGATCGCACGCCGCGCGCAGGCTGCGATCGATGCGCGCCAGGCCGCACCGCTGCGCGAGGCGATCGGGGACGGTGCCATCAGTGCAGCAACGGGTGCGCTCGACGAGACTCGCGAGTTCCTGTCGCAGATGGCTCGTCCGCCGGAGCAGCCCAATGCCCAGGGCCGGCTCGCCAACGCGCTCCATGCGCTTGACCACAGCATCCGCCTTGTCGAGAACATCGAGGAGAGCGCGCACGATGCCGGGGTCGACGGCGACGAGCCTGCGCTCCGCGTACTCGAGCGCAGCCGGGCCGCCCTCGAGCTCGCCTCGTCGATGGCGAGCATGATCTCGGAACCGACTGATTGCGCTGAGGCGGGATCGGCCGCGGAATCCCGGGACGCGCTTCTGCAGTCACGGCTGTCGACGCTGCGCGACCTGTCGGAGCGAGTCACCGAGGATGCCCGGCTCGTTCGGAGGGGCGCCCTCGGCAACGCAATCGCCATGGGCGCGCCACTTGCGGTCGACCGGGTGATGGCACGTGTGGACGCCGTGCGCCACATCGACCGAATCGTGCATCACGCCTGGCGCACGCTTGAGCACCTCGTGGCGGGGGGCGCAGAGGTCCCCAGGGCCACGGTGCCATCAAGAGCGGGCGATGGGACTTGAACCCACGACATTCAGCTTGGAAGGCTGACGCTCTACCACTGAGCTACGCCCGCGTGAGGGTGCAGAGTCTATCCGATCGCACCGTGATGTCACTCGGCTCGTCTCGCGAGCCCCGTGGCAACGCCCGCCGCAGTGACCTCGCTCCCGATGTCCGGCCGCCCGGCACGGGGTCAGTCATCCGTCAGTAGATGGGCACCGACGGGTCGATATCAGTCGACCAGAGGTGAACACCTCCTGCGAGGCTCCGAACGTCGCTGAAGCCCGACTCGCGCAGCGCGGCGGTCACCCGCAGGCTGCGCGCGCCATGGTGGCAGTAGACGACGACGGGCTCGTCCTCGAGCGTGCGAAGCTCCCCGAGC
>CAYPOZ010000140.1:3777-4247 GCA_964412415.1 uncultured Isosphaeraceae bacterium | reverse complement strand
GAGGCGATATCACGCTCTGCAGGCGTCCGGCAATCGATGAGCACCGGTGCAGTGCCCGAGTCGATCATCCTCTTGAGTTCACGCGGCGTGACCTCCCAGTCGCGCTGGAACGGGTAGTCGGGTGGAAGTCCCTCGTGCGTCATCTCAGTCGTGCCTTTTCAGGGGAGAGAGGTCCTACGGCTCCGTGCGCGCCGGCACTGCCGTGGGCGACACGGTGGAACGCGGTGCCATGCCGCGCGTGACTCCAACTGCGGTCGTGCGCGCAGGCATCAGGGGCACTGACGCGCCGGTCGAGGGATCCTTGGACACCCAGTGCCACATCGATGGCCGGCCTCCGGACATCTGCGGGTCGTCGAGCGCGAAGTCGGGCATTGGATTGCGCTGCACAGCCCATGGCGGCTCGCCGATCGCCATGCGGATCGGACCGCCAACCATCACCCACCCTGCGGACCAGAACGGCTGGGCGCCAG
>CAYPOZ010000140.1:0-3767 GCA_964412415.1 uncultured Isosphaeraceae bacterium | reverse complement strand
GGCGCCAGCCTCTGCGAGGAGCGAGACACCATCGGACCGTCCATCGAGCGCTGTCGCCGTCGTCGGATAGGCCCGGCTGTCGCGTGCCGTGCCGGATGCAAGGTTGAGGTTCTCCGAGTAGCTCGGCTGGACCTCCACCTGTCCGCGGGGCACCGCAACCGAAGTGGCGGGCCAGTTGCGGCGGTCAAGTCCATCGACCGATGGCGTCGCCTCGGCAGGAATCGACGAGGGCGGATTCGCGACAAGTGCCGGCAGCGGCTCGTCGCCCGCGCCGATCAGCGTGTTGGTGGAGTTCTGCGTACCGCACGCGGCGAGCGCGACGACGCTCAGGCCGCACGCCATTGCGGAGAACGCGCCTGGGCATGGATGCAGGCAAGTGCTGGTGACCGTCACGATGGCACGATCCTATCGCTGATCCATCCGTCGCTGCGAAGCTGCCTGATGGCGGCCGCGACAGCATGGGATGGATGGCCACGCTCGCGGAGCCGACGGACGAGCGCGGTCGGCAAGAGTGCGTGACGTGCGTTCGCGATCGCATGCAGGGCTGCATCGCGGGCAGCACCCGAGGCAGTCATGGCATCGACCCGCGCAGTCAGGCTGGCGGACCACCGAATGCCAACCCTGATCCGTAGGGCATCTGCCTGGTCCCTTCGGATGGCGCACGCGCATCGCGCTCGGCACCGCCCGGTCCCGCGCACCATGACCCTCACACGCTGGGGGTCACTTTTCACTGGATTGATCGCCACGACAGACTCGGCCGGTCGGCCCTCCGACGCTGCGCGGGTAGCGCGGCGCACGGGAGCGCTCACGAGAGCGCATCCAGGTATGACGCGATCTCCGACGCCGCATGCGAGTCCCCGCAGGACCGCGCATGCGCAAGGCCGGACCGGAGCGTCACGGCCGCGTCGTCGAGCTTTCCGAGCTGCTCAAGCGCACGGGCCTTGTGGAAGTAGGCGTAGCAGTAGTCGGGATCGGCCGCGAGCGTGCGGTCGTACCACTCAACCGCCTCGGGCAGCGCGCCCTGCTTCGCGTGCTCCTGTCCCATGCTGTACAGGCAGAATGCATCCGTGGGCTCGGACTCGAGCATCTTCCGCAGTAGCGCAATACGTTCGCCTGTGGCCATGCATTCAGGGTAGCGGCACCGGGCTACGATCCGCCCGATGCGTGCGACATGCCAACTGCGCCGATGGGCCCGTGCAGCCGTGCCGCTGTTCGCGATCGCGTGCGCCGCCTGCGACACCACCTACGTGCCGGTCGACCGTACGGACCGTCGCCCTCGGGAGCTCCAGGTCACCGACCTTGAGGGCGGCACGCACTGGCGAACGCATGTGGTCGACGGCCGCTGGTACCAGGGCCTCGGTCCGGAGCTTCTGGTCCTGTCTCCGCGGGATTCCTCCCAGGTGCTTGACCGGGTGCGGCCGCTGCCGCTGGGCATGTCAGGCGCGCTCGTGGACATGGTCGAGTTTGATGGCGATCTCGTCGCGGTCCTCGACCGCACTGCGGTGGTCCGCATCGACAGGTCAAGCGAGCGCAATCACCTTGTCACCGAGCTCATGCTCGAGAGAGACCTCGGGCTGCGCCCCGAGGAACTGAGCGTCGCCGATGGAGGGCTATTCGTGAGCGGCCTCGGCGGGATCGTGAGGCTTGACACTGGCGAGCGGTTCCTTGCCACACCGCAGCGCTACGGTCGCGTCGTGCGAAGCGCGCAGGGGCTCGTCGCGACGCGGGGCAAGGATGTGGTGCGCCTGAGCGATGGTGCGGTGGTTGGCCTCGCCACGGACCTGCAGCCGATGCCTTCGGGCGTGGGTCCCGCAGGCGCGCTTGCCTTCTCGCTCCAGCAGCCGGATGTGGCGCGAGTGGGCATCAAGAATGCGGATCTGAAGGAGATTGCCGCCGCCGCAGTGCCCGGGGAGGTGCGGCGCGTGCGGGTGGTCGATGGTCGCCTGTGGGCGGTGGGTCCGGCTGCCATCGAGACGTGGTCGGTCGACACCGGTGCCGACGGCACAGTGGCGCTTGGCGACCACCGCACGATCGCGGTGCGAGGTGCGCTAGACCTCGACATTGTCGCGCCGAACTCGTTCGCCGTGGCCGGAACCTTCGGTCGCAGCCTCTACAGGCTCGATGCGGATGACCGAGGCGCCTCTGACCAGTTCTACTCCTCGGTTCGGGAGCCGGGACGGCTTGATACCGCGTACGGCGACCAGCGGCGCATCATGGCAGGCAGCGACGAGGGCATGTGGGTGTACACGATGGGCGCGGAGTGCGAGCTCACGCCGCGCGAGCTGCGCGTCGTGTCGATCCCGAAGTCCGAGGTCTCCGGGCCGTTCGGCACCGCGCGAATCGAGGGATCCGACGAAGATCCCCTGACCATCGACCAGGGGCACCGCGTGATCGTCAACCGGCCAACAGGTCCGGACCGGGAGCTCAGTGTCCCGCAGGGGACGATGGCCCGCACGATCGAGAGCGTCGACGGGGACCTCTGGATCGGGCACGACGACGGCATAGACGTTTGGCGACCCGACGTGGACGGGCTCCGGAGGGTGGCGCGCATCCGCATCCAGGGACCTGTCATGCACATCTTCCCGCGCCGCGCCGGGAACAGCGCGGGCTTCGTCAGCCTCTTCGGCGGGATGGGGGTCGCGGAGTGGAAGCCGGTCGACGCCGCGGCGAAGCTGCCCGAGCTTCCGCCGTCGCAGCCTTCGCGCGGCGCTCCGACCTCGGCCGCGCCTCCGAACAGAAGTGCTGGCAGATAGCGTCGTCGCTGCAGGTGCCGCCGCGCGCCTTGCACACTCGTCTCCCATGGAAGATGAGCAGGTGCGACAGTTCGCACCATGCCTCCTGCGAGAAGAGCGCCGTCAGATCTCGCTCGACGCGTGCGGGGTCGTCGTGCCTCGAGAGGCCGAGCCGCCGAGACAGCCGGCCGACGTGCGTGTCGACCACCACGCCCACATTTGTGCCGAATGCGTTTCCCAGCACGACGTTCGCGGTCTTGCGTGCGACGCCCCTGAGCGCGAGCAGCGCGTCCATGGATTGGGGCACCTCGCCGCCATGCCGGTCGACGAGCGCTGACATCGACTCGGCGACAGCGCGCGCCTTCATGCGCCAGAAGTTGATCGAGCGGATGTGGGCCGCAATGGCGTCCTCGCCTGCGCGCGCGTAGTGGGCAGGGGTGGGGAAGGCACGGAACAGGCTAGGCGTGGCGCGGTTCACGCCAACATCGGTCGACTGCGCTGAGAGGATCGTCGCGACAAGCAGCTCATGAGGCTGGGACCATGTGAGCTCGCAGTGCGCGTCCGGGTACCGCTCGCGCAGCATCGCGAGCAGCTCGCGCGCACGGCCGAGTTGCGCAGGCGACTTGCGCGGCAGCGGTTCCTGGCGTCCACGGCTCGGGCACATGCTCAGGCGAGGATAGGCTTGCCGCATGATCGCTTCGCTCACAGAGGCACTGCCGCCGCTCGCTGCGACGATCGAGCCGCTCGGCGCGGATCCTCGCGAGTGCATCTCGGCTGCGGCGGCCATCGGATACCGGGCTGTGCAGATCTCGGCGACGCAGCCAGGGATGCGGCCGCGCGAGCTTGACGCGGGCGATCGCCGCGGCCTGCGGGGTGCGCTGTCCCGGATCGGGATCGTGTGCGGCGGTGTTGACCTGTGGATTCCTCCGGGCCACTTCGCCGACCCGGCCCACATGGACCGCGCGATGGCTGCGCTCGACGGTGCGTGCGGGCTCGCTGCGGACCTCGGTGCCGGTCTCCTCGGTCTTGAACGAG
>CAYPOZ010000139.1:4212-6905 GCA_964412415.1 uncultured Isosphaeraceae bacterium | reverse complement strand
GCGCGCGCGATGAAGGTCGGCAAGCTCGAGCGCGGCAGCGCGTACCTCGTGAAGGTCATGGCGGTCGGTGCGGGAGGGCAGTCCGCCGAGGCAGCGGCAGCTGAGCCCGTGCAGCCGCAGATGAACTGGTTCATCGCGCGAAAGACAACGCTCGCGTGGTGGATTGTCGGCGTCAGTGCCGCCATCATCGGGTCGGTGCTCATGGCGTGGAAGGGCGTGCCGATGCGCGTTCGCCGCATCGCAGCGCTTGAGGCCGTCGATGACGCGGTGGGCCGCGCCACCGAGATGGGCCGGCCTGTGCTCTTCATTGCAGGCATCCAGGACATGGACAATGTCCAGACTGTGGCCGGCATCACGATCCTCTCGCGCGTTTCGAAGACCGCGGCCGAGTACGACGCGACCGTCGAGGTGCCGACGTCGCGCTCGCTCGTGATGGAGGCCGCGCGCGAGGCGGTGCAGGCGTCGTACCTCTCGGCGGGCCGCTCCGACAGCTACAACCCCGACCTCATCCGCTACATCACCGACGAGCAGTTCGGCTTCGTCGCCTACGTGAGCGGCCGCATGGTGCGCGAGCGGCCGGCTGCGTGCTTCTACATGGGATGCTTCTTCGCGGAGAGCCTCATCTTCGCGGAGACGGGCAACTCGATCGGCGCGATCCAGATCGCAGGCACCGCAGAGAGCGCGCAGCTGCCGTTCTTCGTGGCCGCGTGCGACTACACGCTGATCGGCGAGGAGTTCTTCGCGGCGAGCGCGTACCTCTCGGGCGAGCCGCTGCAGATCGGGTCGCTGCGGGGGCAGGACGTGTGCAAGGCCGCGGCGGGCGGGTTCATCATCGCGGGCGTCGCGGCGAAGACGCTCGCGGCGCTCGGCGTCGGCGGTGCGGCCGCCGCTGCGGCATGGATCATGGCGGGACTAGGCGCATGAGACGGCAGGTCCCGCTCTTCATCGCCACGCTCGCCGGCTTCGCCATGGTGCTGAGCTACTTCGTCCCCATGATCGAGGACTGGGGCGAGCTCGTCAGCAACTCCTTCAACGTGATCGCCGCGATCGCATTCATCCTCGGCGGCGGCTCGCTGCTGAAGGTGAACCTCTCCAAGATCTCGAGTCGGCAGCCCGGGTGGGGATATGCAGGCATCACGGTGGCCTGCTTCCTCATCACGCTTGGCGTGGGGCTCGCGAAGGTCGGCGTGCACCCGAACCCGAAGTTCGCGGACATCCCCTTCTCGGGCGAGAAGGATGCGACCGGCAGCGCCTTCGGGTGGATCTACGAGTACGCGCTTGTGCCGCTCACGAGCACGCTCTTCGCCCTGCTGGCGTTCTTCGTGGCCAGCGCGGCATTCAGGGCATTCAGGGCAAAGAACACCGAGGCGATCCTGCTGCTCGTGACGGCCTTCATCATGCTTCTTGGCCGCACCTTTGCGGGTGTGGTGCTCACCGGCTGGCTGCCTGACTGGCTCAGCGGCCTTCGCCTGGAGAACCTCTCGGTGTACGTGATGCAGGTCTTCAACACCGCAGGAAACCGCGCGATCATCATCGGCATTGCGCTCGGCGTCGCCGCGACAAGCCTGCGCATCCTGCTCGGCATCGACCGGTCGTGGAGGGGGAGCTCCGAATGAGCAAGCGACCCTTCGACCGCCGCTGGATTTTCCTGATGATGTCGGTCGCCGTGGCGGTGCCGATCCTCGTGATAGGCCTCACCGGACGGACCTTCCCCGAGACGCCGACGCCCGCCGCGCGCGCAGCATTCGACGCCATCGAGAAGCTGCCCGAGGGAACCCCGATCCTGCTGACCTTCGACTTCGACCCCGCGAGCGCAGGCGAGCTGCAGCCGATGGCCACCAGCTTCGTGCGCCACTGCGCGGCGAAGAGGCTCAAGATGGTCTTCATCTCGCTCTGGCCGCTCGGCGGCGCGATGGCCGACAGCGCGATCAGGCGCGTCATCGAGCCGGATTTCCAGGATCTCGTGTACGGCACCGACTATGTCAGCATGGGATTCCAGGCCGGCAACGAGGCGGTGATGAAGCTGCTGCTCACGGACTTCGCGCGCGCGTTCCCGAGCGACTCGCGCGGCACTCCGGCAAGCCAGCTTGCTGCGCTCAAGGGCATCTCGCGCGCAACGGACTTCCCGATGGTGATCGCGGTCAGCGCGGGCTACCCGGGCGCGAAGGAGTGGATCCAGTACGTCATCTCCTCGAACCTGGGCACGATGGAGATCGTCGCGGGCAGCACAGGTGTGCAGGCGCCGCAGCTCTACCCGTACTTCCCGCGCCAGATGACCGGCATCCTCGGCGCCATCAAGGGCGCGGCCGAGTACGAGGCCCTCGTGAACGCCAAGCTTGACGGCGACAGGCTGCCTCCCGCCAAGTACCTCGAGGCGCAGCGGCGCATGGGCCCGCAGCTCTTCGCGCACCTGCTGATGGTGGGCCTGATCATCGCCGGCAACGTCATCTACTTCCGCCAGCGCGGTGCGTCACGGCGCGGCGCGCAGGTTGCGGGAGGTGCCGCATGAGCACGATGCAGGCAAGCGACCCGTCGCTGGTGCCGCAGCCCTCGGGCCGCACGTGGGCGATCATCGTGGGGGTGATCGTGATGCTGCTCGTGGTGCGTGGCCTCATCGGAAACGGCTTCGGCAAGGTCTACGTGACCGAGCGCAATGTCGTGATGCAGCAGGTGAGCGTGCCGCCTGCGGCAGG
>CAYPOZ010000139.1:0-4181 GCA_964412415.1 uncultured Isosphaeraceae bacterium | reverse complement strand
ACCTGGACACGCGTCGACACGGTGCCGCCCAAGGCGTTCTTCGCCGCGGAGCAGGCGAACCCGGCACAGACCGCCGTGCAGCTCAGCTGGACCCGCACGGTCGGCCTGTGGGTCGCCGCACTCTTCACGCTCGCGATCTTCTCGTTCCTGTACGCGGACAACCCGGCATACAAGTTCGCAGAGGCGGTGGTCGTCGGCGTCTCCGCCGGCTACTGGATGGTGGTGGGCTTCTGGGACACGATCGTGCCGAAGCTCGGTGGTGCGCTCGCGCCCGGCCTGGTGAAGGCGTGGGTGCAGCCGTCGATCGAGCCCGTGGGCGTTCCGGACCAGGTGGCGATGTGGTTGGCGCTCATGTTCGGAGCGTTCCTGCTGATGCGGCTGGCCCCGGTGGGTGGCTGGCTCAGCGGGTGGACGCTCGCGTTCATCATCGGCGTGACCGCCGGCCTCAAGCTCGTCAGCCATGTCGAGAGCGACCTGCTCGCGCAGACCGCAGCCACCGTGCGCAGCGTCTATGCGGAGCCGCCTGGCATCGCGGACCTCTCCGGCGCCGAGAAGTTCTTCGCGATCCTGTGGCCGAGCATCGCGAACGCCCTCATCGTGATCGGCGTGCTCTGCTGCCTCACGTACTTCTTCTTCTCGGTCGAGCACAAGGGCGTGGTCGGGCGCGTTGCACGCACGGGCATCTGGTACCTCATGATCACCTTCGGCGCGGCCTTCGGCTTCACGGTGATGGGGCGGATCGCGCTGCTGGCTGCGCGCATCGAGTTCCTCTTCAACGACTGGCTGTGGCTCATCGACCCTGCCGGCAACCGCGTGGTCGAGGTGGCGGCCGCATCGGCCGGTCTCCTCGGCTCGCTTCGCTGAACGGAAGCCCCATGCGCACCGGCGACCCTTGCATCCTGGTCATCTTCGGCGCAGCAGGCGACCTCACGAGCCGCACGCTCGTGCCCGCGATGTACGAGATGCACCGCGCCGGGATGCTCGCCAACGAGACCCGCATCATGGGCGTATCGCGCCGCGCCAAGAGCGACGACGAGTGGCGCGCGGAGCTCGAGCCGTGGGTCCGCGAGCATGCGCAGGGTTTCGATGCCGACGCCTACCGCGTCTTTGCACAGCGGCTGCACTACTTCGCAGGCGACGCGGTGACGGCCGAGTGCTACCCCGCGCTGCGCGACCGGGTCGCCGAGCTTGACTCAACGTGCCAGACGCGAGGCAACCTCCTCTTCTACCTGTCAGTGGCCCCGGAGCTCTACGAGCCGATCATCGCGCGCATCGACGATGCGGGACTCGTGACCGAAGGCAAGCGCTGGTGCAGCATTGACCGGAGTGCGCGGAACTGGCAGCGCATCGTCGTCGAGAAGCCATTCGGCACCGACGCCGCAAGCGCCGCAAGCCTGAATCGCGCGCTAGGACGCGTCTTCGAGGAGGAGTCGATCTACCGCATCGACCACTACCTGGGCAAGGAGTTGGTGCAGAGCCTGCTGGTGATGCGCTTCGCCAACATGCTCTTCGAGCCGATCTGGAACCACCGCTACGTGGACCATGTGCAGGTCACGGCCGCCGAGACGGTGGGCGTCGGCTCGCGCACGTCCTTCTACGACCACACGGGCGCGATCCGCGACATGATCCAGTCGCACCTGATGCAGATCTTCGCGTTCGTGGCGATGGAGCCGCCGACGTCCTTCAACGCGGACGCGATCCGCCAGGAGAAGATCAAGGTCGTCGATGCGGTGCGGCCCACCGCGCCGGGAGAGGTCGCGGGCGCTGCGGCGCTCGGGCAGTACGCAGCGGGCACCGAGGAGGGCGCGTACGTGTCGCTGCCCGGCGTGGCCGCCGGATCGACGACGGAGACATATGCGGCGATCCGGCTGCATGTCGACAACTGGCGCTGGGCAGGCACTCCCTTCTACCTGCGCAGCGGCAAGCGGATGGCGCAGAAGCGCACCGAGGTGGTGGTGCAGTTCAAGCCGCCTGCCGCGAACCTCTTCCGCGGCCTGCGCCACTTCAGCGGCGGGCTGATGGGCAACAGGCTCGTCATCGAGATCGCGCCGCGCGAGCGCACGCTGCTGACCTTCGAGAGCAAGGTGCCCGGCGAGAGCGCGATCGCGCCCGTCGCGATGGAGGTCGACTACGCAAAGGAGTTCCGAAGCGCGAACCCGGAGGCGTACGGCCCGCTGCTTGTGGACGCGATGCGCGGCGACCAGACGCTCTTCAAGCACAGGCTCGAGGTCGAGGGCGCATGGCATGCGGTCGAGCCCTTCATCGGTCCCGCATCCGCCGAGCTCCGGCGTGGCATCGGATCGAACTACTCCCCAGGGTCGTGGGGACCCGAGTCGGCCAACGAGCTGATGCGGCGCGATGGCCGCGCATGGCATGACTGACGTGTGCAGCGGCTAGCCTTGCGCGGATGAGCGACGCGCCGATCCCGTTCCAGCCCGATGCCGCAGCGCTGCCGGCGCCCAAGCTCTGGGGCACCGTCGATGTCAGGCACGACCGCGAGGACGTCTACGACGCGCTCGCCGCCGACCTGATGCTTCACGCCACGAACTGCGTGCGCACCTTCGGCGACTTCCACTTCGCGGTGTCAGGCGGCTCGACGCCGTTCCCGTTCTACGAGCGCCTGATGATCGACCCGCGCTGGCGCGGCATGCCGTGGCCGCGCACGCACCTGTGGGTGGTCGACGAGCGGCGGGTGCCCTTCGACCACGAGAAGAGCAACTGGCGCCAGATCCACTCGATCCTTGGCGACCACGCGGGCATCCCGCCCTCGCAGCAGCACCCGATCGAGGCCACGCTGCCTGACGCCGCCGAGCGCTACGAGCGAGAGCTCCGCGCGGCGCTCGGCCAGCGTGAGCGTGGCCACGACCGGCTCGACTTCGTGCTGCTCGGGATGGGCGACAACGGCCACACCGCGAGCCTCTTCCCGAGAAACCCGGTTCTCGACGTGCGTGACCGGCTGATGGCGTACTGCGACGGTCCTGACGTGACGCCGCCGGCGCGTGTGACGATGACCTACCCGCTCATCAATGCCGCACGGCTCATCGCGGTGCTCGTGATGGGAAAGGGCAAGGCCGAGATGCTGCGCCGCGTCGACACCGGCAGCGACGACTACCACGAGCTGCCGATCAAGGGCATCCACCCCGCAGGCGGCGTGGTGCACTGGTACCTCGACGCCGAGGCGTGCGGCCACTAGCGCGGCGCGAGGAAGTCCTCGAGCAGCGTGCACGCCGCGAGCGCGTCGCGGATCGCCTTCTTCTGGGCGTGGGTGCGGCCCGAGCGCGCCATGCGCTGGTCCGCATCGAAGCTCGTGAGCCGCTCGTCCTGGAAGTGCACCGGCAGCGACCAGCGCACGCGTGCAGCCGCGCCAAACGCGCGCGCCGCAGCGGACCGCGGCGACTCGCGCCCGTCCATGTGGAGCGGCAATCCGATCACTAGCGCATCCGGACCGTGCTCGCCGATCACCGCATCGAGCGCACGCAGCAGCGCATCGCCTGATGCCTCGATGACCTTGACGGGCGTGGCGAGCCGAAGCACGTCATCGCCCGACGCGATGCCGGTCCGAACGTCACCGAGGTCAATCGCGAGGTAGCGCATGGGGGCGGCGCACTAGCGCGCCTCCGGCGGCACGAGACCCGCAATCTCCTTGACGCGCTCCGCGAGCGCAGCAGGGCACACGAGCGTCGCGTCACGCGTGCGCACGATCACGAGCCCCTCGCACCCGATGGTGGCGATCACGTGGGAGGGGTCGTCGCTGACGCAGGTCACGCCGTGCGAGTCAAGGTGCACAGCGCGCGCGTTGGTGCGGTTGCCCGCCTCGTCCGGCGCGAGCGTGCCCGAGAATGCCGGCCAGCTCCCGATGTCGAGCCATTCGACGGGCAACGGCACCATGCAGATCGAGTACGCGGGATCCGTCGATGCCGGCTCCATGAGCGCGCGGTCGACGCTCACGCGCGGGAGAGTCGGGTACACCGCATCGATGGTGCGCGCCGCCGCCTCCGTACCCCACGCTGCGCCGATGCGCGCAAGGCCAGCCGCACAGTCAGGCTGGTATGTGCCGATCGCCTCAAGCACGGTGCGCGCGCTGAACACGAACATCCCGCTGTTCCAGGAGAAGTTGCCGGCTGCGCGGAACGACTTCGCGGTCTCGAGCGAGGGCTTCTCGGCGAACCGCCTCGCAAAGC
>CAYPOZ010000138.1:5480-6986 GCA_964412415.1 uncultured Isosphaeraceae bacterium | reverse complement strand
GCATGGCGGTCAGGCGACCCGTTATCGAGATCGGCGACTCGCATGTCGAGGACGAGATCAAGCGACTCTCCTACCGCTTCGGCACGCCAGCGGCCATCGATGGACCTTTCGAGCCGCTCGACCGGATGGTCGGACAGGCCACTGTGCGTGTGTCCGGCAAGGACGAGGTGCAGTTCGAGACCGACCAGGCGCTCGCCGTAGTGCCTGCGCTTGAGGATGCGGGCAAGGGCCCATTCCTCGGGCTGCTGGTCGAGGGCCTCGATGCGACGCTGACGGGAAAGAAGGTCGGCGACACGGTGGTCATCTCCATGAAGGGGCCTGAGGGCCACGAGATCGAGTCCATCCGCGGTGCCGACCTCGCGGTCACCTTCGAGATCCGCGCGGCCGAGCGAATCACGCCGGCCGCGCGCGAGGCGCTCGCCACACAGCTCGGCAGCGAGAGCGACGACGTGCTCAAGGACAGCGTGCGTTCGCTGCTCGAGCGTCGCCGCGACGACGAGCAGCGCTCTGCGATGCGCGACCAGGTCTTCGAGCAGCTTGCCGCGGGCGTCGACTTCGAGCTTCCCGTGAAGCTCAGCGAGTCGCAGGTGGCTCGCGACCTCGAGCGGCAGCGCCTCGAGATGCTCTACCGAGGCACCGACCCGCAGGTCGTGGAGCGGCGCATGGCCGAGATCCGTGGCTCGAGCGCGGACGAGTCGCGCCGCCGTCTGAAGCTCTTCTTTGTGCTTGCGCGACTGGCCGAGCAGCTTGGCGTCGAGGCGACCGACGCGGAGGTGAACGGCCGCATCGCGATGATCGCGCGCCAGCGCGGCACTCGACCTGCGGAGCTCCGTGCGGAGCTCGAGAAGACGGGCCGCCTGAACGAGCTCGCCCTGCAGATCCGCGAGCACAAGTCCGCGGACCGCGTGATCGCGAAGGCGACCATCACTGACATTCCCGCCGAGGAGTGGAACGCGCAGCTTGAGGCGCGCGGCGCGGGCGCCGGCAAGGGCGCATCGGCCGCGAAGGCGGCCTCGGGCGGCAAGGGCAAGACCTCCAAGACAGCCAAGCCGGAGTGAGCGCGCTAGCCGCCGAGCCGCTGTCGCACTTCGCGCGCCTCGCGCCGGTGCTTGGCGTGCTCGTGCTGATCGTGATCGTGTGCGCGGTGGCGCTGCTGCTGATCAAGCGTTGGTGGAAGGGCGAGAGCGAGGCCACGATGCCCGGCTTTACGCTTGGGGACCTTCGCGCCCTGCGCGATGCAGGCGAGATATCGGTCGCGGAGTACGAGCGCGCCAAGGAGCAGATGGTGCGCAAGGTGCGAAGCCAGCCCACATCAGCCAAAGCGGTGAAGGGCCAGCGCGGCACGACCCGATAGACTCGGTCCGATGCCGTCCGACGTTCCTCCGTCCCGCCCTGTTCCGCAATCCTCCGGTGGTCCAGCACGGCGCGGGGGTCGCTCAGAGGGCGGCGGCGGCGGCCCGACAGGTCCTGGCGGTGATGGAGGTTCAGGTGCCGGCGGTGGCGCAG
>CAYPOZ010000138.1:0-5470 GCA_964412415.1 uncultured Isosphaeraceae bacterium | reverse complement strand
CGGCAGCGGGTCCTCCGGCGGCGATGGCGGCTCGGGTCCCGGAGGCGGTCCGGGTGGCGGATCCGGCGGCGGGTTCCGCGGACGCCGAATCACCACATGCAGCTTCTGCGGCAAGACGAGCCGCGAGGTGGGCCCGATGGTCGAGGGGCCCAACGACGTCTACATCTGCGGCACCTGCACCGACCTGTGCCAGAACATCTTCAAGCAGGAGAAGCGGCGCGTCACCGGAAGCGCCCCGCTCTTCTCGCAGATCCCCACACCGCGCCACATCGCCGAGTACCTCGACCAGTACGTGATCGGCCAGGTGGCGGCCAAGAAGGCGCTCGCGGTTGCGGTGCACAACCACTACAAGCGGCTCACGCAGGTCGACAGCGCAGACGCGCCGGTGGAGCTCGACAAGAGCAACGTCCTCCTTGTGGGCCCGACGGGCACCGGCAAGACGCTGCTCGCGCGCACGCTCGCGCGCATGCTCAATGTGCCCTTCGCGATCGGCGACGCGACCACGCTCACCGAGGCCGGCTATGTCGGCGAGGACGTGGAGAACCTTCTGCTGAAGCTGCTCCAGGCCGCGGACTTCGACCTCGAGGCCGCGCAGAAGGGCATCATCTACATCGACGAGATCGACAAGATCGGCAAGACCGGCGGCAACGTGTCGATCACGCGCGACGTCTCCGGCGAGGGCGTGCAGCAGTCGCTCCTGAAGATGCTCGAGGGCACCGTGGCGAACGTGCCTCCGCAGGGCGGCCGCAAGCACCCGGAGCAGCAGTACATCCAGATGGACACGACGAACATCCTGTTCGTCTGCGGCGGCAGCTTCGTGGGCATCGACGACATCGTCCGCAAGCGCATCGGCAAGCGCCGCATCGGCTTCACGAGCGCCGAGTCGCAGTCGATGCCGCGCTCCGACGAGGTGGCGTCGCTGCTGTCGCAGGTGCAGCCGGAGGACCTGCTCGAGTTCGGCATGATCCCCGAGCTGATCGGCCGGCTCCCGGTGTGCTGCCCGCTGATGCCGCTCGACCGCTCGGCGCTCGTGCGCATCCTGCTCGAGCCCAAGAATGCGCTCGTGCGCCAGTACCAGCACCTGTTCCGGCTCGAGGGGGCGTCGCTCGAGTTCACGCCCGAGGCGCTCGACGCGATCTGCGACAAGGCGATGGCCCGCGAGACTGGAGCGCGCGCGCTGCGAGCCGTGATGGACGAGCTGATGCTCGACCTCATGTACCAGCTGCCTGAGCTCGACAACGGCAACACGACCTACCTGATCGACGCTGCTGCGGTGCAGCATGGGCGCGCGCTACCCGAGATTGCACGCAGGCTCAACCGCGAGTCGGCGTGAGCGGACTGCGTCACGACTGGGCGCGCGTTGCCTCGGCGGCGCGGTCGGGCAACCTCTCCGGCGACCGCTCCGCCCGCATGCAGGCGTTCGTGGACTGCGCGTGGGATGCGCTGGCGAGCACCGGCGTCTCGTGGATCGGCTTCTACCTGGAGGTGCCCGGGACACCCGAGACGGAGCGGCTGGTGCTGGGGCCGCGCCGTGACCGCCCCGCGTGCTCGCCGATCGGGCTGCATGGGGCGTGCGGACGCTGCCTGATGGCCGGTGTGCCGCTGGTGGTGCGCGACGTGAGCGAGCTCGGTGCGAACTACATCGCATGCGATCCCCGCGACCGGAGCGAATTGGTTGTGCCCTGCCGGGCTGGCGGCGCCGCTTGGGGCGTCCTTGACGTCGACAGCCATGAGATCGGGTGCTTTTCGGAGATTGATGCTGCGGCGGCGACTGCGGCGCTGGCGGCGTGGGGGCTGACGGACATCGGCGAGTAGCGCGCTCGATTCCCTATTGCAAGTCCGGTAATTGCGGATCCCGCGCCGATTGCACTTGCGTACGGCGCAGAACCTCCCTATGCTCCTCGATTCCCCTTCAGACGAGGAATTCCTATGCCGCGCGTGTGCCACATCACTGGAGCCAAGACCCGTTCAGGCCACAAGATCACCCGCCGCGGCAAGGCGAAGTACCTCGGCGGCGTCGGCATCAAGACGACCAGCGTCACCAAGCGCACCTTCAAGCCGAATCTGCAGCGCGTTGATGCCGTCATTGACGGCGCACCGAAGCGCATCCTGGTCACCGCGCGCGCCATCAAGCGTGGCATGATCCAGAAGCCCACGGGCCGCAAGTATGTGTACACGCGTGCCTTGAAGGCAGCTGGCGCGGCCTGAGCGGTCCGCATCAGGTCCGTCCCCTAGATCATCCGTCGCTAACCCTGTCAAGGGGTTTGACGTTCAATCTGATCAAAAATGGGTTGACGGGATTGAACCTCGGTCTATAGTTCCCGTGATCGCAGGGCACCTACCCCGGCACGTCCTCACACAAGCGCCATGGCTGGCGAAGCAGGACTCGGGTTACCCATAGGGCTTTCCCAGCGAGATTGCCGGCATGCCGGTGACATACGACTGTTCCTCCGCCGCACACGCGGCGTGGACCGTGCGGCACGTGACCCCTCAGGGAATCTGCGAATCAGATTTCCAGCTCCGGGACCAAGGCTCGACGATGCGTCGAGTTTCTTGAGCGGATTGAGGCTGGTCGGGGCGCGGACCCAAGAGACAGTCGATTTTGCGAGGGGTTGCGGTTCCCGAGGCACTTGCCGTCCCGTTCACGGACGGAGGCTGGGCTTTTGGATCTGCCCCCGGTGCCTGTTGCGTATGTGTTCCTTTGGGCCTGTGCCCAGTGCGTTGCGTGTCTTCGTGAGTCCTGTGCCTGTTGCGTTGCGTGTCCACGACATCCTGCCTGCCATTTCATCAACCCGAGTCCTGCGCCAATCGTGATTTCCCCTGCCGGCCCATCTGATCGAGACCGCGTCCTTGACGCGACGGACATCGTCGCGCTCATCGGGGAGTCGGTGCAGCTCCGCCCGAAGGGGCGCGAGCATGCGGGCCTCTGCCCGTTCCACAACGACCGTACGCCGTCGCTGGCGGTGGTGTCCCACAAGGGATCTGGCTTCTACAAGTGCTTCGCGTGCGGCGCTGCGGGGAACGCGATTGACTTCATGATCAACTACCACCGGATGGACTTCCCGGAGGCGCTGCGGCATCTCGCGCAGCGCGCCGGCATCGAGCTCCATTCGAGTCCGCGCCCCTCTTCCGGCGGCGAGGCACGTCCCGATTCGCCGTCGTCGCTGAGGCGCGCCAACGAGGCAGCGCAGCGCTTCTTCCGCAGGTCGCTGGAGACTGACGCCGGCGCAACCGCACGCGCGATCGTGGCCGGCCGGGGCATCTCGCCCGAGATGGCAGAGCGGTTCGGGCTGGGTGTCGCGCCTGCTGGCGGCGATGCCCTCGTGCAGTACGTGGACAGGCTCGCTCGGCACTCGGCGCAGCCGCGCGGGCGGGCCGATGCCGGCGACGACCACCAGCTCGACGAGTCGACGGTGCGCGGCGCATTCGAGGCTGCGGGCCTCGTGCGCCACCGCGGCGGGCACCTCGCGGACGGTTTCCGCAACCGGATCACCTTCCCGATCTGCGACGAGCTCGGACGCGTGATCGCCTTTGGCGCCCGCATCATCGACCCCGACGACGAGCCCAAGTACCTCAACAGCCCCGAGAGCGCGATCTTCCACAAGTCGCGTGCGCTGTATGCGCTGCACCTTGCCAAGCGCGCGATCGTCGACAGCAGGACGGCCATCATCGTCGAGGGGTACACCGACGTGATCGCGTGCCATGCGGCAGGCATCACGAATGTGGTGGCCACGCTTGGCACGTCGCTGACGCGCGACCACGCGCGCGTGCTCCAGCGGCTGTGCGACACCGTGGTGCTGCTCTTCGACGGTGACGAGGCCGGCCAGCGAGCCGCCGACCGTGCGCTGGAGGTGTTCTTCTCGGCGACGATCGACGTGCGCATCTGCACGCTGCCGGATTCGCTCGACCCCGACGACCTGCTGCGGCAGCCTGGCGGCACCGAGCGCTTCCGTGCCGCAGTGGACGGTGCCGTGGATGCGCTTGCGCATCTCGTGGCCCGGTTCTCGGCGACGCTTGCCGAGCGTGAGGGCGTGACGCCGAAGCAGCGCGCGATCGAGGCGATGCTGCAGCGGCTTGTGGCGATGGGCCTTGGCGAGCTTCCCCCTCTGCGACGGCGGCTTGCGCTCGAGGCGATCTCGCGCGCCGCTGGGCTGCCGCTTGCCGAGATCGAGCGTGCGGTGCCGACGGTGCGCGCACGCCGTACCGATGGCGACGACGCCCGCGGCGGAGATGCCCGCGGCGACGGCGCCTCCACCGGCGATTCGCCCTCCCACGATGCTGGGCGCGATCGCGATCGCGTTCGGTCGGTCGCCCCACTGCCCCGTGCACTCGTGGAAGCCGAGAGCACGCTCGTGGGACTGCTGTTGGCGTGGCCCGAGTGCTCGCGCGTGCAGGTCATCACGACTGAGGGCGACTCGCTGCCGGTGACGGAGCTCTTCGGTCCCGACGCGATGCAGGACCCGCCTGTCGCTGCCGTGTGGAGCGCCGTGTACGCACGACTCGACGAGGGCGGCGCGCTCTCGATCGCCGAGGCAATCGCGCTCTGCCCCGATGGCGATGCCAAGCGCACCGCCACCGAGCTTCTGGCGCTCGGCCGGCAGCGCTGCCCGAGCGGGGCCGATGCGCTGGCGCGCGTGGCCGACGCGGCGCGCGACCTTGACCGAATCCGCATGCGTGCCGATGCGCCCATGCATGCATCCGCCACGACGCCCGAGCAGCTTGCCGCGCGTCTGCAGTCCATCCGCCAGGGCGGTCCCCGCGCTGGCCTCATCCGCCGTACGGCAAGGAGCGGCACGTGATGCGTTCGCCGACCTGCCACAACGTCATGTCCCCATGTTTCGCAACAGCAGCCGGACTTGCGCCGGCAAAGGAGCCTCACCAGTGAGCGCCGTCATCGAAGAGTTCCGTCCTGTCCTCCGCGAGCTTGTCGAGCTGGGCACCCAGCGTGGCTGGATCGCCTACGAGGAGCTCAACATCTGCCTGCCGGACGACCATGTCGACGCCTACAAGATCGACGAGCTGATGGCGCTGTTCGAGCAGCGCAACATCCGCCTCGTGGACCTGCCTGAGGTGCGCCGCAACGGATGGTCGATGATCGACCGCCCGCTGGAGACCGACCTGCGCTTCCAGCGTGACGACGAGAAGCGGCCTTCTCGCCGCGCACAGGAGGTGCCCGGCGAGGGCTCCCCGCTGATGGGCAACGGCATCGTGCGTGCGCCACGCCCGCTCGTTGGCGCCGCTGCAGCCGCTGCCGCGGCTGCGCGCGCTCGCCGCGGCGAGGCTTCCGCAAGCCCCGAGGAGGCGGCTGTGCTCGAGGCGCTCGAGGGACCGGACCTTGACGATGACGCCCTGGACGAGGAGACGCAGGCCGCCGTCGAGCAGGCCATCGCGGAGCCAGGATCCAAGCGCATCGATGACCCGATCCGCATGTACCTGACGCAGATGGGCACCATCCCGCTGCTCACGCGCG
>CAYPOZ010000137.1:4607-7023 GCA_964412415.1 uncultured Isosphaeraceae bacterium | reverse complement strand
AAAATATTGGGGTGACCATGAGCGAGCCACGCCTGCATGTGCCCGAAGTCCCCGCCCGCCCGGGCGAGGAACCGGATTTCAGTTATGTCAGGATCTCGCCTGCCGGAGCGGTGCCGCGTCCGCCGATCGGCGTCGCGGTCCGCGAGACCGTGCCGCTCGCCGAGGATCTCATCCGCGTCCTCGACGACAACGGGACCGCGATCGGGCCTTGGGACCCGAAGCTGCCGCCTGACACGCTGCGCGCCGGTCTGCGCGAGATGCTGCTGACGCGGGTCTTCGACGATCGCATGCAGCGTACGCAGCGTCAGGGGCGCATCAGCTTCTATGTGCGCTCTTGGGGTGAGGAGGCGGTCTCGGTCGCCGCGGCGCATGCGCTGCGTCCCGGCGATATGTTGTTCCCCTCCTACCGCAACCAAGGGCTCTTCATCGGTCGCGGTACCCCGGTGCTCGATCTCATGTGCCAGCTGCTCTCCAACACCCACGACATGTGCAAGGGACGACAGTTGCCCGTGATGTACCACGATGCGCCGCGTCGTCTGTTCTCGATCTCCGGCAATCTTGCGACGCAGTACCCGCAGGCGGTCGGCTGGGCGATGGCGGCGGCGATCAAGGGCGAAGACCACATCGCCGCGGCGTGGGTCGGCGAGGGCAGCACGGCGGAAGCCGATTTCCATCACGCGATGCTGTTCGCCAAGGTCTATCGCGCGCCGGTGGTGCTCAACGTCGTCAACAACCAATGGGCGATCTCCACCTTCCAAGGCTTTGCCGGCGGCGAACAGCGTTCGTTCGCGGCACGCGGTCCGGGTCTGGGTCTCGCCGGTCTGCGCATCGATGGGAACGATTTCCTTGCGGTGTACGCCGCCACGGCTTGGGCGGCGGAGCGCGCCCGCGCCGGACACGGTGCGACCCTCATCGAACATGTCACCTACCGAGCGGGTGCCCACTCGACCAGCGACGATCCGTCCCGTTACCGCCCGAAGGACGAATTCCCCGCGTGGCCGCTCGGCGATCCGGTCGAGCGTCTGAAAAAACACCTGATCGGCCTCGGCGAATGGGACGACGCCCGTCATACCGCGCTCCTCGCTGAACTCGAGACCGAGGTCGCGGCCGCCTGGAAGCAAGCGATGTCTTACGGCACGAACAACGACGGCGCGAGGCTCGACCCGGCGCTGATGTTCGAGGATGTCTTCAAGGTGCTTCCGCCCCATCTCGAGGCGCAGCGAGCCGAACTCGAGGCTGAACTGGCCGCCGCGCGCGACGCCGGAGCGGCGACATGACCGCGATGAGCATGGTGCAGGCGCTCAACTCCGCGATGGAGGTCATGCTCGCGCGCGATCCCCGGGTCGTGATCTTGGGCGAAGATGTCGGCTACTTCGGCGGCGTGTTCCGAGCCACCGAGGGGCTGCAGAGCCGCTATGGTGCGCATCGCGTCATCGATACCCCCATCGCGGAGGGCGGCATCGTCGGTGCCGCGATCGGCATGGCGGCCAACGGTCTGCGCCCCGTCGCAGAGATCCAGTTCGCCGACTACATCTATCCCGCCTACGACCAGATCGTGAGCGAGCTCGCCCGCATGCGTTACCGCAGCGCGGCCGCGTTTACCGCGCCCGTCACCATCCGTACGCCCTGTGGCGGTGGCATCCGTGGCGGCCAGACGCACTCCCAGAGCCCGGAGGGGGTGTTCGCGCATGTGAGCGGCCTGAAGGTCGTCATGCCGTCGAACCCTTACGACGCGAAGGGCATGCTGATCGCCGCGATCGAGGACGACGACCCGGTCATATTCTTTGAGCCCAAGCGCGTGTACAACGGCCCCTTCGATGGCGATCCGCAAAAGCCCGCCGAGTCCTGGGCCGGTCATCCTATGGGCGAGGTGCCCGAGGGCCATTACACCGTCCCCATCGGTAAGGCCGCTGTGGTCCGCGCGGGCAACGCCGTCACGGTCGTGACCTACGGGACGATGGTGCATGTCTGCCTCGCAGCCGTCGCCGATCTCGGGCTCGACGCCGAGGTGGTCGATGTGCGCAGCATGGTGCCCCTCGACATCGACACGCTCGCCGCATCGGTCGCCAAGACCGGCCGCTGCCTGATCGCCCACGAGGCGACCCGTTTCGGCGGCTATGGTGCGGAGCTTTCCGCGTCGTTGCAGGAACGCTGCTTCTGGCACCTGCAGGCGCCCATCCAGCGCGTCGCCGGATGGGATACCCCGTATCCGCATGCCTTCGAGTGGGAGTACTTCCCGGGACGGCTTCGCGTGCGCCGCGCGCTCGAGGCGCTGATGCAGGTCTCGGCATGAGCCGCTTCGTGATGCGCCTGCCGGATCTCGGCGAGGACGCGGTCTCCGCCGAGGTCATCGCCTGGAAGGTCCAGCCCGGCGATCGCTTGCCGTCCGTGCGCCAGGCAGCAAAGCACCTGGGCG
>CAYPOZ010000137.1:2196-4597 GCA_964412415.1 uncultured Isosphaeraceae bacterium | reverse complement strand
GCGCAGCGCCGTCTGCGCGGCCTGCATCGCCTGCACCGTCTGCACCCCCTGCACCCCCCGCACCGTCTGCGCCGCCCGTCGCCGTGGCGGCCCCGGCACCCGCCACCCAAGACTCGTTGCTTCCGGCGCGCGTGATGGCCTCGCCTGCGACCCGCCGCCGTGCCGCTGAGACAGGGCTCGACCTCGCGCGCGTGCAAGGCACCGGACCCGGCGGACGCATCGTCGAGGCTGACCTCGAGCGTGCGCAGCGCGGCACGCCCGGCATCACCGAGATCCCCGTCATCGGCGTGCGCCGGGTCATCGCGCAGCGCATGAGCGATTCCAAGCGCAACGCGCCGCATTTCGCGTATGTCGAAGAGGTCGATGTCACCGACCTCGAGGCGCTACGCGTCCGACTGAACATCGCGCGTAAAGCAGCGGGCGGCGAGTCCCTGACCTACCTGCCGTTCATCGCCCGCGCGCTCGCCGCTGCGCTCGCCGGGTTCCCGCAGTGCAACGCCCACTACGACGCCGCCCGCAATGTACTGCTCCGTCATGCCGCCGTGCACTTGGGCATCGCCACCCAGACCCCGGACGGCCTCAAAGTGCCGGTGGTGCGCGATGTCGCGCGCCGCGACCTCGACGACCTGACGACCGAGATCCGCCGGGTCACCGAGGCCGCCCGCAGCGGCAGAGCTCGGCGCGAGGAGTTGAGCGGATCGACCATCACCCTCACGAGTCTCGGCAAGTTGGGCGGCATCGTCTCGACGCCCATCCTGAACGCCCCCGAGGTGGCCATCATCGGCATCAACAAAGCGGTCGAACGCGTGGTGGTGCATCACGGTGAGATCGCGATCCGTCGTATCATGAATCTGTCGTCGTCGTTCGATCACCGATTCGTCGACGGCTACGACGCCGCAGCGCTGATCCAAGCGTTGAAGGCCCGCATCGAGACGCCGCAAGCATCGCCGCGCGAGCGCGCGCTTGCCGCGAACGGCCGCCGCCGCCACCATCCAGCGTGCGAAGTCCTCGCCGTTCGGCAGCGTGCTCGCCGACTCCATGAGCGTGGCGCATTTCCGTGCTGGCGCCTGGACGCCTGCGGAGCTGCTGCCCACCGGTCCGCTGCCCATCCACCCGGCCGCTCACGCGCTGCACTACGGCAGCGAGTGCTTCGAGGGCTTCAAGGCCTACCGTCATGCGGACGGTTCGGTGCAGATCTTCCGGCTCGATCGCCATGTCGCGCGTCTGCAGCAGAGCGCCCGTGCGCTGATGCTCCCCGAGCCCGATGCGGCGCAGGTGTCCTCGATGGTCATCTCGCTCGTCGATCGCGTGCGTGACATCGTCCCGGAGGCGCCGGGGTCGCTGTACCTGCGGCCGCTGCTCTTCGGCACCATGCCCAACATCGGCGCCGCCGCGCAGCCCTCGAACGAGGCCTGCCTCGTGGTGCTCGCGAGCCCCGTGTGGGATTACTTCGCGGGCGGCATGAAGCCGCTCAAAATATTGGTCGAAGAGCAGGCGCAGCGTTGCGCGCCGCACCTCGGTCGCGTGAAGACCGGCGGCAACTACGCCGCGGCGATGGGCCCGACCCTCGCCGCGCGCCGCGAGCACGGCGTCGACCAGGTGCTCTTCTGCCCAGGCGGCGAAGTGCAGGAGACGGGCGCTGCCAACTTCATCCTGCTGCGCCCCGGTCGGCTGCTCACCCGCGGCCTCGACAGCACTTTCCTGCACGGCGTGACCCGCGATTCGCTGCTCACCATCGCCCGCGATCTCGGTTATGCGGTCGAGGAGCGCGTGTTCACCGTGGAGGAGATGCTCGAGTGGGTGCGCGACGGCGAGGCGGCGCTCTCAGGCACCGCTGCCGTGCTCGCGGGCGTGGGTACGCTCGTGCGCGGCGGCAAGGCCATCCCGGTGGGTGACGGCGAGATCGGCCCTGAGACCCTTCGCCTGCGCGAGGCCTTGGTCGCCCTACAGCAGGGCAGGGCGCCCGACCGACACGGCTGGCTGACCCGGGTTTGACCCGCCTATGGAGGCCGCTGAGGGCCGGCCGCGGGGCCCTGAAACTTGACAGCCCCGCGCCCCGCGAACACACTCCCGGCCCGCTGTCCGGGCCGTAAATGACCGCTTGGAAAGGTAGCTCAGCTGGTTAGAGCACGGCACTCATAATGCCGGGGTCGAGGGTTCGAGTCCCTCCCTTTCCACCAAACTCCTGCGGAGGTCTCCATGTCCGTGCCGCCCAAGTGGTTCACCCCGGTCGCCATCCTCGCGTTGCTCTGGAATCTCCTGGGAGCCTCGGCCTATCTGATGGATGTCACGATCTCGCCCGAGGCGGTGGCGAAGATGGGTGACGCCGAACAGGCCATGTACGCGTCGCGCCCGGTATGGCTCGTGGCGGCATACGCCAGCGCCGTATGGTTCGGCGTCG
>CAYPOZ010000137.1:0-2186 GCA_964412415.1 uncultured Isosphaeraceae bacterium | reverse complement strand
ACATCCTGCGGCCCCTCCCAACCCCAGCGCCCGAGGTGCGGATGGCGGCCGACCAGCACGGTCTCCAGCACGCTGGCCGCGAAGGGGTCGGGCTGCTGCTGCGCAAGCGATGGGCGCAGCCTCTGTTCGTGTTGTCCCTGCTCGGGCTGATCGCGCAGGATGTCGCCTTGTTCTCGCGTCCTGAGGTCCGCGGTGATCTCGTCGTGATCGTCTTGCAGGGACTCGTGTTCGCGATCGCCGTGTCGCTCCTGTTGCTCTCACGCAAGGGTGAGCGCGAGGGCTGGCTCGGTTGAAGTGACGAGGCATCGCGGCGCAGGATCCAGCCAGCGCCGCGACCACTCGTCATGCCCCGCGTCTGGCGGGGGGCGCCCTCAACGCCGCTCGAACACCATCTTCTCGCGTGCCACGCGGCCGTTCTCGCCGAAGTAGCGCGCGGTCACGATCATCGTGCGCTGGTCCTCGGACAACGAACGACGGAAGGTCGCGACCTTCTCGCCGCCGGCCTTGATCACCGAGGTCACGGCGTCACCGTCGCCCGTGTCGATGGCGATGGTGTCGCCCATCGGCAGGCCGTGGATCGGGTAGTCGCGGCCATCGAGCCGTGCCTTGAACCGCACCTCGGACTCCAGCGACAGTTCATCGCCGCTCAGCACCAGGGTCCGCTCGAGCCCCCGCGCTGCGATGCCGGTGGAGGCGAGCACCAAGCCGGTGGGCAATGTCGCCGGTCCCGCGACGGCGGTGCGTGCGGTGAGCTCCGACCTGTCGGGGTTGAGGGTCCAGCCGGTCGGCTCCTGGGCCTGAGTCCCGGCTGCGGCGAAAACAAGCAGGGCGGAAAGCCCGATGCGATGCAGAGAACCCTTCATGTCGATGCCCCTTCTGTGTTCATGGATGAGGTTTGAACCGAAAGTACTCCGTGTAGGGCCGATGTCAACAATCTGTAACAATTCTGTGATAAGCGACTCCGGGCAAGCGATCGGGCGTCGTGGGTGTTGACAAATCAAAAAGTACTTTGTAAATTAAAGCACATGGTCACCCAATACAGGAGAACCGCCATGTCCGACACCACACGCCCCACTGCCTCCCCCGCCCACGCCGTCGAGGATCTCGCCTTCTTGCGCGACCTCGCCGAATCCGGCCGCGACGCGCCCTTCGGCGGCGGTGACTACCTGATCGCGGGCGGCGGGTGGTTCGCACTCGCCAGCCTCACCATCTGGGCCGGGGCGCAGGGGCTCTTCGGCCTCAGTCTGCCGTCCGCGCACCTCGCATGGGTCATCGCGGCGGTGGGCTTTGCGGTCCACCTCGCGCTGCTCATCCGTCGTGACCATGCTCTGCCCGAGACGACCTTGAACCGTGCGCTCGGCGCGGTCTGGTCGGCCATCGGTTTCGGGATCTTCGCGTTCGGGCTCGGCGCGTTCTTGCTCAGCCTGCGTAGCGGTGCGGAGGCTGTGGGTCCGGTGATGAGCACCATCGCGCTGCATGTGCTGAGCGCCTACGGCGTGGCGTGGGCGACCTATCGCCTCATCTCGCGCCGCAGTTGGGCGGGTTGGGTCGCCGCGGCGAGCTTCGTTGCCGTGCCGCTGATGGCTGCGGTGCAGGGTAGCAGCCACGAATACCTCGTCTACGCCCTCGTGCTCGTGGCGACGGCTGTGGTCCCCGGCTTCCGTCTGCGCGCGGCTGCCCGGGCCTGACCGTGGCGGCGTTCGACATCAACGCCCTCGACGAGGTGATCCATGGGCGTGTACGCCTCGGCATCATGGCCTACCTCGTCGGCGCGGGCAGTGCCGACTTCGGGACGCTGAAGGCCAAGCTCGACACCACGGACGGCAACCTCTCGGTGCATCTGCGCAAACTCGAGGAGGCGGGTTATGTGACTGCGACCAAGTCCTTCCGCGACCGTAAGCCGCTCACGGAGGTCGCGCTCACCGAGCCCGGGCGCAAGGCCTTCGCCGACTACCTCGATGCGCTCGGCAGGTTGGTCTCGCAAGGGCGGTGAGCGGCGGCACGCGGCGGGAGCGGTACAATCCACCGCATGACGCCCCCCCACGACACCGATCCCGAAGAGACCCGTGAATGGCTCGAGGCGCTGCGTGCCGCGGTCGCTTCGGGCGGCCGCGAGCGCGGCCTCTATCTGCTGACACAGCTTGAGCAGGAGGCGCAGCAGTTGGGCGTCGTCGCCCATGTCATGC
>CAYPOZ010000136.1:5651-7045 GCA_964412415.1 uncultured Isosphaeraceae bacterium | reverse complement strand
AACGCGTGATACCCGCCGACATCGCGTCGCGTCTCTGGTGGTCTCGGCCTGATGGCGGCGATGCCGTGCGGGCGCCCGTGCGATCGAATGGGGGAGCGTTCTGGATCCGCGCGCGAGTCGCCTCCGACGCACCGATGACTGATGCGTCCACGCCTCCGCTCCGGCGGCCGTTCACGATTGTGATTGAGGCATTCGAGGATCCCGAGTGCACGCGTCCCTACATCGCCGACGGCGCACTCATCGACTCCTGGATGCCGCACCACCGCCATGGCATGAATGTGGCGCCGCGGGTCACTGCAGAGGCGCCGGGCCGCTGGCGTGCAGAGGGCATGCTCATGCACATGTCCGGCCTGTGGGAGGTTGATGTGGATCTTGTGCGCGATGGTCGAAGCGAGCGCGCGCAGTGGATGGTGGAGCTGCCATGACCGGTGTCCCGCGTGCATGGCGCAGTCACGGGTCGGCGACCCGCTGGTGGGCAATGTGCGCCTCTGCAGGCGCATGTGCGCTCGTCGGGAGCGCTGCGCTGTCAGTCGATCCGCCGGTGCCAACGGCCAGCCATCCGACGATCGCGGTGTCACCGGAGCAGGTGCGGAGGATTCGCGAGATGGGGTGGCCAGGCCCGCCGCCTGCGGATCCCACGAACCGATGGGCCGACAGCGATGCGGCGGCCGCGCTTGGTCATGCGCTCTTCTTCGACCGCGGTCTCTCATCGACTGGCACTGTGTCGTGCGCCACATGCCACCGTCCCGATCGCGCCTTCTCTGACGGGATGAGGATCGCGGTCGGCGTCGGCACTGGGCCTCGCCGCACCATGACCGTGCTCGACTCTGCGCACCAGAGCTGGCTCGGGTGGGATGGGCGTGCGGACTCGCTCTGGTCCCAGGCGCTGCAGCCGATCGAGCGTGACATCGAGCTCGGATCGAGCCGCCGAGCGGCGCTCGCGCGAGTGTCCGCGGATCCGATGCTGCGCGAGAAGTGGAAGGCAGCCTTTGGCGATGCGCCACCGCCGTCCGACGAACCGAACGAGCGGCATGTCGATGCTGCGTTCGCGAAGCTCGGGAAGGCGATCGCCGCGTACGAGCGCCGGCTTGCGACAGGACCGAGCGCGTTCGACCGGTGGGTGGCCACGTGGAAGGAGTCTGGTGGAGCCGCTGCACTCAAGGCCCATGGGCTAATGTCCGACTCGGCCCTGCGCGGCCTCGCGCTCTTCGTGGGCCGTGCAGGATGCTGGCAGTGCCACGGCGGCCCAATGCTCAGCGACGGGGAGTTCCACACGCTTGGCGCGCCTGGCCGCCCGGAGCGTGGAGGCGGCGTGTCATCGGACGCGGGCCGCTACGGCGGCGTCGACGTACTCAAGTCGTCGCCATTCACGGCCGCGGGGTCTCACTCAGATG
>CAYPOZ010000136.1:3526-5641 GCA_964412415.1 uncultured Isosphaeraceae bacterium | reverse complement strand
CCGAGCAGCACGCCCTGGGCCAGGGCCGTGAGGTCAATGCCGAGGAACACGGCGCGGGTCACGTCCGACAGGTGCTGCCACAGCAGCGTGCGCCGGCGCTGCTCGATCGGCGCCATGCGCACGCCGAGCCTTCGGCACGCCGGGCTCGGCGGGCCGTACTTCCATGAGGGGCAGTTCGACTCGCTCGAGGATGTCGTGCGCTTCTACTCGACGCTCGAGGGCGCGCAGTCCCTCGACCACCACCAGGAACAGGTGCTCGCGCGGCTCGACCTGTCGCCTCAGGAATCTGCGGATCTTGTGGCGTTCCTCCGAAGTGCCGCGGGCACGCCGCCGCCCTCAACATGGACATCAGACCCGTCGTCGGTGCCCGCGACCGGGGCCGCCGCTCCCGCGAATGCGCCCAAGTCGGAGTGATTCCGCTTGGAGGCGCGCGGAGCGGGGATAGGTTACCGTTCAGAACATGTTGCCGATCGCCAGAGAAGGATTGACTGCGCGGTTGCGCAGCATGGCTGCCGTCACCATCGCGTCGCTCGTCGTGGCGTCGCTCTCCGTGCAGGTGAGTGCCCACGAGGGCGACCCCAAGGGCGGCTACTCGGAGCCTCCGGTGTACGCGTCCGTGTGGCGTGAGGGCGACGGTGGCATCGCCGAGCAGTTCGTATCGAGCGGCGTGCAGCTCAAGTCGTGGTTCCCGCTGAACACGCTGTCGACGCCGAGCGCGCTGGCCACCAGCGGCAACGACTGCTGGGGCTACGTAAGCCCCTCAGGGCGCGAGTACGCGATCATCGGGCTCAACACGGGCACTGCCTTTGTGGACATCACGTCGCCCGTGAACGCGACGCTTGTGGCGTTCAAGCAGCGGCCCGCCAACGCCACCGACAGCCTGTGGCGCAACGTGAAGACGTACCGCACCTGGTGCTATGCGGTGAGCGAGGGCGGAGGCGGGATCCAGGTCTTTGACCTTGCGAACATCGACAGTGGCGTGATCACGGAGCTGCCGCAGGTGATGACCGGCGGCGTCGCAAGCACGCACACGATGATCATCAACGAGCAGTCGGGCTACCTCTACCGCATGGGCGGCAGCAGCGGCGTCGGCATCCGCATCTACGCGCTCGAGCCCAACCCCGCATCGCCCACGTACATCGGCCAGTGGTCCGACCGCTACGTGCATGACGGCGCGGTCTACACCTACACGGAGGGGCCCTACGCGGGCAAGGAGATCTTCTTCGCCTGCGGCGGCCTCGGCTCCGGATTCACGCAGACCGGCATGGACATCATCGATGTCACGGACAAGTCGGCGCTGCAGAACATCTCGCGGTTCACCTACCCGCAGGCGGGCTACTGCCATCAGGTGTGGCTCACGGATGACCGCCGCTACGCCTACATCAACGACGAGACCGACGAGAACGGGTTCCAGATCTACGGGCGCACCCGAATCGTCGACGTCAGCAACCTGTCGGCGCCGACGCTCGTCGGCAGCGCGAATCCTGGCGTGGTGAGCGTGGACCACAACCTCTATGTGCGCGGCGGGCTGATGTTCTGCGCGAACTACCAGAGCGGTCTCCGCATCTTCGACATCGCCTCCAACCCGACGTCGCCGCCCCAGGTCGCTTACTTCGACACCCACCCTGAGGCGGACGCGGCCAACTACGCGGGCCTCTGGACGAGCTACCCGTACTTTCCCAGCGGCACCGTCATCGGCGCCGACATGAGCCGAGGCCTCTTCGTGTGGAAGCTCGGCCCGCAGCCGGCCACGATCAGCTATCCCGCCGGGGAGCCCACTCGAGTGGCGCCGGTCGGCGGCGGGTTCCAGGTCGACATCTCGCTCGCACCCGGCGTCTCGCTTGGCAAGGGCAGCCCGAGGCTCCTGTTCGACCGAGGCACAGGGCAGGGCATCGAGTCTGCGCCGCTTGCACCCGTGTCCGGCACCACATACCGGGAGCAGTTTCCCGCGCTCGTGTGCGCAACGCTCGTGAACTACGCCATCGAGGTCCGGCTGGACGACGATGACGTGGTGCGCGATCCGGTGCAGGGGCTGACGCAGCTGCCGGTCAACTACGGCGAGACGACGGTGTTCGCCGACGACTTCGAGACTGACCGCGGATGGGTGGGCGCTCA
>CAYPOZ010000136.1:444-3516 GCA_964412415.1 uncultured Isosphaeraceae bacterium | reverse complement strand
AGCCGGGCGACACTGCCACAAGCGGCAGGTGGGTGCGTGTCGACCCCGTCGGCACAATCGCGCAGCCAGAGGATGACCACTCCAACCCAGGCACGCTCTGCTGGGTCACCGGCAACGCGTCGCCCGGATCGGCATCGGGCGCGGCGGACGTTGACGGCGGGATCACCACGCTGCTCTCGCCGCGCATCGACATGAGCGGGATCTCCAATCCGCTGCTCGTGTACTGGCGCTGGTACTCCAACAGCCTTGGAGGCAGCCCGAACACCGACTCCATGCCGGTGGAGATCTCCAACGACAACGGACTGACGTGGGTGCAGCTCGAGCTGGTGACCGAGAGCCTGGGACGATGGGTCGAGCGGCGCTTCCCGGTCGCCCAGTTCCTCGCGCCGACGGCGAACATGCGGCTGCGGTTCGTCGCACGTGACCTCGGTGCGGGCAGCCTCGTGGAGGCCGCACTCGATGACGTGAGCGTCATCGTGGAGGACTGCGAGCCGGAGCTTCCTGCCGACCTCAACGGGGACGGGCTCGTGAACGGCGTTGACCTCACGATCCTGCTGGGGCAGTGGGGTGCGTCCGGCGCTGCCGACATCGATGGTGATGGCGTCGTCTCCGCGACCGACCTGACTGCGCTCCTCGCGCAGTGGAGCCCATGACGGCATGACGGTCGGCCTCAGCGTCGCGCTCGCGCTGTGCTGCACACCCAGTCCCGAGAGGGAGCGGGTGACGATCCCCGGCACGGCGCTCTCGATCGAGCTCGTGCGCATCCCGGCCTCGCCCGATGGATCTGCGCCGGCGATGTGGGTGAGCGCGACCGAGATCCCTTGGGAGGTCTACGACTGCTTCGTGTACGGGTTCGACGAGCCCAAGGCTTCGGCGAGCGCGGCAGAAGGTGGGTCCTCGAACGCGGGCGGCGCCAGCGACACGCACGCGAAGACAGACGACCGCCCGGCCGCGAAGGCGGATGCCGTGACCCGTCCGACCAAGCCTTACATCTCGGTGGACCGCGGATTCGGCCATGCGGGATGGCCTGCGATCTCGATGAGCTTCAAGGGCGCGAACGCATTCTGCGCGTGGCTGGAGCTGAGGACAGGCCGTGCGTTCAGGCTGCCGACAGTGGCGGAGTGGACGCGCCTCTGCACGTCCGCCGAGTCTGGCTCGGTCCCCATCGAGGAGCGTGCGTGGATGGCCTCCAACTCCGGCGGCACCACCCGCAAGGCCGGTTCCGGGAAGGCGGATGCACTCGGTCTCCACGACCTCTGCGGGAACGTGGCGGAGTGGTGCATCACCGACGATGGAAAGGGTGTCGTGCTCGGCGGCTCGTACCGCGATGCTGCGGAGAGCGTCGGATGCGGCGCCATGCAGCGTGACACGCCCAACTGGAACAGGAGCGATCCGCAGTTTCCAAAGAGCGTGTGGTGGCTCGCAGATGCGCCCCATGTCGGGATGCGCATCGTGTGCGATGCCGGCGCCGGCGCGTCGGGCACGAGTGCCGCATCCGGTGCACCAGGCCATCCACCGAGCCAGAAGAAGGAGCCCAAGGCGCCATGAGCGACGCATCGTCAGGCCACACGCGACGGGAATTCATCGGTTCCGCAAGCGGCGCTGTCGCTGCGGGTGCGCTCGGGCTCGGTGCGGTGCCACGAGTCTTCGGCTCGGTGGCCGCGCCGGACCGCATCCGCGTGGGCCTCATCGGATGCGGCGGACGAGGCACTGGCGCCGCGGCGCAGGCGCTCGATGCGGATCCTGGTGTGGTCATCTGGGCGCTCGGCGATGCATTCCAGGACAGGGTCGATTCCTGCCTCAACGGCCTCATGCAGCATGAGGCGAAGGACCGCGTCCAGGTGCCGAAGGAACGGCAGTTCGCAGGCGTCGATGTCGTGGATCGCCTCCTGCCTGAGGTGGATGTGGTGCTGCTCTGCTCTCCACCGGTCTTTCGGCCCGCGCAGCTCGCCAAGGCTGTGGCCGCAGGCAAGCACGTCTTCTGCGAGAAGCCGATGTGCGTCGATGGACCCGGCTACAGGTCGGTGATCGAGAGCGCACGCATCGCGCGCGAGAGGCGCCTGGCGCTCGTGTCGGGATTCTGCTGGCGCTACTCCTCGCCCGAGCGCGCGCTGTTCGGCGAGATCTTCTCCGGCCGCGCTGGCGACGTGGTGGGCGTGGAGTGCACGTACCTGACGTCGCCGCTAGGCGTGCGCGAGCGCAAGCCCGAGTGGAGCGACCTGGACCTGCAGCTGCGCAACTGGCAGCACTTCACCTGGCTGTCGGGCGACCACATCGTGGAGCAGGCAGTGCACTCCATCGACAAGATGGCGTGGGCGATGGGCGGGCGCATGCCGGCGTCGTGCTACGGGGTCGGGAGCCGGTTCACTCGCGACGAGATCCCCGAGCGCGGCGACGTCTACGACAACTTCGCGATCCTCTACGAGTACGCGGATGGGCCGCGCAACACGCTGATGTGCAGGCAGCAGAACAACTGCTTCAATGACAACACCGATCACATCACGCTCTCGCGCGGCTATGCCTTCATCAACGGATGGGGGCCCACGCTTTGGATCCGCGATCCCAAGGGCAACCCACTCTGGTCGTGGGACTCCAGCGCGGAGATCCCGAACATGTACCAGGTGGAGCATGACGAGCTGTTCCGCTCGATCCGCGCGGGCAGGCCCATCAATGACGGCGCGTGGATGGCCGACAGCTGCCTGATGGCGATCATGGGACGCATGGCCGCCTACACGGGCCAGACCGTGACGTGGGAGCAGGCGCGCGACTCAGGCGAGTCGATGCTCCCGACCGACTGGAGCCCATCTCCAAGGCCAGTGCCCCCAGTGCGCAAGCCTGGTGTCGTCACGAGCGCATAGCCGCACACGAGGCCCCTGACCATGACTTGCGAGCAAGATCCCGTCCACCGCCGTGATGTGCTTCGCTCGGGTGCCATGGTGCTGGCGGCAGCGGCTGCCGCAGCGTCATCGGTCGCGGCAGCCGCGCGAGCGATCGGCGCGCACGCCGGATCGGGCGAGCCCGGCGCATCGCCTTCACCGGGCGAGTCGCGCGGTCGCCCCCTGAAGGTCGGCG
>CAYPOZ010000136.1:0-434 GCA_964412415.1 uncultured Isosphaeraceae bacterium | reverse complement strand
TCGGCCGCCTCGGCGTAGCGCGCCGTTTCCTCGACTGTGGCGTTGGCTGGCGCGTTTGAATGCGGCGTCAATGCGGCGGGCGCGGCACTGGTGCGGCATTCGATGCTCTTGCGGCGAGCCCCGACACGCGCGTCACCGCACTTGCGGACCTCTTCCCGGGCCGCGTCGAGTCTGCGCGTGCGGCGCTTGCGGAGCACGGGCAGGGGCGCGGCGATGTTGCGCCGGACATGTGCTTCGTGGGGTTCGACGCCTACCGGAAGCTTCTCGGGACAGACGTGGACTGCGTGATCCTGGCGACGCCACCAGGCTTCCGTCCTCTCCACTTTGCCGCCGCGGTCGATGCGGGCCGCCACGCGTTCATCGAGAAGCCTGTCGCGGTCGATCCTGCTGGTGTGCGTGCGGTGCTCGCGGCCGCGGACCGCGCTGACGCGAAG
>CAYPOZ010000135.1:5779-7089 GCA_964412415.1 uncultured Isosphaeraceae bacterium | reverse complement strand
CCGTCCACAGGAAGCCAATCGGCCCGAAGATCTTGCCCAGGAACCCGACCAGCACGATTGGCCAGTGGATCGTGGGTGCAGTGCTCGCCGCGAGGTATCCGATCCCGTAGACGCCGATCACCATGCCGAGGCACTGCCAGATTGCGCGTGCCGTGCCCTGCAGCGGCTCCATCGCTGCCATGGTGAAGGGCAGGTCGGGCAGCACGACCACGGCCGCACCCCAGACGAGGTTGTATGTGCCAGCAGCCAGCAGCCACCAGCGCATCCATGATGGAGTCCCTGATCGAAGGCGCTGATCAACCATGCGGCGAGCGTAGGCGACACCCTGCGGCAGGGCGATTAGGATCCAGTTCCGTCTTGGGGTGGTAGCTCAGCGGTCCAGAGCCCCCGACTCATAATCGGAGTGACCCAGGTTCGAATCCTGGCCGCCCCATTCAGCGCTCGGTGGAGACAGAGTTCAGTACCGTCGCATGACACCGATCACGACACCCTGCACGTGGCAGTCGCGTACCCGAATCGGCTCAAACTCCGGATTCGCCGGCTGAAGCCGGATCATCCCGTCCTTCTCCCGGTAGAAGGTCTTGAGGGTCGTCTCTCCGCCCTC
Organism: uncultured Isosphaeraceae bacterium; assembly: GCA_964412415.1. Taxonomy (GTDB): domain Bacteria; phylum Planctomycetota; class Phycisphaerae; order Phycisphaerales; family SM1A02; genus ZLKRG44. Next base: position 6,485 of record CAYPOZ010000135.1, on the reverse strand, counting down.
GAGCAGCGCCACCACACGGTCGCCGTTCCGTGCGGTTGAGCGCTTTTCGACGATCACGTAGTCGCCGTCAAGGATTCCCTCGTCACGCATCGACTCTCCGTCGACGCGTAGCGCAAACATGTCCCCTCGCCGCGCTGTCTGCGGGCCGAAGATCTCCGAGAGCCTCAGGGACTCGTCCTGCGCGCACTTCTCGATGGGCATGCCCGCGGCAATGCGGCCGACGAGCGGGAACGTGAGCCCCGATTCCTCGTCAGGGAGCACCGCCTCCACAACCACCGACAAAGAGCGAGCCTTGTTCGGGTCCCGCTGCAAGGCTCCCTTCTCGATGAGCGCCTCGACGTGCTCGAACACCGTGACCTTGCTGACGCCGAGCTCGTCGGCCAGCTCCTGCATGGTCGGGGAGTACCCCTTCGTCGTGCGCCACTGGCGCACAAGGCTGAAGATCCGAAGCTGCTTTGGCGTGAGGTTCATGGTGTGACTCGTTGCTGGGTGATGGGTGGGGGCTGACAAACGAATCCAGGTTCGTAATGATGTGCCTGCGCCTGATCCGGCAGATGCCGAGGATGCGGTCGATCCAGTCGCATGGCTCGGTGGTTATGACGGCCCGTAGGCGCGGGCCCCGACCTGTCGTCGGAAGCGGCACGCGGTCACGGACCGCGACAAGCCCATCCGGGCTGTCGATGACAAGGGTCACGAAATCCCCGCC
>CAYPOZ010000135.1:3934-5769 GCA_964412415.1 uncultured Isosphaeraceae bacterium | reverse complement strand
CCTGTCCGAATGAGCGGGTCGCTGGTGGTGGCGGCAAAGGTGCTTGGTCTCGCAAGTGCAATCATGGAATCGCTATCGGCGGGCGTGGCTGGAGCGCTTCAGATTTGTACGGGTAATGTTAGCCTATCAGGTCACGAACGGACGTGCGTGGGACAATGGCGGGCATGTCCGTGATTGCGCCTGCCGTGCGCGATGCCTTTCCGAGGCTTCTGCCCGACCTCTGGGAGCTCGATCCAGGAATCACCTTCCTGAACCACGGGTCGTTCGGATCCGTTCCTGTGCCCGTCCGGAGAGCCTGCGAGGGGTGGCGCGCCAGGATCGAGGGACGTCCGATCGAGATGATCGGCCGGCGGATGCACGAGCTGCTCGCGGGTGTTCGTCTGCGTGTGTCAGGATTCCTCGGTTCCCGTCCCGACTGCACCGGTTTCGTGACCAACGCCACCGCAGGCTGCAACAGCGCGCTGGCCGCGGTGGACTGGCAGCCCGGCGACCGCGTGCTCTTCCTGAACCATGGCTACAACGCGGTCAGGCAGTGCATCCATCATCACGCGGTGGCGCGCGGCGCGCAGATCGATGTGGTGGACATTCCGTGGCCAGTGCGTGACAGCGCGTCGATCGCGTCGCGCATCCTTGGCGCGCTCCGTCCGCGCACACGGCTCCTGGTGCTCGATCAGGTCACGAGCCCGACGGCGATTGTGCTTCCTGTGCACGAGATCGTGTGCGGAGCCCGTGCGGCGGGCGCGATGACGCTTGTAGATGGCGCGCATGCGCCTGGCATGATTCCGCTCGATGTGGGCGCGATCGGTGCCGACTGGTGGTGCGGCAACCTGCACAAGTGGTGCTACGCGCCGAAGGGATGCGCGGTGATTGTCGCATCGGAGCGGCATCGCGACCGCACGCATCCGCCCGTCATCAGCCATCACCTCGGGCGTTCGTTCGCGGACGAGTTCGACTGGCAGGGCACGTTCGATGCGGCGCCCTGGCTCTGCGCGGGCGATGCGATTGACTTCACGGCGAGTGCAGCCGAGGGTTCGCTCCGGGAGCGCAACAGGCAGCTCGCACGGTGGGCGCATGACATGCTGTGCGCGAGGCTCGGAGAGGCGCCGCTCGTGGAGTCGGACGCGGACCGGCTGCTCGGCTCGATGGCCTGCGTGCGGGTGCCTGAGGTGCTTCGTCGCCGGTTCGCCTCCGCTGCCGAGATGCAGGCGTGGCTCTATGCAGACCACCGGATCGAGATTCCGGTCATTGACTTTGGCGGATGGCACGTGCGCCTTTCGGCCGCCCCCTACAACACCAACGAGGACTACGGGCGTCTCGCCAGCGCGCTGTGCGCGTGAGATGCGGCGGGAGGGTGCGCCTAGGGCGCCGTGTCGGCAGGTGGCAGTCCAGCCTTCGCGCGCTGCGCGGGCACGAACTCGGTGTTGAACCACGTCCACCAGCGCGCCATGTCCCAGCCGAAGTCGGCGGTGGACTGCCCTGACTCGCGCGTGGTGAGCGACACGAGCGCATTGTGCACGTCGGCCCGGTAGGTGTAGACGACCGCATCCTGCACGCGCATCACGACCCCGCTGGCGACGGATCCGATGACGGGCTGGAATGCGCCGCTTCCGTTGCCCACGATCGGCACGACGTTGGCCACGTAGCTCTGTCTCGTCGCAATGGCGATCCAGGCGAGATCTGCCTTGCTGCGCGCCTCGTCGGAGGTGGCCTGCGCGAAGATCAGGACAGGGATTGCCGCGAACGCGTCGACCCTTCCCGCGAGGATGCCCGCATTGTTCGCAATGGCGTGCTGCGGGGCGCGAAGCGCGTTGTCGATGACCGCGAGGACCTCCGGG
>CAYPOZ010000135.1:0-3817 GCA_964412415.1 uncultured Isosphaeraceae bacterium | reverse complement strand
CCGCCAGACGCACGTCGTCTCCCTCGGCGCGCATCACTCGCCAGAGCACTGGCCATGAGGTCGGGTCCGTCCAGTCGGAGACCTGCGTGATGCCGCGCGCACGTGTGGCGCCCTTGCGGCCGCCGAAGCAGCTCGCCTTGAGCGCCTTCGCGCGGCGCTCGTACTCCTGTGCCGACACGCCTGGCGCGAGTTCGCGAGGCACATTGAGCACGGCGCGGCTCGCGATGGGCGGCACGGCACCGGTTGCCGGGATCGGTGCGACGAGCGAAGGCGACGGAGGACGCGCGGCAGGTGCAGAGCCCGCCTGCGGCAACCCAGCGGCGAATGCAGGTGCGGTGGCCAATCCAGCGATGCACGCCAACGCCAGTGCGGTCGCGACCAACGACACAGCCCGGCGAGCGCTCGCGCGCTGCAGTGTTGACACGCTGTGCGCTAAGGGGCCGCGTCGCATCATGCCCCTACGATACCTGCCCGCATGAGCGATCCCGGCACATCGATCTACGACCAGCTCGGTGCGGACGCCTTCTGGCGCATCGCGCGCGCGTTCTACGCACGGGTGGACCGGGATCCTTTCCTGCGGCCGATGTTTCCGGCGGACCTCGAGGAGCCGATCCGGAACCAGGCCGAGTTCCTGGCCCAGTACTTCGGGGGACCGCAGGACTACAGCGCCCGAAAGGGGCATCCGCGCCTCAGGATGCGCCACATGCCCTACTCGATTGGCTTGCGCGAGCGCAACGCATGGATGGCGCACATGGAGGGGGCGCTCGCTGATGCGGCCATACCCGAGCCGCAGCTGTCCCAGATGCGCGAGTACTTCGCGCGCACGGCCACATTCATGATGAACCGCGATGAGTGAGCGCTGCACGCCTACAGCGCGCCGACGGCGAGGTCCTTGCGCGCAAGCCGCTTCAGCAGCGCCTCGGCATCTGCACGTGACCTGAAGGTGCCGATGCGCACCGCATAGAGCGTGTCGCCGTCCTTGGTCCTGACGGTGGCGATGTGCGGATCCGGCGACTTGGCGCGGCGCACATCAATCGCGAGCGACTTTGCCCGGCGCCGTGCGGCCGCTTCCGTGGTGTACGCGCCCGCCCTGACGGTGAACGTCCCGTTCGATGCGGTGGCCGTGGCGGACGCGTCGGATGGGGATGCTGCAGGAGCCTGCGGAGCGGGGGGCCTTACCGCAGTGGCGGCGGTTGGTGCAGGGGATGCCTTGGGTGCCTTGGGCTCTGATGGCCGCGCCTTGGGAATGTCGGGTGCGGCGGGTGTGCCGGGTGTGGCTGGCTTGACCTTCGCAACGATCGTTGCGCGAGGCTGTCCGCTTCCGATCTGGCCGTCGCGGGCGAGCTGCGCATACCTGCGCGCCCTATCCGCATCTGGGCCAGCGAGGTCTGCAGCGCCCGAATCGAAGAGCGCGCCCGCATCGGAGGTTCGACCCTGCTCAAGCCGGATGTTCGCAAGCATGACCCTGGCGCGCCCGCGGATCGCAGGCGCGTCGGAGCGCTCGGCTGCAACGAAGTGGCGCTCGGCCTGGTCGAACCGGTCGAGCTGGAATGCGGCCATTCCAGCGATGAGCTCCGCCTGCGCGCGATCTGCGGCCGGTCCGCGTGCGACAACCGCCTCGCTCTCGGAGAGCGCAAGGTCGTACTGGCCTGTGTCGTAGCGGCTTGTCGCGGAGCCGAGGGTCGGCGCCGTGGAGTCGCCGGGGCAGCCAGCGAGCGGCGCGAGCGCAGCGGCGCACGCAGCGAGCGCTGCAATCCTCATGATCGTGGTGCATCCGTGCACGCCGATATCGTACCGATCACCTCCGATGGAGCTGCTTCTCCGCATCCAGCGCCGCCTCCTCTTCCGGCCTCTCCGCGAGGTGATCGTCGACGATTTCCGTCGGTGGAAGGCCTTCGAGATCCAGGCGCTCTCGTGGCACATCGCGCGGGCAGTCGAGCGTGCCTCGGGTGCCCGTGCGGTCGGGGTGATGCTCCCGACATCGGGCCTCTTCCCGGCCGCGATGATGGCCATCTGGCAGCTCGGCCGTGTGGCGGTGCCCCTCAACTACCTGCTGTCGAAGCCCGACATGGAGCATGTGTGCCGGGATGCGGGCATCGACTGCTGCATCACTGTGGGCCCGATGCTCGAGTTCACAGGTGGGCTCCCTGACGGCGTGGCCGCGCTGCGGCTCGACGCGCAGCAGTTCAAGGGATTGCCGCCCATCCGGCGCGCCATCCGCCGCGCTCCCGATGACTTGGCTGTGCTCCTCTACACCTCAGGCACGAGCGGGAAGCCCAAGGGCGTGATGCTCTCGTGCGGCAACCTCGCGGCCAACGTGCGCCAGATCACCGAGTACGCGAAGTTCGATGCGCGCGACTCGATGCTCGGTGTGCTGCCGCAGTTCCATTCCTTCGGGCTCACCGTGCTCACGCTGCTTCCGCTCGCGGTGGGATGCACGGCGCACTACACCGCGAAGTTCATCCCCAGGCGCATCATGGACATCGCCCGCGAGCGCAAGCCCACCGTGCTCATCGCGATCCCGAGCATGTACAACGCGCTGCGCCTCGTGAAGGACGCGCATCCTTCCGACATGCAGTCGTTCCGCTACATCGTGAGCGGCGGCGAGCCTCTGCCGCAGGCGGTCTTTGACGGGTTCCTGGAGAAGTTCGGCTGCCGGATCACCGAGGGCTACGGTCTCACCGAGACGTCGCCGGTCACGAACTGGTGCCTGCCGGAGGAGTGGCGCTGGCGCAGCGTGGGTCGCGCGCTGCCGGGCATAGAGGAGAGGATCGTCGCGCCTGACGGGCACTTCCTTCCGGCGGGCGAGGAGGGCGAGATCCGCATCAAGGGACCCAACGTGATGCAGGGCTACTGGAACCTCCTGCAGGAGACGGCCGGCGTGTTCGATGACAGGGGATTCTTCCGCACGGGCGACATCGGCAAGTTCGACGCCGACGGCCACCTGTTCATCACCGGGCGCCTGAAGGAGATGCTGATCATTGGCGGCGAGAACGTCTTCCCGCGCGAGATCGAGGAGGTGCTCGACCGCCACGAGAGCGTCAAGGCGAGCGCAGTGATCGGCGCACCCGACGCGAGCCGCGGCGAGGTGGCGCTCGCGTTCGTCGAGCTCAAGGACGGTGCGACGTTCGACGAGACCGCGCTGCGATCGTGGTGCCGCAACCACCTTGCGCAGTTCAAGGTGCCGCGGGAAATCCGCTGCATGGACGCGCTGCCGCGCAACCCCACCGGCAAGATCATGCGCCGTGCGCTGAAGGCCTAGGGCTGGCAGTCGCCCCACGCGGCGAGCATCACGGAGAGGTCGATGCCGTCGACGGTGCCGTCGCCGCTGATGTCGGCAGCGGCTGTGCCCCATGCCGCGAGAAGTGCGGCAAGGTCCGTGCCGTCGACGAGCCCGTCGCCGCTGAGGTCGGCCGGGCAACCGCTGCATGCCGAGCCTGGCTGCCGCACCACAAGCGTGCCGGCGCCAGCACTCGCGCCGACGCCCGCAATCCGGATGAGATAGCTCTCGTCGCAGTCGGCCACGAAGTCCACGCTCGCGGCGAGCGGATTGCCTGGGCAAAGGGCATCATCGTCGTTGCACGCCACAGCGACCCCGTCGCACGACTCCCGGTAGACGACGATCGCCGCATCGAACCCGCCCGCTGCACAGGTGGTCAGCTCCACGGGACCATGCACGCCAGATAGCGTGAACCACACATCGGCGCCAAGCGCCCCGGAGCCAGCCGCAAGGCAGCCTGCTGGCGGAGGCAGTTCCGTTGCGTCCGCGCCGACCACCGAGAAGTGCAGTTGGAAACTCCATCAGCCGATCCGCAAA
>CAYPOZ010000134.1:6006-7155 GCA_964412415.1 uncultured Isosphaeraceae bacterium | reverse complement strand
TGCAGGTCTCGGTCGCGTGCGGTGTCGCCACGCTGGCCTACCTGATCCTGTCCGCGCCGGACATGGAGGCCGGCGCGGCGGCTGCCGGCTACGCGGTCAAGCACGCGATCCTCGACGAGTACATCCCCTTCATCGTGCTGCTCGCGTCGCTCTTTGCTGTATCCGGCGGCATCGCGATCCATACGCGCGCGCGGCCCACGCCCTTCATCAACCTGCTCTTCCTGATCGTGGGAACCTCGCTCGCGAGTGTCCTTGGCACGACAGGCGCAAGCGTGCTTCTCATCAGGCCGCTCCTGCGCGTCAACGAGCGCCGCACCCGCAAGGTGCACACCGTCATCTTCTTCATCTTCTGCGTGTCCAACTGCGGAGGGCTGCTGCTGCCGATCGGCGACCCGCCGCTCTTCCTGGGATACCTCAAGGGAGTGCCCTTCTTCTGGACGCTCGTGCTCTGGAAGGAATGGATCATCGTCAATGGCGTGCTGCTGTGCATCTACTACACGCTCGAGAGGCGCGCGTTCCGGGCGGAGCCGCTCGAGGTGCATGTGGAGCGGCAGGCCATTGCGCCAGGCTCCGGGTTCCGTATGGAGGGGCTCGTCAACATCCTCTGGCTGGCGCTCATCCTTGGCGCTGTGGCGTTCGTGGTGCCAGGCAGGATGTTCCCGCTGTCGGAGTGGCTTGCGATTCCATTCGTCACGCCCGACTTCCTGCGCGAGGGGATCATGGTCACGGTGCTGCTGCTGAGCCTGTGGACCTCCCCCTTCGCGGCGCGCAACCACAACAAGTTCAACTGGCACCCGATCGCGGAGGTGGCCGCGCTCTTCATCGGCATCTTCGTCGCGATGCAGGTGCCCATGCAGGTGCTTCGATCGTTGGGGGGAGGGCTTGGCATCGAGACCCCAGACCAGTTCTTCTGGGCGACGGGCACGCTCTCCGCTGTGCTCGACAACGCGCCGACCTACCTCGTGTTCCTGCAGACGGCGATTGGGCTTGCGCCACCGGATGCCGTGGGCCCTGGCATCCTGCTGCTGACCGGCGGCGAGACCGTGCACTCCGACGTGCTGATCGGCATCTCCTGCGGCGCCGTGTTCATGGGCGCGATGACCTACATCGGCAACGGCCCCAACTTCATGGTGAAGGCGATCGCAGAGG
>CAYPOZ010000134.1:4540-5996 GCA_964412415.1 uncultured Isosphaeraceae bacterium | reverse complement strand
GCCCGCCCGGTCCCGCCCGAAGCTGGGCGACGTTCCACCTGGCGGGGATGGCGAACTTCTCCATGGTCTCGTGGTCCGGCCCGCACCGCGTGAACCTGCTCCAGCAGGCGATCGCCGAGGCGCAGGGCATCAAGATGCCCGGGTTCTTCGGCTACATCGGCTGGAGCGTGGCGTGCCTGCTTCCCCCGCTCGTGGCAGTCTCGCTCCTGGTGATCTGAGCCGGCGGACTGCCCGCGCTCAGTTCGCGGGGGCCGCAGCGGCCTGGTCGCGCTTCATCATCGCGTAGATCACGCTCTGCACCACGACAGACTCGCCGACAAGCCGGCCCACCCGCTCGCCCGCCTCGCGCAGGCTCTTGATCCGGCCATCGTCGATCTCCGCCTCGAAGTCGATCAGCGAGTTCTCGACGGCGAGCATCATCGACGCAATGACAGCCCACTCGTGACGCGTATCGGGCCAGTACTCGCTGCTGCGGAGCAACTCGACGGGCACGGCAAACTTCCAGCCGTCGCCACGCTCCACCATGGTCACGGTGCCGCCAAAGAGCGGCTCGCCCTCCCAGTCGAGCGCCGCAGTGCCGTCGCCGAGATCCTCGGCGGCGAGCTTCTCGCGCTGGGACTCGATGTACGCGAACGGGTCGGCGACGATCCGGCGTGCGAGACCCTGCAGCTCACGTCCGCGTAGCTGCGTGACGCCGAGGTCGCCCTCCTTCTCGAGCTCGGCAGGGAAGCGCTGCTTGATCTTGCGGGAGACGCGCCAGAGTCGCGCAAGCATGTCGCCCGCCTTGCCCTTGACCTCGCCGATCGCACTCGCCTCGGTCACCCCGTCATCGAAGGTGACGTTGCGCGCGGGAATGTCGATCATGGTCGGAAGCAGCTCGGGCCTGCCATCCGCCAGCATCTTCTGCACCGCCTGGAGCGCCTTCTCCGGGGTGGACGTGTCGTACTCGGGCTTGCTGCAGCCGGCGAGCAGCGCGGCTGCAGCGACCGACCCGAGGATGATGCGCGTGCACCGCATTGCGATGGCTAATCTTACGTCATGGACACTCGCAGCCATGCGGCCCAATCCCAGGATCACGCCATGACCGTCACGGTCAACGGCGAGCAGCGGTCCATTCGGGAGGGCTGCACCGTGGCCGAGCTGGTGGAGATGCTGGGCCTTGGTGGGCGCGCCTGCGCCGTGGAGGTCGACCGGGCGATCGTCCCCCGCAAGGACCACGCAGGCCGCCGCCTCATGTCGGGCGCACAGGTCGAGATCGTGACTCTTGTGGGAGGTGGCTGAGCCATGTCGTCCATCCAGTCCAACCTCGCGTCTTCGGACACGGTTGCGCCGCCGCCCCTGAAGGTGGGCACGTTCTCGCTCCGCAGCAGGCTTGTGGCGGGCACAGGCAAGTACTCCGACTACGCGCTCATGAATGCGGCGCTCGAGGCGAGCGGATGCGATGCGGTCACGGTCG
>CAYPOZ010000134.1:0-4530 GCA_964412415.1 uncultured Isosphaeraceae bacterium | reverse complement strand
CTTGTTGATGCGCAGGGGCGATCGCTCCTTGACCACCTCGATACGGACCGCTTCACGATCCTGCCCAACACTGCGGGCTGCTTCAGTGCCGAGGATGCGGTGCGGGTTTCGCGGCTCGGCCGCGAGATCCTCGAGCAGCTCGGCAACGCAGGGTCGCGCTGGGTGAAGCTTGAGGTGCTCGGCGACCGGCGCACGCTGCTGCCGGATCCTGTGGGCACGCTCGAGGCGTGCGTCGAGCTCGTGCGCGACGGATTCGAGGTGCTCTGCTACTCGAGCGACGACCCGATTCTTGCCGTGCGCCTGCGTGACGCGGGCGCCACGAGCGTGATGCCTGCAGGCAGCCCCATCGGTTCAGGGCGCGGCATCGCAAATCCGCCCGCGATCCGCATGATCCTCGAGGCGCTGAAGGACCCGGCGCATGGGGGAAGCCCGGACTACCCGGTGATCGTCGATGCGGGTGTCGGTACGCCGAGCGACGTCACGATCGCCATGGAGCTTGGCGCCGATGGCGTGCTTCTCAACACCGGCATTGCGCATGCGACCGACCCGGTGTCGATGGCGCACGCGATGCGCCTCGCCTGCATCAGCGGGTGGCTCGGCGCGCGATCGGGCCGGATTGCGAAGAAGCTCTACGCGACCGCAAGTTCCCCCTGGGAGGGATCGATCGCCTCCGCCGTGCCGTCGGCCGACGGCATCCCTGGCGAGTGACAGGCCACGCGCTGCGCGAGCCGGTCCACCGCCGACCCGATGAAGTCCGGCGGCAAACGCCCAGGCGCGATGGCAGGCTCGTGAACCGGCACTGAGCGGTCGCTCGCGCCCACAAACGCCCCCGCGAGCCGCTCGCGCCACAGGTCGCGACGTGCGGGTCCGCTCCACTCAGGCGCAAGCGCTCGCGGCTTCGGACCAAATCCGCAGTGCCACGGTGCGCTCGACCACCTCCAACGCCATGCCTTTGACGCGAGCCCATGCTGCACCGGCAGCCGCTCGACGTACGCGAGTGCGGCGTCGATGTGCGCCAGCTCCACCCTCATCCAGGCGCGCGCCCGCACTACCCCTCCCGCATCGCTCCCCAGTAATGCGCAGTCGCTCACCTCAACGCCGGCATCCCACGGCAACACGCTCCAAAGGGTGACGTCGCACCATGGCAGGACCACGTATCCGAGCAGGGCGGCGGCTGCCGGCGCCCCCTGAACCGACGCCACCCGGCGGTCCATCGAGACCGCCAACGCGTTCCGCCGTGACATGAAGCCCTCGATGTCCGTTACAGGCCCCTTGGAGGATCCGTCCACCCGAGCCGCCTCCAGCCGCAAGTGCGCATCCTGCATCGCAGGACCCTAGATGGCCCCGCACAGGCACCGCCCAGTTCATCCCGTTTTTCTCGCATTCAGGTGTCGTTCACGCGACCGGAACCGTTGACCGGGGGTGCGATCTGCGCTACCCTCCTCGATTCGACCCGAATGGGCAGATAACCCCGGAAACACCAATGGCCACCGACCTCAACTTCGTCCGAAACATCGGAATCTGCGCGCACATCGACGCCGGCAAGACCACCGTCTCCGAGCGCATCCTCTTCTACACAGGCAAGATCCACCGCATGGGCGAGGTGCACGAGGGCACCGCCACCATGGACTCCCTGGTCGAAGAGCAGCAGCGCGGCATCACGATCCAGTCGGCCGCCACGAGCTGCCCCTGGGAGTACAACGGCAAGGAGTACAAGGTCAACCTGATCGACACGCCGGGTCACGTGGACTTCACGATCGAGGTGGAGCGCTCGCTGCGCGTGCTCGACGGCGCATGCGCCGTGTTTGACGGCAAGGAAGGCGTCGAGGCGCAGAGCGAGACCGTCTGGCGCCAGGCCGAGCGCTACCGCGTGCCGCGCCTCTGCTTCATCAACAAGATGGACAAGCTCGGTGCGGACTTCGGGTTCTCCTTCGGCTCGATCCTCACGCGCCTCGGCGCGAACGCGATCCCGATCCAGTGCCCCATGGGCTTCGGCAACGACCTCAAGGGCATCATCGACCTGATGACCATGAAGGCGATGTACTGGAGCACCGAGGACGAAGGCCGCACGATCACCGAGGGCGAGATCCCCGAGGAGTTCAAGGACGAGGCGGAGAAGTGGCGCGCATTGATGGTCGAGAAGATCGCCGAGCTCGACGATGCGCTCACCGAGAAGTACCTCGCTGACCCGAGCTCGCTCGGCGTCGACGAGCTGAAGGCCGCGCTGCGCAAGGGCACGATCGGGCTTCGCTGCTTCCCCGTGCTCTGCGGAGCCGCCCTCAAGCGTGTCGGCGTCCAGAAGATCCTTGACGCCGCGATCGACTACCTCCCCTGCCCGAACGAGCGCGAGGACGTCGAGGGCGTGGACCCCAAGGAGACCTCGAAGAAGCTCAGCCGCCCGCACTCCGAGGACGCGCCCTTCTCGGCGCTGGTCTTCAAGGTGGTTTCGGACATCGCCGGCAACCTCACCTACCTGCGCATCTACTCGGGCAAGCTCGACAAGGGCTCGCGCGTCCTCAACCCGGGCAACGGGAAGCGCGAGAACGTCAGCCGCCTCTACGAGATGCACTCCAAGGACCGCACGGCCCTCGACTCCACTGGCGCCGGCCAGATCGTCGCCGTCGTCGGGCTGAAGGACTCCTTCACGGGCGACACGCTGTGCGACCCTGACCACCCGATCATCCTCGAGCGCATGGTCTTCCCCGAGCCCGTCATCTCGATGTCGATCGAGCCGGTCACGGCCGACGACAAGAAGAAGCTCGGCGAGGCGCTCACCACGATCCGCCGCGAGGATCCCTCGTTCCGCTCCAACTACAACGACGAGACGGGCGAGACGATCATCTCGGGCATGGGCGAGCTGCACCTCGAGATCATCAAGAACAAGCTCACGCGCGACATGAAGATCGGCGTCAACGTCGGCAAGCCGCGCGTCGCCTACCGCGAGACGATCGTCGGCGCCGCCAAGGACGTCCGAGGCCTCTTCAAGAAGCAGACCGGCGGACGCGGCCAGTACGGCGACGCCGTCGTCAGCGTCTCCCCCATCACGAAGGAGGAGGCGGAGGCGCAGGAGCTGGTGATGAAGGACGGCATCGTCTTCGAGGACAATGTCACCGGCGGCGTCATCCCGCGCGAGTTCATCCCCAGCGTCGAGTACGGCGTGCGCCAGGCCGCAGCGAGCGGAATCCTGGGCGGCTACCCGGTCATCAACGTCAAGGTCGAGCTGGTCTTCGGCTCGTACCACGACGTCGACTCGAGCCAGATCGCCTTCGAGCAGGCGGGCGCCCTCGCCTTCCGCGAGGCGTGCACGCGCGCCAAGCCGGCGCTGCTCGAGCCGATCATGAAGCTCGTGGTCACGACGCCTGACGAGTTCTTCGGAAACGTGTCGGGCGACATCGCCAGCCGCCGTGGCCAGATCGTCGACAGCGAGATGCGCGGGGTGACCCGCGTGCTGCACTGCGAGGTGCCGCTGTCGGAGCTCTTCGGCTACACGACGAGCCTCCGGTCGATGACGCAGGGCCGCGCCTCCAGCGCCATGGAGCCGCTGACCTACCGCATCATGCCCGACCGGCTCAAGGACGAGGTCCTCGCGAAGCAGTGATCGCCCCAAGACCGGGCGTGAGTTGTGCCCGGGAATTGAGGCGCTGACGGCTCCGTGCTGGGCATAGGCTTCCGACCCTGTGGCACTAGAGGAACTCGAGCGCGACCCTTCGCTCCTCGGTCGCGAGTACGACCTGGAGCTTGAGCGCTGGTTCCGCAAGCGCTTCGCGTGGCTCTGTGCCCTCTACGGGACATGGCAGGTCGTCTTCGCGGCACCTGTGCTGCTCATGCTGGTGGGTGCCCATGCGGGCGCATTCGGTCCCAAGGCTGCGTGGCCCGAGGATGTGAGGAACCTGGTCACAGCCTTCGGCGGACCCGCCGTGTGGGTGGGCATGGTCTCGATCGTGGCGATGCTGTGCATCGCGCTCTGGTACGGCATCGTGAAGCGCAAGCGGGTAGAGACGCGCGCCGATGCGGTGCGCGAGGCGAGCTGGATGATCCTGAGCCTGGGCATCGTGCAGGCCGGGTTTGAGGCCGTGGTTGCGGCGCGAGGCGGCGACTTCTCCCCGCTCACGAGCCTCTTCTTCTGGCACTTCACTGCGTGCCTCATACTGCCCTGGACGTGGCGCGAGTCGCTGCGCCCGATGCTGCCGCTGATCCTGCTGTATGCCGTCATCGATGTCGTGCTGAGGCCCGCGTCAAGCGAACTGATGATCCAGGGCTCCGCAGGCATCCCGAACCCAGCGGCGATCGCCACTCCCGGTGGGCTCCCCGGCACGAACACCATCGGGCCAGCTGTCACGCCAACGACACCGATGGAGCCGCTCTCGAGCGCCGAGTGGTGGACACGTGCCATTGTCCGAACTCTGGCGCTGCCGGTGATACTCGGGCCTGGATCGCTGATCGCATACTGGCGGCTGTCGCGTCACCGCCGCCGCTACCGCAGCCGCCGCGCCGGCGAGGGATTCCTCGCGCTGCGGCGCGAGCTGCGCC
>CAYPOZ010000133.1:5875-7187 GCA_964412415.1 uncultured Isosphaeraceae bacterium | reverse complement strand
TCACTCGCTCGATGCGCCATGAGCCGTCAGTCGCCTGCCGCACCTCGAATCGCCCCCGCGTGGGCACCATGCCGTAGCTCGAGGCGGTCACCGTGCGGAACCCCACCTCGACCACGCCAAGGTCGGGTGCCTCTGTCGTGGCTTCGAGCGACACCTCCTCGTTCGACTCGATGCGGTGCCGGCTGCCGAGTGCATTCAGCGCAGCGTCGATGCGCTCGCGTCCGATGCCGGGCCTCTCGCGGGAGCGCATGTGCCATGACGCATCGGGCGCAAAGTGGCCCTGCGCCGTGGCGATGTCGCCGGACTCGGCGGCGGCGACCAGCCCCCGCACGCACTGGGTGGCCATAAGCGCAGGCGTGGGCACGAAGCGCGCCACGAGCGCCACGCCGAGCGCTGCTGCGCCACATGCCGCGCTCGCCGCAAGCCACCGCCATCGCCCTGACTGCACCCCCATCCACGCCATCGCCAGCCCGGTGACGCAGAGCAGGGTGATCCACGTCCACGGCCGGTCCGCAATGGGCTGGAGAAGCTCGCTCACGCGCATCAGGCTAGGCGCCGTGGATTTGCGCTGCCTAGCATTCGGACTGATGGCCGAGACGGTCTGCGTGAACTTCTCAGAGCCAATCGCGCTCTTCCCGCTGCCTGGGGTGCTGCTGATGCCGCATGCCGCGCTGCCGCTGCACATCTTCGAGCCGCGCTACCGCCAGATGGTGGAGCACGCGCTCCGCGAGGATGGCGGCACGCGCCAGTTCGCGATGGCGACGCTGGCGAACTCGCCGCGGGACATGGGTCGCACGCCGCGGGTGCGCGACGTTGTGTGCATCGGCCACATCGCGGAGCACCAGCAGTACCCCGATGGACGCTTCGACCTTGTGCTGCGCGGGCTCTGCCGCGCGCGCATCCTTGAGCTGCAGGAGCCCGAGGGCGAGCGCCTCTACCGGCAGGCGATGCTTGGGCCGCTTGAGCTGCCGGACCAGGCGGTGAGCGGGCTGACGGGCGCACGCAGGGAACTTCGAAGCCTGCTCGCGGGTCCTCGCCTGCAGCGCCTGCAGAGCGCGCGTGTGGTGCTCCCGTGGCTCGAGCGCGATGACCTCCCATGCCCCGTGGCGATCGAGCTCGTCGCGTACGCGATGGTGAAGGACGACGAGGCCCGTTACGCGATCCTGAGCGAGGGCGATGCGAACCGCCGCGCAGGACTCGTGTGGCGAGAGCTCAAGCGCGTGGACCGGCTGCTGGCGCTGGCCGACCGCCAGGGCTCGCGCGAGTGGCCTAAGGGAATGAGCTGGAACTGATGCCGGTGGGGCTCGTGGGG
>CAYPOZ010000133.1:0-5865 GCA_964412415.1 uncultured Isosphaeraceae bacterium | reverse complement strand
CGCCCGCGCTGCATGTAAGGTGGAACCGATGCCCACGCGACACTGGCTGTGCAAGAGCGAGCCCGACGTCTACTCGATCGCTGACCTCGAGCGGGACGGCGCCACGGGCTGGGACGGCGTGCGCAACTACCAGGCGCGCAACTTCATGCGCGACTCGATGCGGCCCGGCGACCGCGTGCTCTTCTGGCACTCGAACGCGGATCCTGCGGGAGTGGCTGGAGTCGCCAAGGTCACGGGCACCCCGCGGCCCGACCCGACGCAGTTCGACCGCCGGAGCCCGTACTTCGACCCAGGCAGCGATGCCGACGATCCCACATGGATGATGGTCGACATCGCCTTCGTGAGCCGGTTCCGTGAGGTGATCCCGATCGAGCGGATGCGTGCGGAGCCCGCGCTGTCAGGGATGCTCGCGCTCAAGCGCGGGAACCGCCTCAGCGTGACGCCCGTGACCCCCGAGGAGTTCGCCGCGGTGATGCGGCTGTCGCGCGAGCGCCAGCGGGTATAACACGACGCGGAGGTTGCTCCCATGGGCTTAGGAATTGTTGCGCTGGTGATTCTGGGTGGCCTGATCCTGCTCGTCCTCATCGTTGGGGCGTGGGTGGTCGGCCTCTACAACTCGCTTGTTCGGCTCAAGGTGTCGACCGAGAGCGCGTTCAGCGGGATCGACGTGCAGCTCAAGCGGCGGCACGACCTCATCCCCAACCTGGTCGAGACGGTAAAGGGGTACGCGACGCACGAGAAGGGGACCTTCGAAGCGGTCACGCAGGCCCGCGCCGCAGCGATGGGTGCGCGCAGCGTGGACGAGAAGATCGCCGCAGAGGGCATGCTCTCCGGCGCGCTCGGCCGGCTGATGGCTGTCGCCGAGGCGTACCCGCAGCTGCGCGCGAATGAGAACTTCATGCAGCTTCAGGGGCAGCTCTCCGACATCGAGAACCGCATCTCGGCGGCGCGCGGCGGCTACAACGGTTCCGCCGAGGGCTTCAACTCGACGCTGCAGCAGTTCCCCACGAACATCATCGGCGGGATCTTCGGCTTCCGCACGTTCGAGTTCTTCCGGGTCGACGATGGCGAGCGCGCCGTCCCGCAGGTGAAGTTCTAGTCCGGCCTGCGCGGCACGCATGGCGAAGGAGCGCATTGTCACCGCGACGGCCCGGCCCTCCGAGGAGGAGGAGCCTGTCGTCTCGACCCTGCGTCCGCAGAGGCTCGCCGACTATGTGGGGCAGTCTGCACTGAAGGAGCGGCTCGGCATCGCGCTTGAGGCGTCGCGCCTTCGCGGCGCGCCTGCGGAGCACCTGCTGCTGCACGGGCCGCCGGGCCTGGGCAAGACGACGCTCGCGCACGTGGTCGCCAACGAGCTCGGCACGCGCGCATACGTGACCAGCGGGCCCGCGCTCACCAAGGCAGGGGACCTTGTCGGCACGCTCACGCGCATGCAGGAGCGCGACGTGCTCTTCATCGACGAGATCCACAGGCTTCCGGCCGCGGTGGAGGAGTACATCTACCCGGCGATGGAGGATTGCCGCATCGACTTCACCGTCGACAGCGGCATGCACGCGAAGGTCGTCACGATCCAGCTGAAGCCCTTCACGCTGATCGGCGCCACAACGCGTCCCGGCCTGCTCACGCAGGCACTGCGCACGCGCTTCGGCATCGTGCACCACCTTGGCTTCTATCCGGTGGGCGACCTGCTGCGCATCCTCGAGCGCGCGGCGGGGCTGCTCGGGTGCGCCGCTCCGTCGGAGGATTCGCTCCGGATGATCGCGGAGCGCAGCCGGGGCACGCCGCGCGTGGCGCTTCGCCTGCTGCGGCGCGCGCACGATTTCGCGGTGGTGCGCGCCAAGGGCGTGCTTGACCGAGCCGCCGTCGAGGGAGCGCTCGAG
This sequence comes from uncultured Isosphaeraceae bacterium, assembly GCA_964412415.1. GTDB lineage: Bacteria > Planctomycetota > Phycisphaerae > Phycisphaerales > SM1A02 > ZLKRG44. The sequence continues at coordinate 3,985 of CAYPOZ010000133.1, read as the reverse complement.
CTCGAGGGCGTGGATGCGCTTGGGCTCGATGACCTTGACCGCTCGTACCTGCGTGCGCTCGGCACCACCTACGAGGGCGGGCCGGTCGGCGTCGAGGCGCTTGCCGCAACGCTCGGCGAGGATGCGGGCACCCTTGAGGATGTGGTCGAGCCCTACCTGCTTCAGGCGGGGTTCCTGGCGCGCACGCGCCAGGGCCGGCGCATCACGCGCGCGGGGTCTGCGCACATGGGGCTCATGTGGCGCGAGTCCGACGCGGACGCGGGCGAGCAGCTTTTCCGCGCGTGAACGCGAATCAGAAGACGTCGGGGAGGCCGGTGAGGCCGGGCGTTCCGTCAGGCTGGTCGGGGTTGAAGGACGTGCCGAAGCCGCGCCCGCCGACGCTGATGTTCACGAAGAAGGTCGCCTGGTCGACGATCTGGTTGTAGGACGCGCCGACCGAGAGCAGGAAGTCGGGGAAGTTGCGCGTCAGCGTGCCCGAGATCGCGCGCATGTTGTGCGCGACGAGGTCGTACTGCGGCGTCACGGCCAGCGTGTACGCCTTCGAGATCTGGTAGTTGGCGCCGAACTGCAGGAGCTCGTCGGCGGGGTAGCGGCCCGAGGGATCGAAGGTGTTGACGTAGCGGTACTCGGCGTAGACGGTCACGTCCGGAGACTGCCTCACCGACACGCCGAGCGTGCCTCGGCCGAGGTTGTCGAGCCCGAAGCTGTTGATGCTGTTGCCGCGCCCGTCCTCGAAGAGGTAGGTGCCGCTGCCGTAGGCCGCGACCGCGTCGGAGATCTGCCACTTCAGGTTCACGAAGAGGTGGTCGCCCCACTGCGAGAGCTCGGGGCGCCACTCGTAGAAGTTGGGGTTCGGCGCCTGCGCGTAGCGGAGGCCGAATGGGTCCGCCGCAGTGAACGAGCGCTGCAGCGTGTTGCCCTGGTTGTCGAAGGACGCGCCCACGTCAAGCACGACCCAGTCGACGTTCCGCCAGTTGCCGGGGCCACCGCGCATCGTCTGCAGCTTCTGCGTCACCGCGACCATCGCCGCGACCGCGCCGCTCTGGCCTTCGATGTCCTGGTCGTAGATGGGCGTGTCGAGCACGCTGTTGGAGTCATATCCGCCCCACAGGATCGCGCGCGGCTGGATCACGTGGCGCAGGCGGTTGATGTCGAAGATGTCGCTGCGCACCGAGTCGTAGTTGGACGTGAGCTCGGTGGAGATGCGTGCGCCGCCGCCGGCGAGCACGCGCCACTTCTCCGCCTCGGTGGAGTAGAGGGCGAAGCTGTCGCCCATGTACGCGGCGCCGCTGATGTGGCCGAAGGGCGTGATCTTCAGGCGCTCCCACATGAAGGGGTACGCCAGCTCCTGTCGCGTCCAGACGCGGCCGCCGGAGCTGTCGTCGTAGCCCGCTGCGGTGTACGCGCCCTTGATGTTCTGGTTGCCGCCGAAGGCCGCGTTCTGCGAGAACGCGCGCGGCTGGATGCCGAGCGAGTTGGGCGAGCCGCTCGTCACCTGCAGGTTCATGACGCTGCCGCTCCACTCCTGCGTCCAGCTCAGCGAGTCGCCGAAGAGCGAGTCGCCGAGGCGGCGGTAGGCGATCTCCGGCATCTTGTCCACGTAGTAGGGACGTGACGCCATCATGTAGCCGTTGCTGATGAAGTTCTGCGGGTTGAACTTGCCCAGCAGCGAGAACGACGAGTTGCCCGACTGCGAGCGCAGAAATGCGCTGGTCTCGTACTCGCGGCGGTTGAGGTAGTCCTCCCAGCGGAAGGTGCTGATGTAGTTCTGGTCGGAGATGACCGAGAGCTGCGTCTGGATCGTCATGTCCGACGTCAGGTAGCCCATCCAGTCGCCTACGAGCGCCCCGCGCCACTCGGGCTGGTCCGTGACCGTGCCGCCCGCGACGGTCTGCTCCTGGTTGCCGAAGTCGTAGAGGCCGATCGCGGAAAGCTCGCCGGTGCCGCCGAGCGCTGTGCCGCGGATGCGCGCACCGCCGCCGACGCCGTTCTTGCTGTAGGCCTCCTGGATGAGCTCGACGTCGGTGCCGGAAGGCCGCTCCCACCCAAGCAGCGAGAAGAGGTCCCACCGCGACTCGAGCTCGAAGCCGCGGAAGTCGTTGAAGCCCGCGGCCATGCTGCGCAGCGGAATGTCCTGGGGCGATCCCTTGAGGTAGGGCCACCAGAGGAACGGCAGGTCGCCGGCGCGTGCCGTGATGTGCGTGGCCTCGACGGTGGAGCCCTTCGCGTCGCCGGGCGACTGGGTGATCGTCACGCGCTCCGCACCGATCGAGAGGTGCGGCGTGAAGAACTCGCTCATCGAGACGCGGGCGTTCTCGGCGACGAAGTCGTCCTTGGCGACCTGGCGAAGCTCGGCCGCGCGTGCATAGAGCGCCACGCCGTCGCGCGTGTATGTGCGCAGGACGGCATCCACCACCACGGCGCGGTTCTCGCGCAGGTCGTAGTAGACGCGGCGTCCGCGAAGCGTGTACTCGAAGTCCGTTGCGACGACATCGCCCTCGAGGTAGATGCCAAGCACATCCTCGGCGGAGAGCTGGCTTGCGGTGCCGCCCATCGCGGCGAGCGCGCCCTCGCGCATGAAGATCACCGCGCGCTCGGCGGAGAGCTGCAGCTCGCCGCCTGCGGCTGTCGCGTTGCGGCTCTCGTACTCCACGATCAACGATCCCGTGATGGTGATGATGTCTTCCTTCGTGTCGACGGCAACGTCGCCGCCCGCGAACGCGATGGTGCCTTCGGGATTGAAGATCGCCTGGGTGTCGCTCCACCTGCGAACCGTGCCCTGGGGTGGCGCCGGCGGCGCCGGCGGCGTGACCGGAGCGCCGACCTCGAGCGGCGGCTCAGGTGCGGTGACAGGCCTGTCCACGACCGGCTGGGTGCGAAGGCGCGCGCCCTTGGCAAGCTTCACGAGGTAGTCGCGCAGGCGCGCGGCGCCGCGGCTGAGCGCAGGATTCGGCGGCGGCGCCACCTCGTTTGGGAGCACGCACGAGAGCACAACCTCCCCGCGCGTCGAGCCCGTGACGAACAGGTCCGATCCGCTCGCGCCCAGCCCTGCGCGCCGGGTCGGCTCGTGCACCTCAGGGAAGTAGACGGCGATCTGGTTGATGAGCCCTTGCGCGGACGGGATGCGGTTGATCCACACCACGGCGCTGCGCGATGCGAACGCGTATCCCGCGAACTCGACCTTCACGTCGCCCTCGAGCTGCAGGCGCAGGGTGTCATCGGATGTCCAGCGCCAGCATGTCGTGCCGACCAGCTTGATGTCGCTCTCGACCGGGCGCACCGGGATCACGAACCCGCCGAGCCCGTCGCCGGTGATCGGCACGTCGCGCAGCTCGCCGCCAGTGCCCGGCAGGGCGGGCGGCTGGGGGGCCTGGCCGTGCGCCGCCCCAGCGCACATGAGCGCCAGCGCAGCCGAGGCCAGACGTGATGCAAAGGCAATGCGCCCCATGGCGCGCGCATCCTACGAGTGCGGCTCGTGTCGCGTCCGAGCCGCTACCCGCGCCACTCGAGGGGTCGGCCAGATGATCCAAGCACTTCCTTGAGGATGGTCATCGCGAGGAAGCCGAATGCCGCGAAGGCACCGAGCGCGAGGCCTGCGGCGTGCAGCCCGCACGCAATGAGCCAGATGGACGCGTACAGCGCCTGCCAGAGCGCACCGTACCGCGCCACCTTCTCGGCGGCGATCGCTTGGGACTTTGCGCGCCTGACCTTGCGCACCACGACGATGCCAAAGAGCGCCGCTGCCAGCACCGGCAGCACGGGCGACCACCACACGGATCCTGCGGGCCAGTACCCGGTGTCCGGGCTGCGCGCTACGCCGGCGCCGATCAGCAGGATGCTCCAGAAGAGCCAGCCGATGCCTGCGAGCACGCCCGCACGCGCAGTGATCTGCGGGCGCTTGCCGTCGAGCACGTACACCAGCGTGGCGACCGCGGTGGCATGGGTCATCGTGAGCCATGCGGGCAGCGTGAAGGTGAACTGGTCG
>CAYPOZ010000132.1:6971-7303 GCA_964412415.1 uncultured Isosphaeraceae bacterium | reverse complement strand
ACCTCACCGTCGAGCTGGTAGGTGCGCAGCGTCTCGGTCAGCACGCTGGCCTGCTCGCGCACGAAGTTCTCCATGCGCTCGGAGTAGTTGCCCTCGGGGTGGTCGAGCATGTCGAGCGTCGGGAACTGGTAGCCGGTGTAGTCGGCCTCGCGCGGGATGTCCTCGTCGCGGGCGAGCGTCTTGGGCGCAGCCGACATGCGCACGGGCAGCTTCGAGATGCGCTCGCGCAGCTCGTCGGCCGAGAGCGGCGTCCGGGTCGCGGGCGCCTCAGGCTCGGCAGGGGAGGGGGTGGCCTTCTCGCGGGTGGCCCTCGGCGCCACGGTGTCGGCCGC
>CAYPOZ010000132.1:0-6937 GCA_964412415.1 uncultured Isosphaeraceae bacterium | reverse complement strand
ATCTTCGGACGCATCCGTGTCGGTGTCCTCGGTCTCCTCGGCATCGGTCTCGTCGACCTCCTCAGTCTCGTCCGCGATCTCCGAGTCGGACTCGTCGATGACCTCCGCGGCCTTCCTGCTCAGCGGCCGCGCCGCCTCGTCCGCGCCGTCGTCGAGGTCCACCACGTTGCGGTTGCTCCGCCGGCCGCGCGTGCGCGTGGAGGTGGCCGTCGCCGTGCCGCCATCGCCTTCGGCCATCGCGCCGGCAAGCGCAGGCTTCGCCCTGGCGGGCATGACGCGGTTCCAGAGTCCCTTGTAGTCGTACGACCACACGGGCTCGAGCGACTCTGCGGCGCGCACAAGCGCGCCAGGCAGCGCCATCATGATCTCGTCGACCGCCACGAGCAGGCCGATCAGCAGCGCCACGAACAGCACAAGGCTGCCACCGAGCCCGCCAAAGCGATCGCCAAGCTGTTCGGCCATCCATCCCGGCACGAGACCGGCCTCTGCGCCGCTGATCACGCCGAACGTCGGGAACCACAGCGCGTGCAGTCCGCCGAAGGCGCACATCGCCAGCAGCGCACCGATCGCGCGCACCGCAGGGTGCGGCACCCGACGGCCCATCGCCACGACACCGAGCGCGTATCCCGCGCAGAGCATCGGGATCCAGAAGCCGTACCCGATCGACTCGTAGATGCCGTAGGAGATCACCGCGCCCACCGTTCCGCCAAGGTTGGCGGGCGGGTCAGTCTGGACCGCCACCGAGTGGCTCGGCCAGTCGGAGCCGGAGAAGCTCGCGAGGCTCGCGGCGAGGTAGAGCCAGGTGGCGGCTCCAACGAGCCACAGCACCTTGACGGTGATGGATGCGGGCGGCAGTGCGCCCGCGGAAGATGAGGTCGAGCCAGTCCGTGCGACAGCCTTCGGCGATGTCCGTGCCATACCCCATGATCGGCTCAAAACGGCGTGTCCGATGAGATTCCCGGCACCTGCTACCTTTTCGGCTCGCATGCACTTCAAACTTGTGGACGAGGTTCTCGAGGCCACCCCGGAGAGGGCGGTTGGCATCAAGGCGGTGACGCTCGCCGAGGAGTACCTGCAGGACCACTTCCCGACCTTTCACGTGCTTCCGGGCGTCTTCATGCTGGAGGCGCTTGTGCAGACCGCCCGGCTCGTGCTCAACGCGCGCTCGGCCGCGCAAGGCGCCCCGCCGGTGCGCATGGTGCTCGGCGGCGTGCGTGCGCTCCGCTACGGGTCATTTGTGCGCCCCGGCGAGACGCTGCGCACGGAGGTCACGCTCGACAAGGTCAATGACGACGGCTCAGTGAGCTTCAAGGGTGCCGCGACCGTGCTTCGGCACTCGGCATCTGGCGCGCCGGCGGCCGAGCCCGAGACGGCAGTGAGCGGACGCTTTACACTCCGCCTCGTCAGGACAAGTGCGGCGGTTGCCGCGATCCCTCAAGGAATGGCCGCAGGGAAGGCCTAAGGACAGGAGTGCCGATGACACGTGACGAGATCCAGAAGAAGGTGACCGATGTGCTGGTGGATGCCCTTGGCGTCGACGAGGAGGAAGTGACCCAGGATGCCTCGCTGACCGGAAAGCTCGGCGCCGAATCGATCGACTTCCTGGACATCGTCTTCCGGCTGGAGAAGTCCTTCGGCGTGAAGATCCCGCAGGGCGAGCTCTTCCCCGACAACGCGCTCAGCGACCCGCGCTACGTGCAGGACGGGAAGCTCACGGCCGACGGCCTCGCGCTCCTCAAGGAGCGGCTGCCGCACGTGGATACGTCGGCGTTCGCCGCAGATCCGCGGCTCGAGAAGGTCGCCGAGAGCTTCACCGTGAAGAGCCTCGTCGACTTCATGGAGCGCAAGCTCCAGCCGGCCTGATGCGTCCCCGCGTGCATGCGCGCCGCGCATCGCACGTGAAGCCCCGGCACCGCGCACTACCTGCGAGCGACCCATGAGATGGATGTGGATTGACACGATCGTGGCCTACGAACCCGATCGCCGTCTCGTCGCCATCAAGAACGTGTCGCTCGCCGAGGAGCACCTCCACCAGCACTTCGCCGAGGGCCCCGACGGCCCCGCGCAGCCTGTGATGCCCGGCAGCCTCATGATGGAGGGGATGGCGCAGACGGCGGGGATCCTGGTCGGCAGCGTGCGCCGCTTCGCCGAGAAGGTGATCCTTGCGAAGATCCAGAAGGCGCAGATCGACGCCGACGTGATGCCCGGGCAGTGCATCCGCTACGACGCGTCGATCGAGCGCATCGACGGGATGGGCGCGAGCACTGTGGGCACGATCGAGCGGCTCGATCACCGCTCTGGAGCGTGGGAGCGCATCGGCGCGACAGAGATCATGTTCAGCCATGTGGACCAGAACATGAGCGGACTCGCGTTTCCCGAACACAACTTCGTGTTTAGCGATAGTTTCCGCAACATCTTGCACAACAGTGGTTTAGGTCATCTGATGGACTAGTGGATCGGTTGGTCCGGGGACGTTCCTCGGGGGATCCGGTGGCAGGTTCGCGGCCATGTGTCGCGTCAAATCCGGGGCTAGGGGTACCGCCCAATGGCAGTGAAGTCGTTTGCGCAATTGGTGGAGCAGCACTACGCCGCCCTCAGGCGCATCGCTGAGAGGTCGATCAAGTCGCGCTCCTATCCGGCAGGAATGAGCCCAACGAGCCTCGTGGCGGAGAGCGTCATGAGGCTGCTCCAGCAGCGTGAGCAGCCGATGCAAGAGTCGCAGCTTCGCGGCCTTGCGACGGTGTTCATGGCTCGCGTGCTCGCGGACTCCGCGAAGTCGCGGCTGCGGCAGAAACGGGGCGGGCGCGCGACACGGCAGTCGCTTGCCGATCCCGGCGTGTCCGTCGGGCTGACCGCCACGCCTCCAGGCAACGGGAACGGCACTGCAGCGGATTCCCCCGTTGACCGCGACGAGCTGCTCGGTGCCATGGAGCGCGTCGCCGAGGCGCTGCCGCGGGCGATGGAGGTCGTGACGCTCCATCTCGTCGCCGACATCCCGCTCGCTCGCACCGCCGAGCTCGTGGGCGTCAGCGAGCGCACTGCGTACCGGGATCTTGTGGAAGGCCGCAATGCACTCGCGCAGGAGCTGAAGCGAAGCAGGGCATGATCATGGCCGGGGGCATGGCTGACGCTGATGACGACTGTCCGGAGGATCGGGTTTCGGAGCTCGATCCGCTGCTCCGTGGCCTCGGCGCTGATGTGGACGACGCGATCGCTGATGGCGCCATGCGCTGCGGACCGTACATCCTCGTCGACGAGATCGGCGAGGGCGGGTTCGGGGAGGTCTTCGCCGCCGTCCGCGACGATGCCGCGGCGCGCCGCGCGGCAGTGAAGATCCTCAAGCGTGGCATCGACACCAAGGAGGTACTCCGCCGGTTCGAGATGGAGCAGCGTGCGCTTGCGCGCATCGACCATCCGTGCGTTGCGGCAATCCTCGATGCGGGAACGACGGATGACGGAAGGCCTTGGTTCGCGATGCCGCTCCTCGACGGCGATCCGGTGACGATCGCCTGCGACGAGGCGCGCAGCGCACTGCCGGAGCGCCTCCGCCTCATGACGATGATCTGCGATGCCGTGCAGGCCGCGCATGTGCAGGGGATCGTGCACCGCGACCTCAAGCCGGCGAACATCCTGCTCGTGCGCGGGGCGGATGGGAGCCCAGTGCCGAAGGTCATCGACTTCGGCATCGCGAAGGCGATTGACCCCGACGCTGCGGCTGGCGCGACACGCACCGCGCAAGGCCACCGGGTTGGCACGCCTGCCTACATGGCGCCGGAGCAGCTCATGTCGGAGGATGCAGGCGCTGACGTGCGCAGCGATGTGTTCGCGATGGGCGTGATCATGGCGGAGCTTGTGGCGGGGGTTCGGCCTCCGACTGTCTCGCCGGACAGTAGCCGTGGACTTCCGCTGCAGGTCTCGCGCATGGTGGCGGGCCTCGCTTCGGGCGAGCCTCAGGCCGCGCAGCAGATTGCGGAGAGCCGTGGATACCGCTCCACCGAGGATCTCCGCCGGGCGCTTGCCGGCGACATCGATGCCATTGTCGCGAAAGCCACGATGCCCGAGCCCGAGCGCCGCTACCGGAGCGCGGAGGCGATGGCCGAGGACCTGCGCCGCATGGCGGCATCGACTCCGGTGCTCGCACGAAGCCCTAGCCGCTCGTACCACGTGTCGAGGTTCGTGCAGCGGCACCGCCGTGGTGTCGTTTCGGCAGTGATCGCCGTGTTCGGCCTGCTCGCTGTCTCGTTGATCGCCATGGCGAACGCTCACCGCGCCGATCGGAGCGCAGTTCTCGCATCGCGGCAGGCGCTGCGTGCAGAGCAGGTCATCGACCTGCTGCGTGGAGTCTTCGAGCGGATCGACCCCGAGGTCGCGCAGGGCCGCGACCGGTCGCTGCTGGTCGAGCTTCTCCTGAGCACACTGGACCGCATGCGTCGTGACGAGGCGTCGATCGATCCCAAGGCCGCCGCGGAGGTGACGCGGATCGTGGCGGAGGCGCTGATCAAGCTCGACGAGATCCGGATGGCGCTCGTGGCGATCGACGAGGCGATTGCGGCAGTGAGCGACGCGTTCGATGGCTCGCGCGATCCCGCGCAGCGCCGGGAGCTCAGGATCGAGCGGGCTGCGCTTCGGGTGGTTCGTGGCACTGCGCTCTTCCGCGTAGGTTGGGCAGACGCGGGAGCGATGCGATCTCGCCTGGATGATCCCGCGGCCGAGGCCGAATGGCGCGCAGCGCTCGATGAGCTCGAGGACACTCGCGCTCTCGACACGAGCGTCGCGCTACTCGCGAGGCTGCGGCTGTGGAGGATCCGGGAGGCGTGGCCCGAGTCGATGCCGTCGGATCGTTTCGACGAGGAGCTGTACCGCGACATGGAGAATGCGCCGCTTGGAGTGGGGGAGCACTGGGAGTACAGGCTTCGCCGGGCGGAGATACAGAACTGGATTCCTGTGCTGCGCGACTATCCGCGCGTGCTTGGCGAGTGCGAAGCCGCACTCGGGCCGATGCACCCGCTGGTGGTTCGCAGCCGCAACCGGCTCCTTGCATTCCACGTCACCGCCGCAATCGACTCCCGCACGGCAATCTGGGGCGACAGCGTGCAACTCTGGGTCGCCGACGAGGAGCTTGCCCGGCACTGGCGCGACACTTCGGAGCTCTCTGATCGTGTGGTGTCCGAGTGCACGCGCCTCTTCGGCCCCTCCCACATGCAGACTCTCTCGGCGCGGATGTGGCAGTTGGCCGCTCATGGGTATCTCCATGGCGCGAGCGAGTGCAGCGATCGCTACCGGACCTTGAGGGCTGACGTAGTGGAGGCGTTCGGACCGGAGTCGGCGCTCTTGAGCCAAGTGGACGTGATCTGGCGAGGGATCAACGAGGGTTACCGCGCCGGCAAGTGGTGGTGACGCGCGCGATGATTCAAATTCGACTGCCGTCTTCAAGCATGCTGCGCCCGAACGGCTTGTGAGTTTGGCGTTGATGGCGCAGTTTGAGGGGTGGAACTGCGCGCCGCGGCTTTAGACTCGATGCGCTGGCGGTGAGCGCATGATGTCTCACATGGTGTGAGTGGCGGTCGACGGCATAAGGTGCGGGGGGACTTGAGGGGAGATTGCTCATGCTGCACGCCAACCATCGCGTGGGTTTCGGTTCGCCTGTCCTCGGATGCCTCGTGTGCCGGCGGTTGCTCGCGCTGGCGGAGGCGGGAGCGCGTCGGTCGCTGCTCGCGATGGCCCTCGTGCTCGCGGTGTGCGGGTTCGCGAGCGGCGCGCGCGCGATGGGCGAACCTGGCGGCTCGAGCGGACCGACACTGACACTTGATGCATCGGGACCGCAGGTTCGTGCGGCGGGTTCGACGGTGGTGGTGGACGTCCGCGCAAACGGACTCGTTCCGGCCGCCGTCGGAATGCAGCTGCTCGTGGAATGGGATGCCGCAGAACTGACCTTCGTGAGCGCAGCGGGTGGGGATGGCGGATTTGCCCTTCTCCGCGCGGCGACGGTGACGGCTGCAGGCGGTGCACCAGGCCGGATGCAGCTGAGCATGCTGACCGGCGTGCTTGACGGCAGCGCGAGCGTGTCCGATGGCGTGCTTGCGCGAGTCACGTTCACTGTGCCTGAGGGAGCGTTGCTGTGCGAGCCAGCGAACGTGCTCAACTTCGGCCCATCGGGGACGGTTGCATCGACGAAGCTCACCGCCATCGGCGGTGCCGAGATTCCATTCACTGGCGTGGAGGGCGTGGTCTTCGGCACGGACACTTCGGCACCGTCGCTGGTCGGAGTGCCGGACTCGGTGACGCTCTCGCCTGGGGTGACAACTTCGGCGGAACTCCTCGAGTTCACCGGCGCATCCGTGACTGCAACGGACAACTGCGCCAGCGTAACCCCGGTACGGGTGATCACGCTGCCCGGCGGCGTCACGGTCGAGGACTATCCATCGGTCTTCCCGGAGGGCGTGACGACCGTGTCGTGGACCGCGACAGATGGGTCATCCAACTCCTCGAGCGCGCAGCGCACCGTCACCGTCGAGCCTTGTCCGGGTCCGTTCGTGACCTACTACCGAGACGGCGATGGCGACGGATTCGGCGTGAGCGGCGACACGCAAGTGACGTGCGTGGGCGCGCCGATCGGGTACTCGGCTGCGAGCGGCGACTGCGACGACTCGAGCGGCGCCGCATTCCCGGGCGCGCCCGAGCTGTGCTCGACGGTCGGCACCGACAACAACTGCAACGACGTGTACGACGACGTGGACGCCGACGCACCGGACAAGTCGGACTTCTACGGCGACAGCGACGGCGACGGGTACGGCGACGCGTCGGTGGTGGTGCGCGCGTGCACGGCGCCTGCGGGCTTCGTGGCGGTGGCAGGCGACACGTGCCCTGGCAACGGAGACCTGGTCGCGCCGGTGTCGTACTTCGTGGACGGTGATGGCGACGGTTTCGGCTCGAGCGC
>CAYPOZ010000131.1:0-7312 GCA_964412415.1 uncultured Isosphaeraceae bacterium | reverse complement strand
CCGCATGCGCTCGCCGGGCGTGTCGCACAGGACCAGCACGGTGCCGGACTCCGCCAGCGCGACGGCCTCCGTGACGCCGACGCGCGCATCATCCGCAAACGGCGGCAGTGGCCGCATCGGAAGCTGCACCGGCGATGCGCTCGATGTGGCGACCGCAGACATCTCGATGACCCGACCGCGCCGCTGGAGCTCCGCGATCACCTCGCGAAGCGGCCACACGCCGCGTCCGTCGAGCAGCCGCTCCTCGTACCCGCGCGCCTGCTCGACGACCTCCGCCACCTCCGCGAGCACCGCCACGGTGCCTTCGGGCATCATCCCCGCGACGCTGACGCAACGCTCGTCGAGCGCCTCGCCGGTCGCGCGCACGACATCGACCCGGTCGATCGCGCGGTCGCTCGCCTGGGTCGCAAGGTCGACCTCGTGGATCCGCTCGATCTCGTCGCCGAAGAAGTCGATGCGCACCGGCGTCGGCGTGCCCGCAGGGAAGATGTCGACGAGACCGCCGCGCACCGCGAAATCCCCGGGCGACTCGACCGCCTGCACGCGCTCGTATCCCGCCGCCGCGAGCCAAGCGGACAGCGCGGCGATCGAATCGCGCGCGCCGCGCACGAGCGAGCGCATCGTGGCATCCATGTCCGCCGCGCCGGGCACGCCCTGCATGAGCGCCACCGCGGGCGCCACAATGACGCGCGGCACGCCTTCGCCACCGCTGATCAGCTGCCGCACGAGCGCGATGCGGTCCGCGTACTGCCCAGATGCGGCCGCTGACTCGCCACTGGCCTGCTCGAGCGCGGGAAGCACCGCAACATCTGTGCCGAGCCCGGCGAGCGTCGCGAACGCGTCATCCGCCTCGTCAAGGTGCGCAGTCACCATGAGCGTGCAGCGGGGCGCATCGTCGCGCGATGCGAGTGCGGCAACCATCAGGCATGCCCCGGACCCCTGGATTCCCGTGACGCCAGTCACCCGATCCTTCGACGCTGCGACCTTCGCCACACAGGGGTCGGCGGCGATCAGGTCGATGGGCATTCCCTGCCCCCCATCGGCGCGAGCGCGGCGACTCAAGTGGCGTGGCCCGCTGTGGCGAAGGGACGGACCCTCTCGAGCGTGGCGGCACCGATGCCCTTGACCCTGCGAAGCTCATCCACCGATGCGAATGGTCCCCGCTCCGCACGGTCGGTGACGATGCGCCCCGCGATTGCAGGTCCGATGCCCGGGAGAAGGGCGATCTCCTCCGAACCTGCAACGTTCAGGTCGACGCGCCTCGCCGTCACCGGCACAGGACCCTCACCTATGCCAGCAGGCCGACCTTCCGGGTGCGAAGGCACCAGCACGCATGTCGCGACGGCCACCCCGACGGCCATCGCCGCACCAAGCCTCGCCCGCGACACCGTGGGTCCCCGCGGCATCACGCGCTCCCCTGCCCGCCCGCTGCCGCCTGTGCGGATGCGCCTGCCGCGGCGACCGGCTTCCACGGGCCCAGAGGCTGGCGAAGGCGGCGCCTGAAGGTGGAGAGCCGCCCCATTACTGGCTTTGGCACAAGTTCACTCGATGCCGCACCGAACGCGGCCGAGTCGCCCGGCACGTCACGCAGGCTGTGCCACGCCACCAGCTCCACGTGAGGCTTCGACATCGCGATCGTGAGCGCGCGCGTTGCCCATGATGCCTGCACCTCCGGGCTCCACGGCGTGCGCCACACGCCGGCATCCCCGTCACCAGGCGCGCTGGGCGCGCCGAGCTCCGCGAAGACCTTCTTCTGAAGCGGAAGCATCCGGTCGAGCAGCGCCGACAGCTGGAGCAGGTCCCTCACCGAGCGCCCCCTCCCCACCTCGCCCACCTCAAGGTGCACGTGGAGCACGTCGATGTGGATGCCCTCGCTGATGAGCGACGCCATCCATCTCCATGGCCCCACCGGATCCGACTCGCATTGCGGGCCGTCTGCGAACGGCTCCGTCACCTCCAGCAGGGTGGGCGCGTTGCGGCGCACGTTGCGCACGGCAACAGCGGCCCTGCGCACAAGGTCATTCGCCTGGCTGACGGTCAGCCCATGTGCGCTGCACGCATGAAGTCCGCGCGCAAGGCTCCAAAGCCCGACGTGCGTGCTGAGCTGGCGGGCTGCTGCCTCGGCGAGACCCCACACCGCCTCGCGCAGCGCACCATAGTCGCCGCGGCGACCCTCGAGCCACGCGGGCAGCCGTCCCGGCCCAAGGTCGACAATCGGCCCGAGCACCGTCCGCTTGCCTGACGACACTGCCCAGTCGAGCCAAGCGATCGCGCGCGAGAAGTCGTAGGTGCCCTGAGTCTCCTCGATCTCGGGCCAGTCAAGCGGAACGAACACCACATCGACATCCTGCCCAATCAGCGGAGCGCAGCGCTGGGGCTGGTCGGACGCGAGCACGCGCATGCCGAGCACAGTGCTCGATGCGGGCTTTGACCCGAACCGGCGGTGGATGAGGATCTGGCCGTGCGCGATCGCCAGGCGCTCGCCAGCGTCGATGGCAGTGGCGATCGAGCGGCGGGCTGCGGCGTCCGACGCTGCCGGATCCGCAGACGTGATCGCCTCGGTGAACTGGCGCCTCGCACGGTCGAGCTGCTGCAGCGCATCTGCGGCGCCCAGATGGTCCCACACCTGCCACTCCTCGGCCTTGGCGATGACGAACTTGATCCGCTGGCGGGCAAGCTCGAGCGCGAGCCGGTACGGCGCCTCGCGCTGCTCGAGCAGGCACGTCTGCAGCATCAGTCGGCCCATCGGCCCCGCGTCCCACGGCACGCACAGCGCCAGGGATCCCGCATGGTCCGTGTCGACCACAAGCTCCCCTCGCGTGGCGCGGACCGATCCGCCGACCGGATGGTCATCCACGCCAAAGAGGCACGAGCGCGCCGGATCGATGGGCGCGGCTGCCGAATCCTGGCTCACCGTGAAGCGGATCATCGTGCACCCGAGGGGGAGCGAAGTGTATCGGCGCCCGCGCATCCACCACGCGCATCGGTCCGTTCCGCACCACACCCTCGGGTCGCGTCCCTCCCGACGCGCGCCCCATCACGGCGCATCACTGCCGCACATGCCATCGCGCGGGAGCCCGCTCGTACACTCCGCGCCGATGAGACAGGCGGAGTCACGCGCGCGTGCGAACGACGTTCCTGCAGATGCCCGCGCGGATGGCCGCTCGCGCCCCGTGTTCGCGACGCGGCTGCCGCTGCCCGGTCGCCGCCAGGGCAAGGTGCGCGACCTCTACGACCTTTCGCCGGATGCCGACGGACCTCGCGTCCTTGTGGTGGCCACCGACCGCATCAGCGCATTCGACGTCGTGATGCCCACCGGGATCCCGGGCAAGGGCAGGATGCTCACCGCGATGAGCGCCGCGTGGTTCGCCCTGCTGCGCCAGCACAGCATCGTGCGCGATCACGTGCTGTCGCTTGACGTGCCCGCGCTGGATGTGCCTGATGCGGTGCGCGCGCACCTCGAGGGCCGCGTGATGGTGTGCCGTGCGGCACGGGTGGTCCCGATCGAGTGCGTGGCGCGCGGGTACCTCGCCGGCAGCGGATGGGCCGAGTACCGCGAGCGCGGCACGGTGTGCGGTGTGCCGCTGCCACCTGGCCTGCGCGAGTGCGAGCGCCTTCCCGAGCCGATCTTCACGCCCGCGACAAAGGCCGATCAGGGACATGACGAGAACATCTCCTTTGACCGCGCCTGCGAGCTCGTGGGCGGCCCGCTGATGGAGCGGCTGCGTGAGCTCACGCTGCGGATCTACCGCGTCGCGGCGGCCCATGCATCGAGCTGCGGCCTTCTGCTTGCCGATACCAAGTTCGAGTTCGGGCACACGCGCGGCCGTGATGGCACGCCGACCGACGACCTGCTGCTCATCGACGAGGTGCTCACCCCGGACTCGAGCAGGTACTGGCCAGCCGAGGGATACGCGCCCGGGCGCGACCAGCCCAGCTTCGACAAGCAGTTCCTCCGAAACCACCTGCTCGAGCTCGTGTCGAAGGGCATGTGGCGCAAGGAGCCACCCGGACCGCTGCTTCCTGCGCGTGTTGTGGAGGGAACGCGAGCCCGCTACCTCGAGGCCCTTGACCGGCTCTTCCCGGGCACGCCGGTGCGCGGGCTCTGACCGTCCGCGGCCTGAGCAGGTCACTCGCGTAGGGCCGCCTCGCACACGTTGCGAAGGAGCATCGCCACCGTCATCGGGCCGACACCGCCGGGAACTGGCGAGAGCCATCCCGCAACATCGCCCGCTGCAGGATCGACATCGCCCACCGTGCGCACGACGCCGTCCGGTCCCGCGACACGGTTGATGCCGACATCCACAACCACTGCACCGGGCTTCACCCACTCGCGCGTGACGAGTCCGGGCACACCTGCAGCGGCGACCAGTACATCTGCTGATCGCGCCAGCTCGGGCAGCTCGCGCGTGAACTTGTTGGCGCTGATCACTGTCGCCTCCTCGCGCATCAGCAGCACCGCGATCGGCTTGCCGACGATGTTGCTTGCGCCAACGACGACGCAGCGCGCACCCTTGAGCGCGACGCCCGTCGACTCGATCATCTCGAGCACCGCGAGCGCCGTGCACGGAACCAGGCTCCGGCGCCCGTACACCACGTTGCCGATGTTCGCGGGATTGACGCCCTCGATGTCCTTCTCCGGCGCGATCAGCGACTGGATTCGCTCCATGTCGATGCCCGCAGGCAGCGGCATGTGCACCATGATCGCGCGCACCGCATCCTCCGACGAGAGCAGCAGCACCCGGCCCGCAACGTCGTCGTAGGTCGCCCCCTGGGGAAGGCGGTGAAGGTGGTAGTCGATGCCGACCTCGCCGCATGTGCGCGCTTGGCTCTCGGCGTAGAGCGCCGCGGATCGGTCATCGCCCACGAGCACCGCGTCGAGCCGTGCCCGCCGATCGCTTGACGCGATGCGCGCCGTCACGTCCGCACGCACCCGGGCTGCCAGGGCCTTGCCGTCGATGACCTGTGCTGCCATGGGGGAGGTTTATAGCGGCTGCGCTACGATCCCGCGCATGATCGAACTTGCGCTTGCCTCGATGTTCCTTCTCCAGTCCGATGCGCCCACGGTGCCGCCAAGGGCGAAGATCGTCCCCGCGACGCCGATCATGCCTGCAACGGCGGCCCCGAAGCCGGCAGATGCGGATCCGACCGTGTTCCCCGGCTCCACGGTCCCCTTCCCCGACGTGGCGCACTGGATCAAGGGATCAGCGCCTTCGGGGTTCGAGACCGGCAAGACGTACGTGGTGGAGTTCTGGGCAACCTGGTGCGGGCCTTGCCGCTCGAGCATGCCGCACATCTCAAAGGTCCAGGAGCAGTACGCCGACCGCGGTGTCACCGTGCTCGGCATCAGCGACGAGGACGAGTCGACCGTGCGCGAGTTCCTCGCGAAGCCGGAGTGGGACGAGAAGACCAAGTACACGCTCGGCACAGATCCAGACGCGTCGACCAAGGACCAGTACATGAAGCCAGCGCAGCAGCGCGGCATCCCCTGCTCCTTCATCGTCAAGGATGGCGTCGTCCAGTGGATCGGCCACCCGATGTCGATGGATGCGCCGCTTGAGGCTGTCGTTGCGGGGACGTGGGACGTGCCTGCAGCGAAGGCTGATTTCCTCGCCGGCATCGCGTTCTCGCAGGCCCAGCGCGGCCTCATGGCGAAGATGGCGGCCGCACGCGAGAGCGGCGAGTGGGCGCCTGTCCTTGAGACTCTCGATGGCCTCATCGCCACCGGCGGCGAGCGCAGCCTCGCGATGCGCGCGCGCAAGTTCGAGATCCTCGTTGGGCCTGCCGCCAAGCCAGAGGCTGGATACGCGTTCGGACGGGAGATCCTCGCCTCCAAGCCTCCGGCTCAGATCCTGAACCAGATCGCCTGGTACACGCTCGACGACAAGAGCGTGAAGGTGCGCGACGTTGACTTCGCGCTCGAGGTGGCGCAGGCAGCGGCCGCATCATCGGCATCGGATGACGGCGCGGTCCTCGATACGTTGGCCCGCGCATACTGGGAAAAGGGCGACCGCGCCCAGGCGATCGCGACCCAGAAGCGCGCAGTCGCCGCTGCAGGCGACGGGCCCATGAAGGAAAGCCTCGAGGCCACGCTCAAGGCCTACGAGTCAGGCACCTTCAGCGGCGGCAACTGACGTACGGGGGTACAGCGGTCCGCATGATGAGCGGCCGCCACGTGCCCGCGCGACGCTCGCGCGGGTCACGGGCGGCTGCCTAGCACGCGTTCTGATTGTCCATCTCGACGCTCGCGCGGGTCACTGGCGGACGCTCATCCGCCGTGCTGAACATCCACTTCACGGCCGGCGTCGGCGCTCGCGTAGATCGCGTCGATCGTCGCCTGCAGAGTGCGGCCCTGCGCGCCACTTGCGTGCGGCGGGATCCCATCGCGCACCGCGGCGATGAACTGCGCGTACTGCGCATCCCATGCCTGGTCCATCGGCTTGTCTGCGTTGAACAGGGGCCGCACGTCGACGAGCCGCCCCTCCTCTTCCGTGGCGATCGTCACCTCCGAGCCGAACACGTCAAACCACGCGCCCGCACGGTCGCCCCACACGGCGATGCCGTCGCGCAGCGAGTTCACCGGCATGTTGGTGGCCCACGTCACGTTGAGCTCGATTGTCAGGCCGCCTTCGCAGCGCACCAGCGCGTGCGCCGCGTCCTCGACATCGAACGTGCCAGTCGCGTGTGGCGGACCCGCCCACATCGACGTGTAGCGGTAGTCCTTGATGGGGTGCCCGAAAAGGCTCCATGTGGCACCGCTCGCCCGCAGCGGACGCGGGTATCCCGCAAGGTGAAGCGAGAGGTCGAGCACATGCACGCCGAGGTCGATGAGCGGCCCACCGCCGGAACGCGCCTTGGTGGTGAACCAGCCGCCGAGCCCCGGAATGCCTCGCCTGCGGTAGAGGCTTGCCTTGATGTGATGGATGCGTCCAAAGCGCCCCGCATCGATGAAGTGCTTGACTGTGGCACTCGCCGGCGCCCCGCGGGAGACAAAGCCAACCTGAAGCACGGTGCCTGCGCGTGCGGCTGCTGCGTTGATCTGGTCGCACTCCGCGGCGCTCAGCGCCATCGGCTTCTCCAGAAGCACGTGCTTGCCCGCATCGAGCGCCGCGATAGCGCAGTCCTTGTGGAGGTCATTGGGGACAGCGATCGCCACGGCATCCACGCCGGGCATCTTCAGGAGCCCGACGAGGCTCTGCGTAGCCTTGCCGCCATGCAGGCCCACAAGCGCCTGGGCCCGCTCGGGCACGATGTCCCACGCGCCTGCGATGGCAAGCCCATCGCCCGTCGTTGCGGCCACGTTCACCGTATC